>NZ_CP015249.1:1905693-2223309 GCF_001632775.1 Dokdonella koreensis DS-123
GCTTTCCCGGGGGCGTTCACGGCGCCACGCCGGAGGGCGCGCCCAGCGTGGCCTGTACGCGGCGACGCACGTGCGGCAGCAGGCGGTCTTCGAACCAGCGGTTGCGCTGCAGCCAGGCGGTATTGCGCGGCGAGGGATGCGGCAACGGCAGATAGCCCGGCGCGTATTCGGCGAAGGCGGCCACGGTTTCCGTCAACCCGGCCTTGCGCGCCGTGCCGAGGAAATGCCGCTGGGCGTACCCGCCGATCAGCAAGGTCAACTCCACCGCCGGCAGCCGCGCCAGCAGGGCCGGCAGCCAGAGCTCGGCGCATTCGCGCCGCGGCGGCAGGTCGCCGCCACCGCCCCGGCCCGGGTAGCAGTAACCCATCGGTACGATGGCGACCGCTCCGGGATCGTAGAAGCGCGCAGCGTCGAGCGCGAGCCAGTCGCGAAGCCGGCGGCCGCTGGCATCGTCCCAGGGTACGCCGCTGGCATGGACGCGCGCGCTGGGTGCCTGGCCGACGATCAGCAGGCGTGCCGTGGGGCCGGCTTGCACGACCGGCCGCGGACCGAGCGGGAGCGAGGATGCGCAGACGCGGCAGGCCCGGATTCTGGCCAGGAGATCGTCCAGGTCGGGTTGGCCGGGCAGGGTGGGCGCCGATGCGAGCGATGCGCTACCGCGCGGGCGCGAATGCCCGGGGGCGCGTCGCCGGTCGGACGGGGCCGGTGACGGGTGGCCGATCGGCTTCATCGGTCCAGTTTACGCCCCACGCAGCGGGACCGGCGCCGGAAGCATCCGGCGCCAGCGGCGACATCGCGGGCGACGGAATCCGCCGGCAGCGCAAGGCCGCGCGATGCGCCGCGGCGGCTGTCAGACCTCGAGCGAGGCGAGGTCGCCCTTTTCCTCGAGCCAGGCCTTGCGATCGGACGCGCGCTTCTTGCTGAGCAGCATGTCCATCAGCGGCCGCGTGCCGTCCTCGCCGTCACCGACGGTCAACTGGACCAGGCGGCGCGTGTCGGGATTGATCGTCGATTCGCGCAATTGCGAGGGATTCATCTCGCCCAGGCCCTTGAAGCGGGTCACGCTGACCGTGCCGCGGATCTTCTCGCGCTCGATCTTCTCGAGCATCGCGTCGCGCTCGCTCTCGTCGAGGCAGTAGAACATCTGCTTGCCCACGTCCACGCGAAACAGCGGCGGCATCGCGACGAAGACGTGGCCGCGGCGCACCAGCGCCGGGAAGTGGCGCAGGAACAGCGCGGAGAGCAAGGTGGCGATGTGCAGGCCGTCCGAGTCGGCGTCGGCCAGGATGCAGACCTTGCCGTAGCGCAGGCCGGCCAGGTCGTCCTTGCCCGGATCGCAGCCGATCGCCACCGCCAGGTCGTGCACTTCCTGCGAGGCCAGCACGCTGGTCGACTCCACTTCCCAGGTGTTGAGGATCTTGCCGCGCAGCGGCAGGATCGCCTGGAAATCCTTGTCGCGCGCCTGGCGCGCCGAGCCACCGGCCGAATCGCCTTCGACGAGGAACAACTCGGTGCGCGACAGGTCGCTCGACGCGCAATCGGCGAGCTTGCCGGGCAGGGCCGGTCCCTGGGTCACCTTCTTGCGGACGATCTGCTTCTCGGCCTTGAGCCGGAGCGCGGCGCGCTCGATCGCCAGCTGCGCGATCTTCTCGCCGATCGCCACGTGCTGGTTGAGGTACAGCGAGAAGCCGTCATGGGCCGCGTTCTCGACCAGGCCGGCGGCATCGCGCGAGGACAGGCGCTCCTTGGTCTGGCCGGAGAACTGCGGCTCCTGCATGCGCAGCGACAGCACGAAGCTCAGCCGGTCCCAGACATCCTCGGGCGCGAGCTTGACGCCGCGCGGCAGCAGGTTGCGGAAATCGCAGAACTCGCGCAGCGCATTGGTCAGGCCGGTGCGCAGTCCGTTGACGTGGGTGCCGCCCTGCGCGGTCGGGATCAGGTTGACGTAGCTTTCCTGCGTCAGCTCGCCCTCGGGCAGCCAGGCGAGGGCGAAGTCGACCGCGCTCTTCTCGCGCTGCTGCGCGCCGACGTAGAGCTCCTCCGGCAGCCGCTCGGCGTCGCCGACCATCGAGCGCAGGTAGTCGCGCAGGCCGTCCTCGTAGAACCATTCCTCCTTTTCACCGCTGGCCTCGTCGGAAAGACGCACGGTCAGGCCGGCGCAGAGCACCGCCTTGGCGCGCAGCACGTGCTTGAGCCGGGACAGCGAGATCTTCGGCGAGTCGAAGTACTTGGGGTCCGGCCAGAAGCGCACCGTGGTACCGGTCTGCTTCTTGGCGACGGAGCCGACCACGGCCAGCTCGCTGGCCCGGTCGCCGTCCTTGAAGTCCATGCGGTAGACCTGGCCTTCGCGCCGGATCGTGACCTCGACGCGCTGCGACAGCGCGTTGACGACCGAGACGCCCACGCCGTGGAGGCCGCCGGAGAACTGGTAGTTGCGATTGGAGAACTTGCCGCCGGCATGCAGCCGCGTCAGGATCAGTTCGACGCCGGGAATGCCTTCCTCCGGATGGATGTCCACCGGCATGCCGCGGCCGTCGTCACCGACCGTCACGGAGCCGTCGGCGTGCACCACGACCTCGATCGTGCGGGCGTGGCCGGCCAGCGCCTCGTCGACCGAGTTGTCGATGACCTCCTGCGCCAGGTGGTTCGGCCGGGCCGTGTCGGTATACATGCCCGGGCGGCGCTTGACCGGGTCCAGCCCGGAGAGGACTTCGATGTCGGCGGCGTTGTAGCGGCTGCTCATGAACGGTCGGGGCTACGGCGAAGCCGGGCAGGATGGGCATAGCGGGCGGCGGGGTCAAGACGGCGCCGGACGAATCGATCATCATGGCGCGATGAACCCATCGCCGCCGCGTGATTCGCTGCTCTGGCTGGTCGCCATCGCGGTGTTCATGCAGATGCTCGACACCACGATCGTCAATACCGCCCTGCCGGCCATGGCGCGCGGATTGGGGGAGTCGCCGCTGCGCATGCAGGCGGTCGTGATCGCCTATTCGCTGACTGTCGCGATCCTGATCCCGGCGTCGGGCTGGCTGGCCGACCGGTTCGGCACCCGCGCGGTGTTCCTGGCCGCGATCGTCCTGTTCACGCTCGGCTCGCTCGGCTGCGCCTTGTCGCAGAGCCTCGCCCAGATCGTCGGCGCACGCATCGTCCAGGGCATCGGCGGGGCGATGCTGCTGCCGGTCGGCCGGCTGGCGGTACTGAGGACGTTTCCCGGCGCCGGCTTCCTGCGCGCGATGAGCCTGGTGACGATGCCCGGACTGGCCGGCCCGATGATCGGGCCCACGCTCGGCGGCTGGCTGGTGGAGGCCGCCTCGTGGCATTGGATCTTCCTGATCAACCTGCCGATGGGCCTCGTCGGGCTGGTCTGGGCCGTGCGGGTGATGCCGGACCTGCGCGGCGAGCCGGGGCGCCGCTTCGACCTGGGCGGCTACGTCCTGCTGGCGACGGGCATGGTCGCGGTGCTGCTGGCGCTGGACGGCCTGCCGCTGCGGCGGGGCGGCTACGGCGTGCTGTGCGGCCTGTTCGGGGTCGGCGTGCTGGCGATCCTCGCCTACGCCCGCCATGCCCGCCGGTCCACCCAGCCGCTGTTCCCGCCGGCACTGCTCGACGTTCGCCTGTTTCGCGTCGGGGTATCGGGCAACCTGGTCTCGCGGCTCGGCAGCAGCGGCATGCCGTTCCTGATCCCGCTGCTGCTGCAGGTCGCGCTCGGCTACTCGGCACTGCAGGCGGGGTTGATGATGATTCCGGTCGCGGCGGCCAGCATGTTCATCAAGCGCCCGGCGGTGTGGCTGATCGGCCGCTACGGCTACCGCAACGTATTGGTGGTCAATACCTTCCTGGTCGGCCTGGCGATGGCGAGCTTCGGCCTGATCGGGCCCGGGCATCCGGTGTGGCTGCTGGTGGTGCAGTTCGCCGCTTTCGGGGCGGTCAACTCGTTGCAGTTCACCGCCATGAACACGGTGGCGCTGCGTGATCTCAAGGGAACCCTGGCCAGCAGCGGCAACAGCGCCTTGTCGATGGTGATGATGCTGTCGATGAGCCTCGGCGTCGCGATCGCCAGCGGACTGCTGGCGTTCTTCTCCGGATTGTCCGTGGCGGGCGGTGAGGTGTCGGTGCTGGCGGGCTTCCAGGCGACGTTCGTCTGTATCGGGCTGCTCAGCGCGTTGTCGGCCGCGATCTTCTGGCGGCTCGGGGACGATGCCGTTCGGGCGCCGCAGGCGCCGATCGACGTCTAGCCCAGGCCGGCTCAGGTGCGGGCGATCGCCTCGGGCCGCCGGGCGCCGGCGAACCGTCGCGCCCAGTACGTCTGTTCGAGGCTGTCCACGCGTACGACCTTGCCGGCCGAGGGCGCATGGATGAAACGGCCCTCGGCGACGTAGATCCCGACGTGCGAGATGCGCTTGCCGGCAATGCGGAAGAACACCAGGTCGCCGGGCTGCATGTCGCGGCGGTCGATCGTGTCGCCGACCCGGAACTGCGCGGCGGAGCCGGCCGGCAGGCTGACGCCCAGGGCATGCTGGAACACGTAGCGGACGAAGCCGCTGCAGTCGAAGCCGGTCTTGGGATTCGAGCCGCCGCGCCGGTAGCGGATGTCGCGCAGCTGCTTGGCCAGTGCGATCAGCAGGTGCCCGGGCTTCTCGTCGGCCGTCAGGCCCGCCGATGCCGTTTCGGCAGGTACGGCGACCAGGGAGGCCTGCAGGACGGCAGGCGGTTCGATCCCCAGCAGCGCTTCCAGGCTGGGACCGCTCGCCCAGTCCACGGTGGATCCCTGCGCAGCGGCCGCCGGCATCAGGACCAGCGTCAGCAGGCCTACAGGGAAAAAGCGCAGTCGCGCGGGGTGCTTTCGCATCGGGCGGGGCTCGGCAGGGTGGTGTGGAGAGGCCACCCTTGCGGCGCGACCGGGACCGACGTTAGCAAAGGCCGCCGGTGCCGTTGTTCATGTGCCGTTAAATGAACCGGCAGGTACAGGCGCCGCGTGCGTCGCCGTGCCACGGGCCCGGGATGCTGTGGAAAGACAATTGCCGGCGCCGTCAACCCTCGCGGGGCCGGCGCCCAGCCGGTAGAATAGGGTTTTCCTGCGGATAGCTTTTCATGACTCCCCTGATCTTCGTGACCGGAGGCGTGGTGTCCTCGCTTGGCAAGGGCATCGCGGCCGCGTCACTGGCTGCCATCCTCGAGGCGCGCGGGCTGCGCGTGACGATGATGAAGCTCGATCCCTACATCAACGTCGATCCGGGCACGATGAGCCCGTTCCAGCACGGCGAGGTGTACGTCACCGACGACGGTGCCGAAACCGATCTGGATCTGGGCCACTACGAGCGCTTCATCCACACCCGGCTGACCGGCAAGAACTCGATCACCACCGGCAAGATCTACGAGAGCGTGATCGCCAAGGAGCGCCGCGGCGACTACCTGGGCGCCACCGTGCAGGTGATCCCGCACATCACCGACGAGATCAAGCACCGCATCTACGAGGCCACCAGCGGCTACGACGTCGCCCTGGTCGAGATCGGCGGCACGGTCGGCGACATCGAGTCGCTGCCGTTCCTGGAGGCGATCCGCCAGATCCGCACCGAGCACGGCCAGGAAATGTCGATGTTCATGCACCTGACCCTGGTGCCGTTCATCAAGGCCGCCGGCGAGATCAAGACCAAGCCCACGCAGCACTCGGTCAAGGAGCTGCGCTCGATCGGCATCCAGCCCGACGTCCTGCTGTGCCGCTGCGAGCAGCCGCTGCCGCAGTCGGACCGGCGCAAGATCGCGTTGTTCACGAACGTGCCCGAGAAGGCGGTCATCAGCGCGATCGACGTCGACATCATCTATCGCCTGCCGCTGTGGCTGCACCAGCAGGGCCTGGACGACATCGTCCTGGACCGGCTCAACTTCAAGGCGCGGCCGGCGGATCTTTCCGAATGGGAGCGCACCGTCGAGGCGATCGAGCACCCGCGCGATGAGGTCACGATCGCGATCGTCGGCAAGTACGTCGAGCACAAGGACGCCTACAAGTCGCTCGGCGAGGCCTTGCGCCACGGCGGCATCAAGCAGCGCACCCGCGTCAACCTGCGCTGGGTCGAGTCCGAGGACGTCGAGCGCCGCAGCGAGGAGGTGCTCGGCGGCGTCGACGCGGTGCTGGTGCCGGGCGGCTTCGGCAAGCGCGGCTTCGAAGGCAAGATCGCGGCCGCACGCTTCGCTCGCGAGAACCGCGTGCCGTATTTCGGCATCTGCTACGGCATGCACGCCGCGGTGGTCGACTTCGCGCGCAACATCGGCGGGCTCGAGGCGGCCAACTCCAGCGAGAACGACCAGAGCTGCCGCGATCCGGTGATCGCGCTGATCACCGAGTGGACCACCAGCTCCGGCGAGGTCGAGAAGCGCGACGAGTCCTCCGATCTCGGCGGCACGATGCGGCTGGGCGCGCAGGAATGCCGGCTCAAGGCCGGCACGCTGGCGCGCGAGCTCTACGGCAAGGACGTCGTGCGCGAACGTCATCGCCACCGCTACGAATTCAACAACCGCTACCGCCAGGCCTTCGAGGACCTGGGGCTGGTCGTGTCCGGCAAGTCGATGGACGACCTGCTGGTCGAGATGATCGAGCTGGCCGACCACCCGTGGTTCATCGGCTGCCAGGCGCATCCGGAATTCACCTCGACGCCGCGCGACGGCCACCCGCTGTTCATCGGCTTCATCCGCGCGGCGCGCGAGTACCGTGCCGTGCGCACGGCCGAACGCTTCGCCGACACCGGCTCGGAGAGCCTGGCGTGAGGCTCTGCGACTTCGAGGTCGGCCTCGACCAGCCGCTGTTCCTGATCGCCGGCCCCTGCGTGATCGAGTCCGAGCAGCTCGCGCTCGACACCGCCGGCCAGCTCAAGGAGATCACCGGGCGCCTCGGCGTCCCGTTCATCTACAAGTCGAGCTTCGACAAGGCCAATCGCACCTCGATCAGCGGCCATCGCGGCCCGGGTATCGAGGAAGGCCTGCGCATCCTCGCCGAGGTCAAGCGGCAGATCGGCGTGCCGGTGCTGACCGACGTGCACGAGTACACGCCGATGGAGGAGGTCGCCGATGTCGTCGATGTCCTGCAGACGCCGGCGTTCCTGTGCCGGCAGACCGACTTCATCCTGCGTGCCTGCAGCGTCGGCCGGCCGGTCAACGTCAAGAAGGGCCAGTTCCTCTCGCCGTGGGAGATGAAGCACGTCGCCGACAAGGCCAAGTCCACCGGCAATCCGCAGATCATGGTCTGCGAGCGCGGCGCGAGCTTCGGCTACAACAACCTGGTGTCGGACATGCGCTCGCTCAGCGTCATGCGCGAGACCGGTTGTCCGGTGGTCTTCGACGCGACCCATTCGGTCCAGCTGCCCGGCGGCGCCGGCGGCAAGTCCGGCGGCCAGCGCGAGTTCGTACCGGTGCTTTCGCGCGCCGCGGTCGCGGTCGGCATCGCCGGCATCTTCATGGAAACCCATCCGGAGCCGGACAAGGCGCTCAGCGACGGCCCCAACGCCTGGCCGCTCGGCAAGATGGCCGGATTGCTGGAGACCCTGGTCGAGCTTGACGGTGTAGCCAAGCGCGTGCTCGCCCGGGCCGAGTGAACTACCATCGCGTCGGGATGCTGGGATCCTAAAGATGGGGGTAGGCTCATGACGACGTTGAGTACGGGGATGATGCGCGGGCTGCTGCTGGCAACCTCGTTGATGCTGTCACCTGAAGCGGCCTTGGCGCAGTACCAGAAGCTGCTGCCGGAGCCGCCCGCCGGGTATGCCAGCCACGGCTTCGGAGAAGCGATTGCGGCCAACGAACGCGAACTGGCCGTTTCTGCGCCGGCTGGCGACGGGTACGTTTCGATCTACCGACGTTCCGGTGGGCAATGGCGATTGACGCAGCATCTCGTGTCGACGGATACGGATTCCTACGGGTATCGACTCGCGATGGGCGACTCCTGGCTGGCAGTGGCGAACCGGAACACCCAGGTGACGGGCTGGCCGAACTACATCGACGTGTACCGGCGTGCTGCCGATGGCTGGGTGTTCGACCAACGGCTGGATTCGCCGGCTCCCGGTAGCGCCGGGTACATCCACCATCTGGCCGTTTCTGAGAACTCGCTGCTGGTCGGTCTCGTGCGAATGTCCGGCGAAGGCGATATCACCCATCGCCAGCTCTATGATTTTCGCCGTGAGAACGGGTCTTGGGTTTCGCCGCACGCGCTTCTTCCGCCTTATTCGTCGACCCAGTTCGGAAAGGCGCTCGCGGCGAGCAGCCGCTGGCTGGTGACGAGCGATCCGCTAGCCCGCCCCGGCGCGGCCTATGGGGCGGTTTCCGTGTTCGCGCCCGTCGGCGACGAGTGGACACATCTCTCGCTGATCACGTCTTCGGTCGGACAAGGCGCTTGGTTTGGCAATGCCGTAGCGCTGTGCGGTCAACGCCTGGCTGTCTCGACGGTGGCGATCACGGCCTCCTCGGTTCCTGTGGGATGGGGCGGGCGCGTGGACATCTTCGAGGGTGACCCGTCGCAATGGAGCTCCAATCGGCCCGCTCCCGCCGTCTTGACTCAGGCTGATCGTTGGTTTGGTCGGAGCCTCGCTTGCAGCGCATCGACGATGGTGATCGGCAGCGACACCTTCCGTACCTTCTATTCGGCACCGCTCAGTGAGCCACGTGTCGTTCGTACGCACGTCCTGTCGGATCCGGAGGCCTACGGCAATGGACTGACTTTCGCCGTGGTCGGAGGCGACGTGATCGTGGGCGATCAGCTCGGACCGGTAGTCGAGGGCGTGCCTCGGGGCACCGGTGCGGTATACATCTTCGCTGGCGTGGGTGAGTCGATCTTTGCCCACGGTTTCGAATGAATCTTCATCACCGTCCTGGAACCTTTTTCTGATGCTCATCAAACACGTCCACGCCCGTGAAATCCTCGATTCGCGCGGCAATCCCACGCTGGAGGCCGAAGTCACGCTGGCCGACGGCTCGTTCGGCCGTGCCGCGGTGCCGTCCGGCGCATCGACCGGTTCGCGCGAGGCAGTCGAGCTGCGCGACGGCGACAAGGGACGCTATCTCGGCAAGGGCGTGAAGAACGCCGTCGCCAACGTCAACACGGCGATCGCCGAGGCGCTCGCGGGTTTCGATGCGGACGACCAGCGCGGGCTGGACGCCAAGCTGATCGCGCTCGACGGCACCCCGAACAAGGGCCGCCTCGGTGCCAATGCCCTGCTCGGCGTGTCGCTGGCGAACGCGCATGCCGTCGCGGCGTCGCGGCGGCTGCCGCTGTGGAAGTACCTGGCCGGCGACCGTGCGGCACGCCTGCCGGTGCCGATGATGAACATCGTCAACGGCGGCGCGCATGCCGACAACAACGTCGACATGCAGGAGTTCATGGTGCTGCCGGTCGGCCTGCCGAGCTTCGCCGAGGCGCTGCGTGCCGGTACCGAGATCTTCCACGCGCTCAAGACCGTGCTGAAGGGCCGCGGCCTTTCCACCGCGGTCGGCGACGAGGGCGGCTTCGCACCGAACCTGCGCTCGAACGAGGAAGCGGTCGAGACGATCCTCGAAGCCGTCACCAAGGCCGGCTATGCGGTCGGCAAGGACATCTGGCTCGGCCTCGACGTCGCCAGTTCCGAGTTCTACAAGGACGGGGCGTACCACCTGGAAGGCGAGGGCAAGGTGCTCAGCCCGGAGCAGTTCGCCGATTTCCTGGCCGGCTGGAGCGCCAAGTACCCGATCCTGACGATCGAGGACGGCATGGCCGAGGGTGACTGGGACGGCTGGAAACTGCTGACCGAGAAGATCGGCCGGACCGTGCAGCTGGTCGGCGACGACCTGTTCGTCACCAATACGGCGATCCTCAAGGAAGGCATCGACCGGCACATCGCCAACGCGATCCTCATCAAGGTCAACCAGATCGGCACGTTGACCGAAACGCTCGACGCCATCGCGATGGCCGATGCGGCGAAGTACGCTGCGGTCGTCTCGCATCGCTCGGGCGAGACCGAGGACACCACGATCGCGGATCTCTCGGTCGCGACGACGGCCACCCAGATCAAGACCGGGTCGTTGTGCCGCTCGGACCGCGTCGCCAAGTACAACCAGCTGCTGCGCATCGAGGAAGCCCTCGGTGCGGCAGCGCGCTATGCCGGCCGGGATGCCTTCCCGAACCTGCCGGACTTTCGCTGATACGCCGTCGTGCTGCGCTACGCCGCCCTGCTGCTGCTGATTGCGCTGATCGCGCTACAGGTCAAGCTGTGGACCGGGCAGGGCGGCATGCGCGACATCTGGACGCTCGAGGCGCGCATCGCCGAGCAGAGGGCCGAGAACGAGAAGCTCAAGGCGCGCAACGACGCCTTGGCGGCGGACGTGGAGGACCTCAAGCACGGGAATGCGGCGGTCGAGGAACGCGCGCGTTCGGAGCTGGGCCTCATCAAGCCCGGCGAGACCTTCTATCACGTGGTGGAACCGGCCGGCCCGAAGCCGGGCGAGCGCAAGTGACCGCGGCCGCGCAGGTCGCCTGCTGGTGCGTGGTGGTCGCCGCCGGGCGCGGCCTGCGTTTCGGTGGCGAGGTCCCCAAGCAGTACGTGCCGATCGACGGCCGGCCATTGCTGGCCTGGACGCTCGAGCGGCTGGCCGCGCAGCCGCGCATTGCCGGGCTGCTGGTCGTGCTCGCGGAGGCGGACCCGTATTGGCCGGACCTCGACAAGCCGGCCGGGACGCCGCTGCGCACGGCGACCGGGGGCACGGCCCGGGCCGATTCAGTGCTGGCCGGCCTCGCGGCGCTGCCCGATTCGGTGCGGTCGGACGATTTCGTGCTCGTGCACGATGCGGCGCGCCCCTGCGTGCGCGCCGCTGACATCGAGCGGCTGATCGACCTGGGCGTACCGGCCGGGGGCGGGCTGCTGGCCGCACCGCTGCGCGACACGCTCAAGCGCGCCGACGGCGAGCAACGGGTCGGCGCGACCGAACCGCGCGATGCACGCTGGCGCGCGTTCACGCCGCAGCTGTTCCGTCGGGGCGACCTGTCGGCGGCGCTCGCCGCGGCGCGTGCCGCCGGGATCGAGGCGACCGACGAGGCAATGGCGATGGAGCGCCTGGGCTTCCGGCCGCTGCTGGTCGAGGGAGCCGACGACAACATCAAGGTGACCACGCCGGCGGACCGAGTGCTGGCCGAGTTCCTGCTGCGGCGGATGGCGCGCGACGCCTCGGCCACGGTGTCCTGAAGCGAACGGAGAGCGCATGCGCATCGGCCAGGGTTTCGACGTCCACGCATTCGGTGCGGGCGACTACGTCATGCTCGGCGGCGTGCGCGTGCCGCACACGCACGGCCTGGTCGCGCATTCGGACGGCGACGTGGTGATCCACGCGCTGTGCGACGCATTGCTCGGCGCCCTGGCGCTCGGTGACATCGGCCGCCATTTCCCGCCGACCGACCCGCGCTGGAAGGATGTGGGCAGCCGTCATTTCCTGCTGCACTGCGCGGCCCTGATGATCGAACACGGCTACGCGCTGGCCAATGCCGACCTGACCGTGGTCTGCGAGCGGCCGCGGATCGGCCCGCATGCGCAGGCGATGCGCGAGAACCTCGCCGCCGACATGGGATGCGCGGTCGGTGACGTCAGCGTCAAGGCGACCACCACCGAACAGCTCGGCTTCACCGGGCGCGGCGAGGGCATCGCCGCGTTCGCGGTGGTCCTGCTCGAACGCCGGCGTCCGGCGATCGCGGTCGAGCCGGCCGATCCGCCGGCGCTGCGCGAGCTGGTCGCCCGCGTCGAGCCGGACGCCTGATGGAATCCTCGCCCTATGCCCACGGCGGGCCGGTGCTGACCGGCGCCCTGCGCGTGGAGCCGGCCGATTTCGTGGTCGAGGAGCGGCTCGGCTTCGAGCCGGCCGGCAGTGGCGAGCATCTCTTCGTCCACGTCGAGAAGACCGGCGCGAACACCGACTGGGTCGCCCAGCAGCTCGGCGCGTTCGCCGGTGTGGCCCCGGTGGGCGTCGGCTATGCCGGTCTCAAGGACCGCCATGCGGTGACACGCCAGTGGCTGTCGCTGCACCTGCCGGGACGCGCCGACCCGGATTGGTCCGCGCTGGCGATCCCGGGCGTGCGCGTGCTCGAGGCTGTGCGCCACGATCGCAAGCTCAAGCGCGGCGCGCATCGCGGCAACCGCTTCCGGCTGCGCCTGCGCGAAGTGGGCGGCGACCGCGACCTGGCAGGCGCGCGCATCGCCGCGATCGCGACGCATGGAGTACCCAACTACTTCGGCGAGCAGCGCTTCGGTCGCGACGGTGACAACCTCGTGCTGGCGCGGCAGCTCTTCGCCGGGCAGCGCCTGCCGCGCCACCTGCGCGGCTTCGCGTTGTCGGCGGCGCGGTCGGTGCTGTTCAATCGCCTGCTGGGCCGGCGCGTGGATGCCGGCAACTGGGATCGCGCGGTGCCGGGCGAGGTCTGGATGCTCGATGGTTCCCACGCGATCTTCGGCCCGCTTGCGTTCGACGCCACACTGGCGGAACGGCTGGCGAGCGGCGACATCCACCCGACCGGACCGCTGTGGGGGCGTGGCGCCTTGCGCAGCGAAGCGGACGTGCAGGCGCTGGAAGCGTCGATCGCCGCGGCCGATCCGGCACTGGCCGATGGTCTGGCGCAGGCTGGACTGGAGCAGGAGCGCCGAGCGCTGCGCCTGCGCGTCGCCGATCTGGAATGGTCCTGGGAGGATGCGACGACCCTGGCCGTCGCCTTCGCGCTGGAGTCGGGTGCCTACGCCACGACGGTGCTGCGCGAGCTGGCCGACTGGCGGCTGGCCGCCGGTCAGTCGCCCGAGGGTGCGTCGTAGCGGATCTGGGCGATCTCGAAGCGCGCCGGCCCCGCCGGCAGCTGCACCTCGAATGCATCACCCTCGCGCTTGCCGAGCGCCGCCCGCGCCAGCGGCGAATCGAGGCTGATCCAGCCGCGTTGCGGATCGGTCTCGTCGGGACCGACGATGCGGTAGCGGCGGCTTTCGCCGTCCTCGTCGTCCACCAGAATCCAGGCGCCGAAATACACCGCGCCGGTATCGGCCGGCATCGCATCAACGACCTTCAGCGATTCGAGGCGCTTGGTCAGGTAGCGCAGCCGCCGGTCGATCTCGCCGAGCTGCTTCTTGCGGTAGGTGTACTCGGCGTTTTCCGAACGGTCGCCTTCGGCCGCGGCGGCCGCCAATGCGGTGACGACCTCCGGTCGCCGCACGCGCCACAGCAGGTCCAGCTGCTCGCGCAGCCGGCGATGCCCCTCCGCCGTGATGACGGCGGTCGACGGCGCTGCCGCCGGTCGCCAGCGGCTCATGGCGACGGCTCCGGCAGGGCGGGTGCCGGCTGCCGCTTCAGGCCGGGCATCAGCGCTTCATGATCGAGCCGAGCACGCCGCGCAGGATCTTGGCGCCGTTGGCGCCGCCGATCTGGCGGCCGATCTGGCCGGCCACGTTGCGCGCGGCCGTCTTGCTCATCGTCTCGAGGATGCCCTGGCGGCGCTTGGTGCCGAGCACCGCGTCCTTGATCGCGTCCATCCAGCCGCGCTCTTCGTCGGGCTTGCCGGCGCGCTTGGCCGTGGTCGCGTCCGGTGCTTCGGTCGCGGCGGCCTCCTCGGCGCGCCGGGCCAGCAGCTCGAAGGCCGACTCGCGGTCTACGGCGGTGTCGTACTTGCCGCCGACCGGGGAGCGTGAGCGCACCGTGGCCCGCTCGGCCTCGTCGATCGTGCCGATGCGGCAGCCGGGCGAGGCGATGAAGGCGCGCTCGACCGGCGTCGGTACGCCGCCGGCGTGCAGGGTGGAGACCAGCGCCTCGCCGACGCCGAGCTGGGTGATCGCTTCGGCGACCTTGATCTTCGGATTCGGGGGGAAGGTCTCGGCGGCGGCCTTGACCGCCTTCTGGTCGCGCGGCGTGAACGCGCGCAGGGCATGCTGCACGCGGTTGCCGAGCTGGCCGAGGATCACCGGCGGCACGTCGTCGGGGTTCTGCGAGCAGAAGTAGACGCCTACGCCCTTGGAGCGGATCAGGCGCACGACCTGCTCGATGCGCTGCACCAGCGAGGCCGGCGCATCGTCGAACAGCAGGTGCGCCTCGTCGAAGAAGAACACCAGCTTGGGCTTGTCGAGGTCGCCGGCCTCGGGCAGCTTCTCGAACAGTTCCGAGAGCAGCCACAGCAGGAAGGTCGAGTACAGCTTCGGCTTGAGGATCAACTGGTCGGCGGCCAGCACGTTGACGATGCCGCGGCCGCTCATGTCCTGGCGCATGAAATCGGCCAGTTCCAGCGCGGGCTCGCCGAAGAACGACTCGCCGCCGGCCTGTTCCAGCGACAGCAGCGCGCGCTGGATCGCCGCGATGGAGGCGGTGCCGATCAGGCCGTACTGCTGCGAGATCGCCTTGGCGTTCTCGGCGGCGTAGCCCAGGATCGCACGCAGGTCCTTGAGGTCGAGCAGCAGCAGGCCCTGGTCGTCGGCGGCCTTGAAGATCACTTCGAGCACGCCCGACTGCGTGTCGTTGAGTTCGAGCAGCCGTGCCAGCAGGGTCGGCCCCATTTCCGAGACCGTCGCGCGCACCGGGTGGCCGAGCTTGCCGTAGATGTCCCAGAACACCACCGGATTGGCGGTGGGGGTCCATTCGAAGCCGAACTTGTCCAGCCGCGCCTTGAGCTTGTCGTTCATCTGGCCGGCCTGGCAGAGACCGGCCAGGTCGCCCTTGACGTCGGCCAGGAAGACCGGCACGCCGAGCTTGCTGAAGCCTTCGGCCAACAGCATCAGCGTCACCGACTTGCCGGTGCCGGTGGCGCCGGCGATCAGGCCGTGGCGATTGGCGTACGGGGTCTCGAGAAAGACCTCCGTCTCTCCTTTGCCGATCAGGATCTGGCTCACGTCGGGTTTCCTTCGGATGGCGGGCGCGGACCGGGCGATTGTAGTCGCAAGCGGTGCCGGTCGAACCGGCCGGTGGCGATCGGCGTCGCGGCGCGCCGGCGTCGGCGGTTGCCGGCACCGGCGTCGGCCGGTAACGTTGCGCGATCCTACGCCGGAGTCCACCGATGATCCTGCCGATCCGAATCTCGATCGTCGCCGCACTGGCCGTTGCCGCCGGCTGTGCCGGCACTTCCCCGCGCAGCGGCAGCAGCGTGCCGGGCAAGGTCAACGAAACCGGCGTCGACGCGCTGTATGCGCGACTGGAAGCCGACGGCCGCCGCTACGAGGCGGGCTTGGCCGCTGCGCGCGACGGCGAAACCGAGCGCGCGCGCACCGAGACGTTGGCGGCGCTGGACGACCTGCGCGCGGCCAGCGCGCTGTGCAGCCGCACGCCCGGCTGCGAGCGTGATCGCTTCGATTCGACCTTCGACCGCCTGCTGCGCCTGCATGTGGACGGCCTCGTCGATGCCGAGCCGATCGCCGACGGCGGCAGCGTCGGCGACGCGCCTGGCGAGCCGGTGCCGGGGCCGGGCGAGTCCTCGCCGGTCGTTGCGGCGCTGCCGGAGCTGGAGCGTTCGATCACCCTGCTGAAGGGGCGCGAGCTGGCCGAGGTCATCGCGGTCAACAGCACCGTCAAGGCGGCGATCGAGCAGTGGCTGACCCAGTACCGCCCGAACCTGGTCGCCGCCTACGTCAACTACCAGTACATGCGCTACCGGATGTGGCCCGAGTACCACAAGGCCGGCCTGCCGGAGGCGGTGCTGTTCGGCATCATGGCCAAGGAGTCGGGCGGCAAGGTCCACGCCGTGTCCCGGTCGGGCGCGTCCGGGCCGCTGCAGTTCATGTACGCGACCGGCCTGCGTTTCGGCATGACCACGGTCGACGGGTTCGACCAGCGCTTCGATCCGGGGCTGTCGGCGCGCGCCAACGCGGCCTACATCAACGAGCAACTGGCCGCCCTGAACAACAATCTGGAGCTGGTGCTGGCGGCCTACAACGGTGGGGAAGGGCGGATGCGGCGCCTGGCGGGCGGCAGCCCGAGTGCCAGCTTCTGGGACCCCAAGCTCTACGCGACCCTGCCGGTGGAGACGCGCGACTACGTGCCGATGGTGCTGGCGGCCGCCTGGCTGTTCCTGCATCCGGACCGCTACAACCTGGAGTTCCCGCGGATCGACGGCCGGCCCGGCGAGATCGTGCTGAAGCATCCGGCGTCGATCAACGAGCTGACGGTCTGCCTCGGCCAGTCCGGCGGCGCGCCGGAGGGCTGGTTCCGCACGCTGCGCAACCTCAACCCGCGCTTCGATCCGCAGCAGCGCCAGCCGCCCGGTACACGGCTGGAGGTCCCGGTCCAGCTCGAAGCCGTCTATGCCGCCAGCTGCGAGACCGGACCCTGGCGCACCCTGGCCGGTGAGCTGCGCGACGCTGCCGTCCCGGCCCGGGCGGTCGCGGCCGCGGCGCGCGAGACCGCCCGCGCGACGGCGCGCACGCAGCAGCGCAACTACACGGTCCGCAAGGGCGATACGCTGGCCGCCATCGCCCGGCGCACGGGATGCGGCACGCCGGGTGACATCGCCCGCGCCAACGGCATCCGGCCGCCGCATTACGCGATCCGTGCAGGGCAGACCTTGCAGTTGCCGGGCTGTTCGAGCCGGTGAGGCGCTGATGGCGGCCGGTCACCGGCCGCCGCATGGCGCGTGGTGACGGCGGTCAGGCGACCTTGGCGCCGGCGCCGAACCACTGGTTCAGTTCGGCCGGCGGCACGGTTTCCTTCAGCGCGCGCAGGGCGCGCAGCACCAGGCGGTGCATTTCCTGCTGGCGCTCGAACGGCGAATCCTTGGTCTCGTGGTAGGCCACGGTCAGCCACAGCGCGATGCCGCGCATGCGGACCTGGGGATTCTCCGAGCGCATGCGCTCCAGGCCGATCTCGGTGCCGGCGCCCCAGGGACGGTACTTGTCCTCGGCCGGCGTGGCGTACAGGTGCGGGAACTCGCTCTTGCTGGCCGCCGAGAACTCCCGCATCGTCAGTGCGGCCAGCTGCTTGCGGGCGTTGGGCGTCAGTTCTTCGATCGCCTTGTCGACTTCACGGAACTGCCGGCGAAGCTGGGTGGCGCGGCTTAGGGCGATGATGCGGATCACGAGACGCATGAAGAACTCCCGTTGACAGGCCGGACATACCCCTGCGGCCGGGCGGAATTCTAGCTCGCGTCGCCTGCGAGTGGCTGTTGATCAAGTCACAAAATGTCAGCAATCGTCACAATTTGACGCGCAAACCGCAGGTACGGTCGAGGACACGATATTCGGGCCGCGCATCGGCCTGGAGCGGCCGGTTCGGGGCGGCGGTCGATCCACCCCGCCGTCCCTGCGCCGGGGGCTGCCAGGTCGCCGGATCGCGGCGCCGGCTAGTCGAACCGGCCGATCGGCTGGCCGACGCGCACCGCCACGAGCGGCTGCAAGCCGGCGTCGAGCGCCGGCCCCGGCGGCAGCAGGACGATCACGGTCGATCCCATGTTGAAGCGTCCCAGTTCGGCGCCGCGCGGCAGGTGCAGGCCGCGGCCGCGCCAGTCGCGACGGATCGGCCGGGACGCATAGGGCGGGATCTCCAGGCCGTTCCACACCGTGGTCACGCTCGACACCAGCATGGCGCCGACCAGCACCACCACGAACGGACCCTTGTCGCCGTCGAAATGGCAGACCAGGCGCTCGTTGCGCGCGAACAGGCGCGGGATGCCGGCGACGGCGAACGGCGCCACGCTGAACAGGCGGCCGGGAACGTGGACGGTCTCGCGCAGGGTGCCGGACAGCGGCATGTGGACGCGATGGTAGTCCCGCGGTGCGAGATAGACCGTGGCGAAGCGCCCGTCGCGGTACGGCGCCGCGGACAGTTCGTCGCCGAGCAGTTCGCCGGCCGTGTAGGACTGCCCCTTGGCCTGCAGGATGCGCCCGTCGGCGATGAGGCCGGCCTGGCTGACCCGCCCGTCGGCCGGACACAGCAGGGCGTCGGCGGGAGCGTCGAACGAGCGCGCGCCGGCTTTCAGCGCGCGCGTGAAGAACGCATTGAAGTGGGGGTAGGCGAAGGGGTCGGGCTGTTCGGTCTCGCTCATGTCCACCGCGTAGCGGCGCGTGATCTGGCCGATCAGGAAGTCCTTCCAGGGAGCCAGCTCCCAGCGGGTGGCCCAGTAGACCAGGCGCGACAGCAGGCGGTGCGGCAGCAGGTGCTGCACGAGCAGGGAGAAGCTCATCGGGCGTGGTCCATCAGGGTGGCGAGGTCGGCCGCGATCGCGTCGGCCTCGAACGGCGGACGGAACAGGCCGACGACGTGACCCTCCGGATTGACGATCACGGCCGAGGCGCTGTGATCCACCGAGTAGGTGCCGTTCTCGAGCGGGCCGCGGGCGTAGATCATGCCGAGCCCGCGCGTCAGCAGCGTGAGCTGCTCGTCGCTGCCGGTGGCGGCGACGAAGTCGGGGCTGAAATAGCCGACATAGCGCGCCAGGATCTCGGGCGTGTCGCGCTCCGGGTCGACCGAGACGAAATCGAAGCGTGCGCGGTCGGTACGGCCTTCGGTCCCGAGCCGATCCCAGACCCGCTTTAAGGTGGCCATCGTGGTCGGACAGATGTCCGGGCAATGGGTGAAGCCGAAGAACACCACGGTCCAGCGGCCGCGCCAGTCGGCCGGCGTCAGCGTCGCGCCGTCGGGCGTGTGCAGCGTGAAGGCCGGTACCTGGCGCGGCTGCGGATAGAGCAGGGCATTGCGCAGCGGCGGCAGGTCGCGCGCGGCCTCCGCGCCCAGCCAGCGGCTGCCGGCCCAGAGGCCGACCGCGGCGGCCACGGCGGCGAGCACGATCAGGGTCGAAACGGACAGGCGTCCGGCGTGGCGTTGGGCGGTCATCACGCGATTATAGCGGGCGCCACCCCCTATACTGTGCGACCTTCCAACGCACCCCGCTTCGTCAATGACCGCCGAACTCGCGACCATCGTCGACTTCATCCGCTATGGCGCCAGCCGCTTCGGGGCCGCCGGCCTGACCTTCGGCCACAGCTACGACAACGCGCTGGACGAAGCGACGCACCTGGTCCTGCACGTGCTGCACCTGCCACCGGACCTGTCGCCGGCCTACGGCCAGGCCAAGCTGACGGCCGGGGAACGCGCCGCCGTGCTGGCGCTGGTCGAGCGGCGCATCGCCGAGCGCGCACCGGTGGCCTACCTGACCGGCGAGGCCTGGTTCGCCGACCTCAAGTTCAAGTCCGATCCGCGGGCCCTGGTGCCGCGTTCGCCGATCGCCGAGATGATCCGCAGCGGCTTCTCGCCGTGGCTGGACGACCGCGCCGTGGAGCGCGCGCTCGATCTTTGCACGGGGTCGGGCTGCATCGGCATCGCGATGGCCGTGCACCATCCGGACTGGCAGGTGGACCTGATCGACGTCAGCGACGACGCGCTGGCGCTGGCTGCCGAGAACATCGCGTTCCATCACGTCGGGCCGCGCGTGCGCGCGCTGCGATCGGACCTGTTCGGCGCGGTCGCCGGCGAGCGCTACGACCTGATCGTCAGCAATCCCCCGTACGTCACCGAGCAGGAGTTCGCGGAGCTGCCCGCCGAGTACGCCCACGAGCCCGCGCTGGGACTGACCGCCGGCGGCGACGGCCTGGATTTCGCGCTGCGCATCCTGGCCGAGGCGGCCGATCACCTGACCGACGAGGGTGTGCTGATCGTCGAGGTGGGCGAAAGCGAGCACGCGCTCGTCGCGCTGCTGCCGCAGGTGCCGTTCAACTGGATCGAATTCAACGTCGGCGCGATGGGCGTCTTCCTGCTCGACCGGGCCGACCTGGTCGAGCACGCCGACGCCATCGCCAGCGCGGCGTCCGCGCGGGGCTGACCGTGGCCGCCAACGCCTTCGGCACGCTGTTCACGGTCACGACGTTCGGCGAGAGCCACGGGCCGGCGATCGGCTGCGTCGTGGACGGCTGCCCGCCCGGGCTGGCGATCGCGCCGGAGGACTTCCGCGCCGACCTGGACCGGCGGGCGACCGGGCGCTCGCGGCATACCTCGCAGCGTCGCGAGGCCGACGAGGTCGAGATCCTCTCGGGCGTCTACGAAGGCCGCACCACCGGGACGCCGATCGGTTTGCTGATCCGCAACACCGATGCGCGCTCGAAGGACTACCGCGAGCTGACCGAGACCTTCCGGCCCGGCCATGCGGACTACACCTACTGGCACAAGTACGGCATCCGCGACCCGCGCGGCGGCGGCCGCTCGTCGGCGCGCGAGACGACGATGCGCGTCGCCGCGGCGGTGATCGCGAAGAAGTGGCTGGCCGAGCGCTACGGTGTGCGCGTGCGCGGCCATCTCGCGCAGATCGGTGCCCTGGTGCCGCGCCGGTTCGACTGGGACGCGGTCGAGGACAATCCGTTCTTCTGGCCCGACCCGGACATGGTCGCCGAGCTGGAAGGCTACGTCGACGCGCTACGCAAGGCCGGCGATTCGGTCGGGGCGCGGGTGACGGTGGTGGCCGACGGCGTGCCCGTCGGCTGGGGCGAGCCGGTGTACGGCAAGCTCGACGCGGAGCTGGCCTCCGCGCTGATGTCGATCAACGCGGTCAAGGGCGTGGAGATCGGTGCCGGCTTCGCGGCCGTCGCGCAGACCGGCACGCAGCACCGCGACGAGATCACGCCGGAAGGCTTCCTGTCCAATCATGCCGGCGGCATCCTCGGCGGCATCGCCAGCGGCCAGCCGGTCGTCGCGTCGATCGCGTTGAAGCCGACCTCCAGCATCCTGGTGCCGGGCCGCAGCGTGAACCTGGCCGGCGAGCCGGTGCAGGTGCGCACGATCGGCCGCCACGACCCCTGCGTCGGCATCCGGGCCACGCCGATCGCCGAGGCGATGGTGGCGCTGGTGCTGATCGACCAGGCGCTGCGGCACCGGGCGCAGTGCGGCGATGTGGGCGAGGTCGCGCCACGCGTGCCGGGAAGCCGGGCGTGAACCCTCGGCGGCCGCGGATCTGGGTCGCCCAGCCGCTGTTCGCCGAGGCGCTGGCGCCGCTCGCCGCCCATGCCGAGCTGATCGTCGAGCCGGTCGAGGGCGTGCGCAGCGCTGCGGACATGGCGGCCGGCCTGCGCGAGGCCGACGCCGCGATCGTCACGATCGGCGAACGCGTCGATGCCGCCGCGATCGCGGGCGCCGGCCGGCTCAAGCTGGTCGCCAACGTCGGCGTCGGCTACGACAACCTCGACCTCGCCGCCCTGCATGCGGCCGGCATCGTCGCCACCAATACCCCCGACGTGCTGACCGAGACCGTCGCCGACTTCGCGTTCGCGCTGCTGCTCGGCGCGGCGCGGCGGGTCACCGAGGCCGAACGCTGGTTGCGCGAAGGCCACTGGCAGCGCTGGTCGTTCGATCGCCTGCTCGGCACCGACGCGCACGGCGCCACGCTCGGCATCCTCGGGATGGGCCGGATCGGCCAGGCGATCGCCCGGCGCGCGCTCGGCTTCCGCATGCCGGTGCTCTACCACAACCGGCAGGCGCTGGCGGCCGACCTCGAGCAGGCCTGCGGGGCGCGCTGGGTGGACTTCGAGACGCTGCTGCGCGAGTCGGACCACCTCGTGGTGGCCCTGCCGTATACGCCGGCGACCCGCCACCGGATCGATGCGGCCGCCCTGGCGCGCATGAAGCCGACGGCCTTCCTCGTCAACATCGCGCGCGGCGGCGTCGTCGACGATGCCGCACTGGCCGCGGCGCTCGCCGGCGGCCGGCTGGCCGGTGCCGCGCTCGACGTCTTCGAGGGCGAGCCGGCCGTGCATCCGGGCCTGCTCGCCGCAGGCAACGTCGTGCTGACGCCGCACATCGCCAGTGCCAGCCTGGCCACGCGGCGCGCGATGGTGGCGATGGCCGCGGACAACGTCCTGGCGGCCCTCGGTCACGGCCCCAGCGCCGGGCATCCGCCGAACGCGATCACGCTCTAACAGCGTGTTGAGAACGGGCTGCTGCCCGTTCCCCAATCGAACGGCGCAAGCAGAGCTTGCGCACCTTCTCCCCGAATCGATCGCTTGTGCGATCGATTCGGTAGCGATCCTCCCCTGGCTCGCACTGGCAGGCTGTTTCTCGACAGCCTGCCGGCGGCGCGGCGCACGCCGGCCCGTGCCGAAGGTCATCCTGGCCGATTGCACATTCGCCGCTTAAACCGATCGGGCATCGTCGGCATCCAAGGCGCTACCCGACCCGAGGAGCCACCCATGTCCATCCGTACCCTGTTCCTGGCTTCGCTGGTGCTGGCGGCGTCGCTGCTGGCGCCGGCGGCTTCGGCCGACATCAGCGTCTGCGACCTGCACAGCGGCTATTCGCTGCGCGTGGAGCCGCAGCAACTGGTGTTCTCGCGCAGCGGCGCCCAGCCGGCCGAGATCGTCCTCGCCGACGGCCGTTTGCGTGTCGACGGCAGTGACGTGGCCCTGAGCGCCGCCGACCGCCAGCGCGTGCGCGACTACGAGCGTGGTGTCCGCGACCTGCTGCCCGAGGTCAAGGCGATCGCGCGCCAGGCGATCGGCGTCGCGTTCGATGCGGTGACCCAGGTCAATGCCGCGTTCGCCAGCGATCCGGCCGACGCCCGGGCCAAGGCGATGCGCATGCAGCGGCTGGCTGCCGACCTCGGGCGCCGGATCGACGCCGGCCAGGACTGGAGCGATGCGGAGGTCGAACGCCTGGTCGAGACCGCCGTGGCCGGACTGATCGGCGATCTGGTCGGCAACGTCACCACGCAGGCGCTGAAGATCGCGTTCACCGGCGACGAGGCCGCGGCGGCGGAACTGGAGGCGCGTGCCGAGGCGATCGAGAAGGGTGTCGAGCAGGCGGTCGAGAAGAGCAGCGCCGACCTGGAGCGGCGCGCGGAGGCCCTGTGCCCGCGGGTGCTCGCGCTCAATGAGATGGCCGGCCAGCTCGACGTGCGCCTGCCCGACGGCTCGCGACTGGACCTGTTCACGCCCAAGCACTGAGGCCCAAACGGCACGTAGCGGCGGCGCGCGCCGATCGCCGGCGTCGCGCAGGTCGCGGACCCGGTTCGGCCGCTACCAGTGCCCGGTGTTCGGCATCGACAGCCACGGTTCGATCGGCGTCAGGGCCGGGCCCTTCTGCAGCAGCTCGATCGAGATCCGGTCGGGCGAACGGATGAAGGCCATGCGGCCGTCGCGCGGTGGCCGGTTGATCGTGACGCCGGCAGCGGCCAGCTGCCGGCAGACGGCATGGATGTCCTCCACCTCGAAGGCGAGATGGCCGAAGTTGCGCGCCTCGCCGTAGTCCTCCGCGTCCCAGTTCCAGGTCAGCTCGATCTCGCCGCGCCCCTGGTCGCCGGGGGCGGCCAGAAAGACCAGCGTGAAGCGGCCGGCCGGATTCTCGACGCGCCGGGTCTCGACCAGGCCGAGCGTAGTGCAGTAGAAGTCCAGCGACTCGTCGAGATCGCGGACGCGGAGCATGCTGTGCAGGAAGCGCATGACACGGACTCCAGGGAGCGGGCAGGTCGCAGATGCTACCGCGTGGGTCCGGCTCATCCCTAGACCGTGTGATCGATCCCCGGGCGGGCCGCGCGCGAAGCGGGCATTGCCCGGGCCGCGCCGGCCGTGGCGTGTCGGCGTGCCCGAAGCCCGGCCGTGCCGCGGCCGCGAAGAGGCTCGATCCGGCGCCACCGGTGATGAGAGGATAGGCGCATGGACTACCTCGAACGCGTGATGCGGTGGCTGCAGTCGGATCATCCGCTGGCCGTCGTGGCGGACTGGTCGCTGAAGCTGGCGCTGGCCCTGCTGCTGTTGTTGATCGGCTGGCGCATCGCACGGCGGCTCGCCGATGGGTTGCGCCGCATGCTGTCGCGGAGCGGGGCCGATCCGCTGCTCGGCGACTTCCTGCGCAACGTCGTCTTCGTGCTGCTGCTGTCGGTGGTGGCCGTGGCGGTACTGGACCGGCTCGGCGTGCCGACCGCTTCGCTGCTCGCCGCGCTCGGCGCGGCCGGCCTCGCGATCGGCCTGGCATTGCAGGCCTCGTTGTCGAACATCGCCGCCGGCGTGCTGCTGATGGTGTTCCGCCCGTTCCGGATCGGCCAGTCGATCGAGGTCGCGGGCGTCAGCGGGACCGTGCAGAACGTCAGCCTGATGCACACCCACCTGCTGACTGCCGACAACCGCGAAGTGATCCTGCCCAACAGCAAGGTCGCCGGCGACGCGATCGTCAACGCCAGCGCGCGTACCACGCGGCGGATCGAGCTCCTGCTCGACATCGGCTCGCAGGAGGACATCGGCCGGGCGATCGAGGAGATCCGTACGATCGTCCAGGCCGATTCGCGCATCCTGGAAAGCCCGGCGCCCGAGGTCCTGGCCCTGGGCCTGACCGAGGGCGGCCTGAAGCTCGCGGTCCGGCCCTGGGTGCGTTCCGGCGACGTCGGCGTGGTGCAGTCGGACCTGCTGCTGGCGATCAAGCAGCGGTTCGACGCGGCCGGCATCCGCCTGCCGCAGCGGGAGCTGGTTTTCAGGCCGGCCGACGCGGCGGCACAACCGGCCCTGCCTCAACGTCCGTAACGCGTTCCGGCGCCGGCCCGCGGTGGGTGGCGACCCTCCGCGTCAGCGGTCGAGGCCGAGATAGGCCGGGCCGCCGAGCTGACGCATCTGGCGTTCGATCCAGCCGGCCCGCTGGCGCACGAACGGCGACGGCGGATCGATGCGGTACTGGCGCGGATTGGGCAGCACCGCCGCGAGCAGGGCGGCCTGGCGGCCGTCCAGCGCCGATGCGGGCCTGCCGAAGTAGTGGCGGGCCGCCGCTTCGGCACCGTAGATGCCGTCGCCGAATTCGGCGATGTTGACGTAGACCTCGATGATCCGCTGCTTGGGCCACAGCGTTTCGATCAGTACCGTGAAGTAGGCCTCCAGGCCCTTGCGCACGAGGCTGCGCCCGGACCAGAGGAACAGGTTCTTGGCGACCTGCTGGCTGATCGTGCTGGCGCCGCGCAGGCGGCCGCCTTCGTCGGCGGCGTCGATCGCCGACCGGATCGCGGCAAGGTCGAAGCCGCGGTGGTCCGGAAACTTCTGGTCCTCGGCGGCGACCACGGCGATCGGCAGGTTCGGCGAGATGTCCGCCAGTGGCCGCCAGCGGTAGTCCAGCGTGAAGCGGCGATCGCCCTCGGCGCCTGCCTCGATCCAGCGCGCCACCATGAAGGCGGACGTCACCGGCGGCACGAAGCGCAGGACCAGCACGCTGAGCACGCTGGCGATCCAGGCCGCCAGCACGATTGCGCCGGCCCAGCGCAACAGGCGCTGCCAGCGCGGGCGACGGGAGGTGCGTGGGCGGATCGCCGATGCCAAGACCACTCCTGCAGGGACCGGGCACGCCCGGCGGAGGAGCGATTATCCCAGCTCCGGCGGGGCGCGAAAGGCCGGTCAGGCCGCGGCGTTGCGCGCGGGCTGCTTCAGGCGCAGTGCCGTGCGTTCGATCGCGTGCCAGGACAGCCCGGCCAGCGCCAGCGTCGGCAGCAGGCAGGCGGCGAAGATCAGCAGCGGCTCGCGCAGGTCGGTCGTCGCGATCAGCACCTGCTGGACCGGAAACCCCCACAGGTAGGTGCCGTACGAAAGATCGCCCAGGCGCCATTGCGGCAGGCGCGGAACATAGACCAGCCAGAGCGTGCCGTAGGCGATCGCCAGCGCCAGCAGCGGCTGGTAGAGCGGCGTGCCGTAGGCGATCCAGGCGGCGGCGATGATCGCCAGCAGCAGGGCGCCGGACAACGGCAGCCAGTGCCGGTTGATGCAGCACAGGGCGCCGAACGCGAAGAACGCGATCAGGGCGGTCTCGATCCCGACCGGCTCCGGACCGGTCAGCGGCCGGTAGAGCCAGCCGCCGGCGAGCAGGACGACGGCGGCAGTGGCCAGCCAGGTACGCCGGGTCAGCAACCCGGCAGCGCCCACGACGGCCACGGCCAGATAGAGCCCGGCCTCGACCGGCAAGGTCCACAGCGAGCCGTTGACGTAGTCGGTCGTGGGGTTCGCGGCGAACACGCCCGGCAGGCGCCATTGCAGGTCGATCAGGCTGGCGTTGCCGGTGATGTACCGCCAGGTGGCCGGCGCGGAGAAATAGTCGGCGATCGGCAGCGACGTGAACACGGCGCCCAGCAGCAGCGCGCACACGGCCACGCACGCGAGCAGCGCCGGCAGGATGCGCAGCGCGCGCGAGCGCAGGAAGTACGCCAGCTGCGGACGGCGCTGCCAGGCCAGGGTGATCAGCAGGCCGCTGATCGTGAAGAACATCATGACGCCGATGAAATGACTGTAGGTCTGGCCGAGCAGGCGCCGCACCGGATCGTGCTCGGCCATGCCGAGGCCGGCCAGCGCGTAGCTGTGCCCGAACAGGACCGCGACCGCCGCCAGCAGGCGCGTCAGCGTCATGTTGTCGCGACCGCTTTCGATCCAGGCGGCGAGCGGACGGCCGCGCAGCCGCGCGAACAGGGTGGACGCCGTCATTCCGCTCAGGCCTGCATGCGCTGCAGCACGCCGGTGATGCGCGCGTGATTGGTGGCGCGCAGCAGGACCGGCGCCTGGCGGCGCAGCGCGGCATGCTCCAGACGTCCGATCTGGTCGCGGACTTCCAGCAGCACGCCCGGATGCATGCTGAGGTCGGTCAGGCCGAGCGCCAGCAGCAGCGCCGTGTAGCGCGTGTCGCCGGCCATCTCGCCGCACAGCGTGACCGGCCGCTTGGCGCGCCGGGCGATCGCGATGATCTGCGCCAGCAGCTTGAGCACGGCGGGGTGCAGCGGGTCGTAGAGCGTGCCGAGATTGTCGTTGGCGCGATCGGCCGCCAGCGTGTACTGCACCAGGTCGTTGGTGCCGATCGAGATGAAGTCGACGTGGCGGATCATGCCGCCGAGCGCGATCGCCGCCGCCGGGACCTCGATCATCGCGCCCAGTTCGACATGGCCGGCGATTTCGTGGCCGGTCGAGCGCAGGTCGCGCGCGCATTCGTCCAGCATCCGCCGCACGCTCAGGATTTCCTCGACCAGCGTGATCATCGGGACCAGGATGCGCACCGGCCCGTAGCTCGATGCGCGCAGGATCGCGCGCAGCTGCGTGATCATCAGCTGGGGGTGGCGTAGCGCCAGGCGGACGCCGCGGATGCCGAGCGCAGGATTGGGTTCGTCCTCCAGCGCGAGGCCCGACGCGTCGGCCTTGTCGGCACCCACGTCCAGGGTGCGGATCGTCACCGGCAGGCCGCCCATGCCCAGCACCAGGTCGCGGTAGGCGAGGAACTGCTCCTCTTCCCCCGGGATCTCCCTGCGCTGCAGGAACAGGAACTCGGTCCGGTACAGGCCGATGCTGGCCGCGCCGCAGAGCCGTGCGCGTGCGATGTCGGCCGGCATCTCGGCGTTGGCGTGCAGGCGGATCGCCACGCCGTCGCGGGTTTCGGTCTGCGCGTCGCGCAGGCGGGCCAGCCGCTTGCCGAGCTGGATCTGCTCGCGCTGCCAGTTGCGGTAGCGCGCGATGTCCTGGGCATTGGGGTGGACGACGACTTCGCCGTGGTCGCCGTCGATCAGGATCAGGTCGCCGTCGCCGATCGAGCCGAGCGCGTCGTCCGCGCCGACCACCATCGGCAGGCGCAGCGACCGGGCCAGGATCGCGCTGTGCGACAGCGGGCTTCCATTGGTCAGCACGGCGCCGAGGATGCCGTTCTCCGCCAGCGGCACCAGCTCGGCCGGCGCGACCGAGTCGCTGACCAGGATCTCGCCGACACGCGAGGCCAGCTTGCGTTCCTCCAGGCTCGATTCGCGGACCAGCGCTGCCTGCACGCGGCCGATCACGTGGTCGATGTCCTCCTTGCGGCTGCGCAGGTAGGCGTCTTCCATCGCCTCGAACACGGCCACCAGCTTGTCGCGCTGCATCTTGAGGGCCGCGCTGGCGCGGTAGCGCCCGCGCCGGACCAGGTCGACCAGGCCGGCGATCAGGTCGCGATCGGCCAGGATCATGCCGTGCGCGTCGAGGAAATCGCCGACCTCGTTGGCCAGCGTGCCCTGCAGCTTGTCGCGCAGCGACCGGAGCTCCTCGCGCGCCAGCCCGACGGCGGCGAGCAGGCGCTGGACCTCGGACTCGACGTCTTCGGGTGCGAGCGGGCGCTCGTCGACGAGGATGCGGCCGGGTTGTTCCAGGCGCGCCCGTCCGAGCGCCATGCCGCGCGCCGCACTGCCGCCTTTGAGTACCGATCGCACGCTCGATTGCGCTCCCTAGCCTAGATTGCGGACGTCACGCGCCGCCGCGTCGCGCCATGCCTGGTCCTGCGCCGCCGCCCCGTTTCCGGCGGTCCGGCAGGCAGCGGCAGGTCCGCAATGCACCCCAAGTCACTGGCCCTCGTCGAACTTGCGCTCGAACAGGTCGATCATCGCGGCCATCGCCGCTTCCTCGTCGGTGCCGTCGGCACGCAGGCGCAGCTGGGCGCCGAGTCCCGCCGCCAGCATCATCACGCCCATGATGCTCTTGGCGTTGACCTCCTTGCCGCGGTAGGTGATGAAGATGTTGGACTGGAACCCCTGCAGCGCCTGCACGAGCTTGGCCGAAGCCCGTGCGTGCAGGCCCAGCCGGTTGCTGACGGTGATATCGCGTTCAAGCATGGTCGACGAAGATTCCCCCGCGACCGCCGCTGGCGGCGGTCTCGGCCAGTTGATCGAGCTTCTGCTCGGGATAGTTGAGAACGCGCAGCAGCATCGGCAGGTTCAGGCCCGACACGCAGTGCATGTGGACGCCCAGTCCCGGCAGGCGCTGGGCGACGTTGCAGGGCGTCGCGCCGTACAGGTCGGTCAGCACCAGCACGCCGTCGCCGCCGTCGAGCGAGCGCGCGCGGACGGTGGCGTCGCGCAGCGTCTTGTCGGGGTCGGAGCCGGCCTGCACCTCGATGACGTCCAGGGGCAGGGGCAGCTTGCCGAGCACGTGGCGCGCCGCCGTGATCAGCGCGCCACCCATCGCTTCATGGGTCAGGAGCAATACGCCGACGCTCATCGTCACTCCATTTCGCGGTGGTAGCTCAGCACCTGGCGGTAGCGCTCGCGGCAATGTTCGGCGAGGCGCTCGGCCAGGTAGACCGAGCGATGGCGGCCGCCGGTGCAGCCGATGCAGATGGTGACATAACTGCGGCCTTCCGATTCGAACCGCGGCAGCCAGTTGTCGAGAAAGCCGGCCACGTCGGTGCGGAACCGCTCGACGTCCGGCTGCTGCTCGAGCCATTCGCGGACCACGGCGTCCTTGCCGGACAGCGGCCGCAGCGACGGGTTCCAGTGCGGGTTGGGCAGGGCGCGGGCGTCGAACACGAAGTCGGCGTCGGGCGGTACGCCGCGCCGGTAGGCGAACGACTCGAACAGCAATGTCATCGAGCCGCTCTTCTGGCCCATCTCGGTGATGACCAGGCGCCGCAGCTGGTGGACGTTGATGTCGCTGGTGTCGATGACCTTGTCGGCGATCGCCTGCATCGGCCGCAGCAGCTTTCGTTCCTGCACGATCGCGTCGGCCAGCGCGACGCCGTCGATCGAGAGCGGATGGCGCCGCCGCGATTCGGAATAGCGCTTGAGCAGGACGTCGTCGCGCGTGTCCAGGAACAGCAGGCGGTAGTCGATGCCCGAACTGGCGAGGTCGGCCAGGATGCCCGGCAGCCGGTCCAGGTCCTGGCGCCGGTTGCGCACGTCGACGCCGACCGCGAGCCGCGGGTGCACCGCCACCGAATCCTGGGAGACGGCCGAGACGAAGGCCGGCATCAGCGCGCTGGGCAGGTTGTCGACGCAGTAGTAGTCCAGGTCCTCCAGCGTGCGCAGCGCGACCGTCTTGCCGGAGCCGGACAGGCCGCTGACGACGATCAACTGGGTCCGCGGGACGGGGATGGCATCGAGCGGCGCGTCTACCATGGCGGCAGGCGGCGCATCTGGTGCGCCTGGCGGTCGATGAAGGTCTGGGCCGGGTCGAGGCCCTTGGTCTTGAGCATGTGGCTGCGCACCGCGGCTTCGGCGAGGACGGCGATGTTGCGCCCGGGCGCAACCGGAATGACGATCTGCGGCACCTGCAGGTCCAGCACCTCGCGGTAGCCGACGTCGCCGGTGAGCCGGATCATGCTGTCACCGGGAACGTCCAGGCGCTGCGGCTGCAGATGGACGATCAGGCGCAGGTACTTGGACTGCTTGACCGCCGTATGGCCGAACATCTCGCGCACGTTCAGGATGCCGAGGCCGCGCACTTCCAGCAGGTCGCGCAGCATCTCCGGGCAGGTGCCGTCGATGACGTCGGGCGCGATCTGGGTGAACTCCGGGGCGTCGTCGGCCACTAGGCGGTGGCCGCGTGTGATCAGCTCCAGCGCCAGCTCGCTCTTGCCGGTGCCCGACTCGCCGGTGATCAGCACGCCGATCGAGTTGACCTCCATGAACACGCCGTGCAGCGTGATCTGGCGCGCCAGCGCGCGTGCCAGGTGGTACTGCAGGTAGGTCAGCAGCTCGTGTCCGCGCTTGGGGCTGGCCCAGAGCGGGGTTTGCGATTCGTCGGCGGCCTCGCGCAGGTCGGCCGGTACCGCCTGGTCCTTGGTCACGACCAGGGCGATCGGCTTGTAGTTCATCACGCGCTCGATCGTTTCCCAGCGCTGGCGCGAGTCGAGCCCGTCGAGGTAGCTCAGCTCCTCGGTGCCGATGATCTGGACCTTGTTCGGGTAGATGATGTTGAGATAGCCGACCAGCGACGGGCGGCGCGTCTGCGCGCCGACCGGCTCGATGACGCGGTTCTCGCCGCGCATGCCGCTGACCCAGCGCAATGCGAGGCGCTCGCTGACGGCGTCGAAGATCTCGCGGGCGGTGACTCGATCCAAGCGGCGGCTCTCTGGGGCACGGCGCGGCGCGCACGGGCCGCTTCGGCGCGCCTCAGCCGGACTGACGGGCAGCGCGTGCCCATTCTGCCAGTTTCGCGCGCATCGTGGCGGCATCGGGCGCCGCCCGCAGGCCGTCGGTGAGCCGTTCGTCGGAGAAGATCTGGGCCAGTTCGGCCAGGAGCTGCAGGTGGCCGTCGGTGAAGTGCGCGGGAACCGCCAGCGCGGCCACCAGGTCGACCGGCCGGCCGTCGCCGGCGCCGAAGTCGATCGGTTCGGCCAAACGCACGAAGGCGGCGCGGGCGGTGTCGATCTGGGGCGTGCGGCCGTGCGGAATCGCCACGCCGCGCCCGAGGCCGGTACCCCCCAGCCGTTCGCGCGCCAGGAGGGAATCGAGGATGGCCGGCCGCTCGCCGTCGTCGACGGCGAGCATGCCGGCCAGGCGGTGGATCAGGTGTTGCTTGTCACCGGCGCTGACGCCGACATGCACCCGCTCTGCGGGCAGGAGATCGAGCAGTGGCATGTGGTGGCGCGGGCGTCCTTCGCATCAGGGCATCAGGCGTAGCGTGCCGAGCGTACCTCATCGGCATGGTGATCGGCACGCTTGCCCTTGAGCTTGCGCATCTGCGCGCCGAGCTTGTCCACCAGCGCGTCCAGCGCGGCGTACATGTCGGCAGCGGTGGTCTCGGCATGCAGGGTGCGGCCACCGGACAGCAAGGTGACTTCGGCCTTGTGCAGCAGCTTCTCGACGCTGATCACGATCGTCATCTCGTTGACCTGCTCGAAGGTTCGGCCGAGTCGCTCGAACTTCCCCAGCGCGTAGTCGCGGATCGCGGGAGTGACTTCGACTTGATGCCCCTTGACGTGGATCTGCATGACGACCTCCGTTACTGCGGGTGAGCCGGGATTACCGGCATTTGCCGCATCGCGCCTTCGAGACGCGAGGCGGGCTTGAAGCTGTCGGACACGAATCGGGCCGCTAGGTTCCTTTGAAAGAGGGATGGGGGTGTTCCGGGAGGTATCAACTCAGGCGTGCGCGGTCGTTGGAAGAGGGGATGTTCATCGCCTCGCGGTACTTGGCGACCGTGCGCCGGGCGACGTTGATGCCCCGGTTGTTCAGTTCGGAGGTCAGGGCCTGGTCGGACAACGGCCGTTCGGGCCGCTCGTCGGCCACCAGCTTGCGGATCATCGCCTGGATCGCCGTGGCCGAGGCCGCGCCGCCGTCGATCGTGGTCACGCCGCTGGAGAAGAAGTACTTGAACTCGAACGTGCCGCGCGGGGTGTGCAGGTACTTGCGCGTGGTCACGCGGCTGACCGTCGACTCGTGCATGCCGATCTCGTCGGCCACGTCCTTGAGCACCAGCGGGCGCATCGCCTCGGGCCCGAACTCCAGGTAGGCCTCCTGCGCGCGCACGATCGCGGTGGCGACCTTCAGCAGCGTGTCGGCCCGCGTCTGCAGGCTCTTGATCAGCCAGCGCGCTTCCTGGAGCTGGCTGCGCAGGTAGTTGGCGTCGTCGCGCTTGGCGCGTGCGATCAGGGCCGCGTAGTGCTGGTTGATCGACAGCCGCGGCTGGCAGCCGGGCGACAGCGAGACCTGCCAGCGGCCGTTGTGCTTGATCGCATAGGCGTCGGGCGCCACGTACTCGGCCGGCGCCGCCGAATGGCCGGCGCCGGGCTTGGGATTGAGCGAGCGGATCAGCGTGATCGCGCCGTCGAGCTCGTCGGCGCTGGCGCGCAGCTTCTGGCACAGCTTGCCGCGGTCGTTGCGCGCCAGCTGGTCCAGGTGCTGGTCGACCAGCACCTCGGCCAGCGCGATCGCCGGCGTGTCGCGGCTGCAGGCTTCCAGCTGTACCAGCAGGCATTCGCGCAGCGTACGGCTGGCGACGCCGAGCGGATCGAAGCGCTGCACGCGATGCCGGACCGCCTCCACTTCGTCGGCGGAGACACTGAACAGCTGCGAGACGCTCTGGGCCAGCGCCTCGCCCGGCTCGGTCAGGTAGCCGTCGTCGTCCACCGCCTCGATGATCGCGGTGGCGATGGTGCGGTCCCGCGGCGACATCGGCGTCAGGTTGAGCTGCCAGAGCAGGTGGTCGCGCAGGTCCTCGGCTTCCGCGTCCTGCGGTTCCATGCCGTCCTCGTCGGTCGGCGTTCCGCGGTATTCGTTGTGCTCGAGCGAGAGGTCGAGCGGGCCGTCGTCGTCGGCGCTGGATTCGCTGGCCGATTCGGCCGGGGAGGCGTCGGTCTCGCCGACGTCGGCCGGCTCGGACTCGCCCGATTCGTCGAAGTCCGCGTCGCCGTCGGTCATGTCCAGCAGCGGATTGGACTCCAGCGCGACGGCCAGCTCCAGCTCCAGTTCCATGCGGGAAAGCTGCAACAGGCGGATGGCCTGTTGGAGTTGCGGAGTGAGCGCCAGTTGTTGGCTGACGCGTAGCTGGAGAGCAGGTTTCATGCGTGGATCATGCCAATCCCCTGACGAGAAATCCTAGCGCTAAATCGCGAAGGCGGGCAGGGCTTGACGTTGTCGCGGGAAGGGAACAGGCTTGGCCGTGCGGCAGGCTCGGTGGACGTGCCCGGGTCACGGCCGCACCGACGCAGCGCAGCGACAGGCGCCGCCGCACCGCATCCGGCCTGCTACATCCGGAATTCGCGGCCGAGATAGACCTCGCGCACCTGCTCGTTGGTCAGGATGTCGGCCGGAACCCCCTGCGCCAGCACCACGCCGTCGCTCATGATGTAGGCGCGGTCGCAGATGCCGAGCGTCTCGCGGACGTTGTGGTCGGTGATCAGGATGCCGATGCCGCGATCCTTCAGGTGGCGGACGATGCGCTGGATGTCGACGACGGAGATCGGGTCGACGCCGGCGAACGGTTCGTCCAGCAGCATGAAGCGCGGCTTGGCCGCCAGGGCCCGCGCGATCTCCACGCGCCGGCGTTCGCCGCCCGAGAGGCTTTGTCCCTTCTGCCCGGTGATGTGCCCGATCTGCAGCTCCTGCAGCAGCGCCTCGAGCTCGGCCATGCGCCCGGCGGCATCGAGGTCTTCGCGCAGCTCGAGGATCGCCAGGATGTTCTCGGCGACGCTGAGCCGGCGGAACACGGACGGCTCCTGCGGCAGGTAGCCGACCCCCATGCGGGCACGGACGTGCATCGGCTGGTGCGTGATGTCGACCTCGTCCAGGCGGATCACGCCGGCGTCCGAGGCGATCAGGCCGACGACCATGTAGAAGCAGGTCGTCTTGCCGGCGCCGTTGGGGCCGAGCAGGCCGACCACCTCGCCGGCCTCCACCGCGAAGCCGAAGTCCCGTACGACGTTGCGGCCGCGAAAGCTCTTGCGCAGCCCTTCGGCACTCAGCATCAGGGCGTGCCGGCCGCCGGTGGCGCGGTCTTCGGGAGGAAGCGCAGGTGCACCTCGCTGCCGGGGGCACTGCTGCCGCCTTCCATCGCGCCGGTATTGGTGTTGTAGGTCATCTGCGCGCCACGGAACTCCGAGCGTCCTTCCTGGACCACCACGACATCGCCGTTGAGATCGGCCACGCCGGTGTCGGTGTTGAACTCGATCGTCGCCGCGGTGGCCTTCATCAGGCCGCCGTCACCGTCCATCCGCTGTTCGAGCCGCGCCGGCTTGCCGGTCAGCACGATGCGGCGGACCTGGTTGTCGCCGCCGGCCCCGCCGCCCTTGGCCGTGTCGTAGAGCTTGGCCTCGTCGCCCTGAGCCTTGAGCGAACCCTGCTCGACGCGGACGTTGCCGGTGAGCGTGCCGAAGTTGGTGTCGCTGCCGGTCGCACGGCCCTGGGTCAGGCGCTGGTACTGCGCCTTGATGTCCAGCGGCTGGTTGCGGTCGGTGCTGAGGGCCAGGGCCGGCCCGGCCGGCAGCAGGACCGCCGCCAGCAGGAGGAGCGCTCGGGCAAGCGGCGAATCAACGCCGACGTGGACGGGGTTCGAAGGTGTTGTGGACATCGGAAAGCAACTCCAGGACTTTCGTGTTCATGTCGCCGCGCAGGCCGGTGCCGCGCAGTATAGAACCGGGCTGCTCGATCCGTGTGGGCGCGGCCGTTTCGAGCTTGCCGGTCTTCGGCCAGGTCGTCAGGTCCGAGGTGTGGATCGTGGCCGGCTGGATCGGCCCGTCGGCCTTGCGCTCCAGGACGACGTCGCCTTCGAGCTTCATCGTCGATCCGCTCTTGTCGATCCAGGCCGAGTTCGACCGGCCCAGCCAGGGCTGGCCCTGGTCGTCGAGCAGGGTGTAGCGCGGATCGGTGACGTAGATCGAGCCGTCCTCGCCGCGCCGGGCCAGACGCGGCCCGCTGATCGCGAACGACAGGCGGCCGGTGTCGTCCAGCGCGTTCATCGTGAAATCGGCGAGCGTGTAGTCCGAGCGGGGCGGGCCGCCGTAGGTCTGTTCGTCCACGCGCGGCCGGTTGATCCAGACCAGGATCTGGGTCGCCAGCGCGATCACGGCCAGCGCCAGCACGGCCAGCCAGTAGCGCCGGTCGGTCATCGCAGGTGCTGCGCGAGCTCGGCCTCGGCGCGCCCCTGGGCCGCCAGCAGCAGGTCGCAGATCTCGCGGACGGCGCCCTCGCCGCCGCTGCGGCGCGTGCGCCAGTGCGCGCGTTCACGGACCCACGGATGGGCATTGGCCACCGCCACGCCGAAGCCGGCCTGGCGCATGACGGCCAGGTCCGGCAGGTCGTCGCCGGTATAGGCGGCCTGGTCGGGCTCGAGCCCCAGCGCGCCGAGCAGCGTACGGAAGCAGGCCAGCTTGTCGTCCTGTCCCTGGTAGACGTGGGCGACGCCGAGGTCGGCCATGCGCTCGGTCACGGTCCGGCTGATGCGCGCCGTGATGACGGCCACCTCGATCCCGTTGGCCAGCAGGCGCTTGAGGCCGAGGCCGTCGTGCACGTGGAAGGCCTTGATCTCGTGACCGTCCTCGCCGTACCAGAGGCGGCCGTCGGTCATGACGCCGTCGACGTCGAAGACGGCGAGGCGGATACGGGCCGCGCGGGCGCGGATGTCGGCGGGCAGGTCGTCGGGCAGCATGGCGGGCGGACGCGGAGGGTGAGGGCGGCAATGGTACCCGGGACGCCGCCGGCCATGGCAACGTGCCGGGCGCGGCCGCGCCCCGCCAGGCGACGCGATCAGACCACCCGTGCGCGCAACAGATCGTGAATGTTCAGGGCGCCGACGACGCGCCGGTCGCTGTCGACCACCAGCAGCGCATGGATCTTGTGCGCCTCCATGACGCGGGCCGCCTCGACCGCGAGCTTGTCCGGCCCGATCGTCTTGGGGTTGATCGTCATCAGGCGCACCACCGGCGTCGTGCGCAGGTCGATGTCGCCGTCGTCGACCGCACGGCGCAGGTCGCCGTCGGTGAACACGCCGAGCAGGCGCCCTTCCGGGTCGGTGATCGCGGTCATGCCCAGCCCCTTGCGGGTCATCTCGAGCACGGCCTCGAACAGCGTCGCGTGGGTGTCGACGGACGGAATCGCCTCGCCGGTGTGCATGACGTCGCCGATGTGCAGCAGCAGCCGGCGGCCGAGCGTGCCGGCCGGGTGGGAGCGGGCGAAGTCCTCGTCGGTGAAGCCGCGGGCCTCGAGCAGCGCGATCGCCAGCGCATCACCCATGACCAGGGCCGCCGTCGTGCTCGACGTGGGCGCCAGGCCGAGCGGGCAGGCTTCCTCGGGCACCGAGACGTCCAGGTGGACGTCGGACAGGCGCGCCAGCGACGAGGCGGCATTGCCGGTCATCGCGATCAGCGGCACGCCCTGGCGCTTGATCAGCGGCAGGATCGTCAGCAGTTCGTCGGTCTCGCCGGAGTTGCTGAGCGCCAGGACCACGTCCTTCTGCGTGATCATGCCGAGGTCGCCGTGGCTGGCTTCGGCCGGGTGCACGAAGAACGCCGGCGTGCCGGTGGAGGCCAGGGTCGCGGCGATCTTGCGCGCGATGTGGCCGGACTTGCCCATGCCGGACACCACGATGCGGCCGGCGCAGTCGAACATCACCTGGCAGGCCCGCATGAAGTTCCCGTCGATGCGGTTCTTGAGGGCATCGATGGCTTGCGCCTCGATCGTGACCACGTTGAGCGCGCTGCGACGCAGCGCCTCGCCGTCGATCGGGGTGGGGGCGAGCTTCGCGGCGACCGGCTGGATTTGGGCGTTCATCAAGGGCAGGAAGGCAATGGAAACATCGGCATCGGAAAGGTCCGCGTTTCGGAAATGGGAGTTTTTCAGTAACATCCGCGTCCTCCATTGTAGCTGCAAGCCCGTACCTGCGCCCTAGACGGGCCCGGGTCGCCGACCGTCGCAGCCCTTTTCCCGCCACAAGCCACGCCGCCCATGGACACATCCACGATCGAGAATCTGATCCGGCAGGGGCTGCCCGACGCCCAGGTGCAGGTGCAGGGGCCCGACGGGGTCCATTTCGAGGCGCTCGTCGTCAGTCCCGCATTTGCCGGCAAGCTGCCGCTGGCGCGGCATCGCATGGTCTATGCGACGCTCGGGGACCTGATGGGTGGAGCGATCCACGCATTGTCGCTGAGGACGCTCACGCCGGACGAAGCGCGCGGCTGAGCGGGCAGCGGCGTCGCGGCACAGCCGGCGGATCGGTTTTCCGCCTTTCCTACCATTTCCTGAACTTCGGACCTCCAACCACCTCAATGGCAAAGATCGTGATCAACGGCGGGCAACCGCTCAACGGTGAAGTCATCGTGTCGGGCGCCAAGAACGCCGTCCTGCCGATCCTCGCCGCCTGCCTGCTGGCCGACGAGCCGGTCACGATCGGCAACGTGCCGCACCTGCACGACGTCACCACGACGATGGAGCTGCTCGGCCAGATGGGGGTCGAGCTGGTCGTCGACGAGCGCATGCGCATCAAGGTCGATCCGCGGGCGGCACGGCACTACTTCGCGCCCTACGACCTGGTCAAGACGATGCGCGCGTCGATCCTCGTGCTGGGACCGCTGGTCGCGCGTTTCGGCGCGGCGGACGTCTCGCTGCCGGGCGGCTGCGCGATCGGCTCGCGGCCGGTGGACCTGCACATCAAGGGCCTCCAGGCGCTGGGTGCCGACGTCACCGTCGAGAACGGCTACATCCGCGCCCGCGCCAAGCGCCTGCGCGGCACCCGCATCAACCTCGACCTGGTGACCGTGACCGGCACCGAGAACATCATGATGGCCGCGGTGCTGGCCCAGGGCACGACCATCATCGAGAACGCCGCGCAGGAGCCGGAGGTGATCGACCTGGCCAACTGCCTCAACGCGATGGGCGCCCAGATCGAGGGCGCCGGCACCGCGACCCTGGTCATCGAGGGCGTCGAGCGCCTGCACGGCACCGACTACGACGTGCTTCCGGACCGCATCGAGACCGGCACCTTCCTGGTCGGCGCGGCGATCACCGGCGGCCGCGTGACGACCAAGCGCGTGCGTCCGAAGACGCTCGACGCGGTGCTGAGCAAGCTGGCCGAGGCCGGCGCGGACATCAACGTCGGCGAGGACTGGATCGAGCTGGACATGGGCGGGCGCCGCCCGAAGGCGGTCAACCTGACCACCGCGCCGTATCCGGCCTTCCCGACCGACATGCAGGCGCAGTTCACCGCGCTCAACTGCATCGCCGAAGGCGTCGGCGTGATCACCGAGACGGTCTTCGAGAACCGCTTCATGCACGCCCACGAGCTGCAGCGGCTCGGTGCCGACATCCGCCTGGAAGGCAATACCGCGATCATCAAGGGCGTGCCGCAGATGACCGGCGCGCCGCTGATGGCGACCGACCTGCGCGCCTCGGCCTCGCTGGTGCTCGCCGGCCTGGTGGCCCAGGGCGATACCACCGTGGACCGCGTCTACCACATCGATCGCGGCTACGAGAACATCGAGGAAAAGCTCGGCTCGCTCGGCGCGCACATCCGCCGGCTTCCGTCGTAGCGGTCGCCCGGATCCGCGCGGGCAGCGAGCGGTCCCGCGGCCTCGCTGCGGGCGGTCCGCCGAAGGCCCGCAGGCGTGACCTGCGCGGCACCGGCCGGTGCCGGTACGCGTTTCGTTCCCGGGGCGCGGCGTTCTAGGAGCGCGCGGTGCCGTCCGCCGGATGCCCGAGACGTTCGACCAGGTCGATGTACTTGAGCATCGCCTCGTCGCGGCTCATGCCCTTGAGCTTGACCCAGGCTTCGTGCTTGGCGGTGCCGACGAAATCGAAGAAGCCCGGCTTCGGGCCGGACGCGTCGCCTTCGGAGCCTTGCTTGTAGAGCGCGTAGAGCTTGAGCAGGGTGTCGTTGTCCGGACGTTCGGCCAGCTCCCTGACGCGCTCGACGGCAATCTGGAAAGCGGCCTTGAGGTCGTCTGGCATGGCGGGGGCCTGCGCGCGTCGCATGGTCGAGAGGAACCGGCCGTCGATTAGAACAGCGACCGAAAAGCCGGTCAACGCGGCCGGTCAGCCCTTGCGCGCGGTGCCGGTCTTGCGGGCCGGAGCGCGTGCCGCGATCTGTGCGTTCTCCAGTTCCTTGGCGACATCGGCCAATTCGTCGCGCACGCGCTTGACCGCATGGGCGACCGGACGGCGTTCGGCGGCGCCCGTGCGCACGGCGGGCGCAGCGGCCTTGCTCGCCGATCGCTGCAGCTGATCGACGCTGCGTGCCAGCTCGTCGAGACGCGCGGCGAGCGCCTGCAGTTCGCTGCGGCGTACCAGCGGCAGCGCCGCCGTCGCCTGGTCCAGGCGTTCCTGGAACAGGCCGTCGATACGCTTCCAGAGCTCGCGGCTGCGCTCGCCCAGATCCTCGCCGGCCGTGCCGATCAGCGCACTGAAATCGCCGGCCTGCGCCCTGGCGTTCTTGCGGACGCGCGTATCGAAGTTGACGCCGGCCTTGACCAGGGTTTCGAACAGGCGCGTTCCCTCCGCTTGCGCCCGCGCCAGCGCGCCGAGCCCGGCCAACCAGATCGTCTGGCCGGTACCGCCGGTACCGCCGGCGCCGGTAGGCGTCGCGGCCGCCGGCCGTGCCGCCGGTTGCTTCCCGGCCGGTTTCCTGGCGACCGGTTTCTTGGTGACCGGCTTCTTCGCGGCGGGCCTGGCCGTGGCGGACGGCCCTCGCGCAGGCCTGGAGGAGGGCCGCGCAGGCGTGCTGGGGGAGGGACGCTTCGATCCGGATGCTGCCATCGTCGTTTCCTTGTGCGTGGACGAGCCGGCCAACGGTGGGCCGGCACGCGGCCGACCGTCGAGCGGGGCCATTGTCTGGCGCCGCATCGAATCCAGACAAGCTGCACTGCATCGTTCAGCGCAGGACGCGGATGCGGACCTGCGCGTAGGCACCGTCGGCGGCGAGCGCGGTGAGGGTGCGTTCGCCGGTGGTCGCGAACGGCTGCTCGATCGGCTGGCCGCCCTGCGTGCGGCCGACCAGCAGGCCGTCGACCAGCCACAACACCTCGCCCTCGGCGCCCAGCGCACGCAGCCGCACGCGGGCCGGCTTGTCGCTGTTGGGCGCGCGGGCGAGGGTGGCGCCGTCGCTGATGCCGTCGATCCGCAGGCCTTGCAGGTGCGCCAGGCCGTCGTCGGCACAGCCGGCGGCGAGTGGTGGCAGGCTGGCGCGCCGCCGTGTCTCGCGCGGCAGCCACGGATAGGCCGCCACCGGCCAGCGTGCGATGGCCAGGGGACGGGCTGCCCTGTCGTCGCAGCCCGGACCGAGCCGGTGGCCGCTGGCGGCATCGACGTTCAGCCGCACCACGCCGGCGCTCCAGCGCGTGGCTTCGCGCTCGGCCAGCGTCGGCGGGATCACCCCGTCGAGGATCCAGGCACGGTGCTTCTGATGGCACAGCTCGGGCTGCGCGGGATCGTAGGCCAGTCCGAGCGGCCAGCAGATCTCGACCTGGCTCACCGTCGAGGGCGGCGGCTGCGGTGCCGGCGCGACGCTGGCGCGCGGCAGGCTGTCGATCGCCTGGAACAGCAGCGGCAGCGCCGTGATCGCGCCGTACTGGCCGGGCAGCGGCGTCCCGTCGGGGCGGCCGATCCAGACGCCCACCGTGTACTGGCGCGTCGTGCCGAGCGCCCAGGCATCGCGGAAGCCGTAGCTGGTGCCGGTCTTCCAGGCCACGCGCGGGCGCGAACCGGTGTCGAAGCTGCCACTGGCATAGCCGGGTCGCGGATTGGCCTCGAGCATCTCACGAACGATCCAGGCGGCGCCTTCGGAAAGCACGCGCCGGTCGATCGCCGGCGCGTCGTGCAGGTAGCGCACGCGGCCGGCGACGCCGCCACGGTTGAAGGCGGCATAGGCCCCGACCAGGTCTTCCAGCCGCGCTCCGGCGCCGCCGAGGATCATCGACAGGTTGGGCGCGGCGCCACGCGGCAGCCGCAGCGTGATGCCGGCGTGCTCCAGGCGCGCGGCGAAACGCGCCGGCGTGAGGCGATCGAGCAGCTCGACGGCGGGGATGTTCAGCGACAGCCGCAGCGCCTGCGCGGCCGAGACCGGACCGTTGAAGGCCATGTCGAAGTTGCCGGGCCGGTAGCCGCCGAAGGCCTGCGGCGCGTCGACCAGCAGGCTTTCCGAATGGATCAGGCCATCGTCGAGCGCCAGGCCGTAGAGGAACGGCTTGAGCGTCGAGCCGGGCGAGCGCCAGGCGCGCACCATGTCGACGTGGCCCAGCCGCGCCTCGCTGCCGAACGCGCCGGAGCCGACATACGCGAGTGCGTCCAGCGAGGCGTTGTCGACGACCAGCAGCGCCGCCGACGTGCGCTCGGGCAGGCGTGCCAGGTAGTCGGCGACGCGGGCTTCCAGCGCGCGTTGCAGCCCGGCGTCGATCGTCGACGCCAGCCGGCGCTCACCCGGCCGTGCCGTGCGCAGGCGTTCGGCCAGCAGGGCCGCGGTCATCGGTGGCTGCAGCGAGCGCGAGGCGACCGTCTCGATGCGGGCATCGGCGACCTCGCCGGCGCTCCAGACACCGAGCCGCGCCATCCGGTCGAGCACCTTGTCGCGGTAGGCGCGGGCGACGTCCGGATTGCGGTCCGGGCGCAATCGTGTCGGCGCCTGCGGCAGGACCGCGAGCAGGGCCGCCTCGGCGCGCGAGAGGCGCTGCGCCGATTTGCCGAGGTAGGCCCAGGCGGCGGCCTCGACGCCTTCGATGGTGCCGCCGAACGGCGCGTGGTTGAGGTAGAGCGTCAGGATCTCGCGCTTGGACAGGTGCAGCTCCAACTGCAGCGCGCGTGCGATCTGGCGCAGCTTGCCGCCGAGGTCGTGCGGCGTGCCGTCGAGGATGCGCGCCACCTGCATCGTCAGCGTCGAGCCGCCCGAGACCATGCGCCGGTGGCGCAGGCCCTGGCCGGCGGCACGTGCCAGTGCCAGCGGGTTGACGCCGGGATGGTGCGCGAACCAGCGGTCCTCGTAGGTCAGCAGGGCCTCGACGTAGAGCGGCGAGACCTGCTCGGGCGTGACCGGATAGCGCCACACGCCGTCGCGGTCCGGGAAGGCGCGCAACGGCTGCCCGTCGCGCGCCAGCACGATCGCGCCCGCGCCGGAGGCATCGGGCAGCGGCAGCGGAAAGCAGCGGTCCAGCACCGCCAGTACCGCGGCTACCAGCACGACCAGCAGCAGCCCACGCCGCAGCCGGCGTCGCCACGCTAGCGGCATCGGCGGCTCCGCGCGGCGGGGGCCTCAGGTTCCATTCCGGCACGTCCGGCTGGGATTCGGGCGGCTGCACCGTCCAGGCGCCGTGGGGTACGCTGGCGCGGCAGCGGTCGGTGCAGGAACGGTGCGATGACCTACGGTGCGATCACGCGGTTTGCGGTGTCTGCCGTGGCCCTGGCGTTGTCCGCGGCCAGCGGGCCGGTGCAGGCCGAGACCCACGCCCTGGGCGGCGCCGGCACCCGCGAAGTGCAGGTGGGCGACGAGCTGACCTGGCGTGTCTTTTCCAATCCCAGCACCGGCATTCACTGGCGCTTGGCGGCAGCGCCGGCCGGCACGGTGCAGACCGTGGTCGACGGCCGGCGGGTGGCTGCCGATCCAGCGGACCGGCGGATCGGCGGGGGCGCCGTGTTCGAGTGGCGGTTCCGTGCGCTGGCACCGGGCGAGGCGGCGCTGCGCTTCGAGCGGATCGATGCGCGCGTCCGCACCGGCCCGGTACAGACCCAGGTCTTCCGCGTCCGCGTGCGGGCGCCCGCAGCGGGCGACGGCGGGGGCTGAGGAGCAGCGGTCGCCGCCTGCCGCGCGGCGGCCGCCGCGCAGGCGCGGGCCCGCCGCAGCGCCGCCGCCGGCCGGCAGGCGCCTCATGGCGAGGCGTTCGGCGGTCCCACGTCGATGCGCGCCGGCTCGCCGCGGCCGATGCCGCGGACCTGCGGCCGGTACATGTCCTCGACCAGCGGCGGCGGCACCAGGAAGGAACCCGGCGAAACCGCGCGCACCAGGTAGAACACCTGGGCGGTCTGGCCCTGGTCCAGGCTCAGCGCGGCGACATAGCGGTCGTCGCGGAATTCCTCGTGGCGCACCTCGGCGGCGGAGGCGCGATCGCTCAGCGTGATGCCGTCCACCACGACGTCGGCCCACTGCTTGGCGTCGGTCAGGTTGAAGTTCTCGATCTCCAGGCCACCGGGCAGCAGGTCCACCAGCAGCGCGTCGTGGATCGCCTCGCGCGCCTCCAGGCGCAGGCCCACGATCAGCGCGTCGCCTTCCTTCAGCGGGGCCGGCTCCCAGGGCTTGCCGTCCAGCGTGTAGTAGCGGCGGCGGATCCACACGTGCGTGTCGTCGTTCGGCGGTGCGGTCCTCGGCACCCCGGCGATGTCGGTGCTGAGGTAGACCGGCAGGTCGCCCTGGGGCGCCAGGCGCACGCCGGCGCGCAGGTCGGCCGCGGTGAATTCGCGGCTCCACAACTGGGCCGGCTCCACCGGCGTCGCCGCGTCGCCGATCGTCAGCGTGCCCGATACGGCATTGCCGTTGTCGGCGATCAGCGTGCGTCCGAGGCGCGCGATCGCGATCTGCTCCTGCGTGCTGAGGTAGGTCCAGCGCGATTTCGTGGGGCCGGTTTCCGAGCGGACGCCGCGTGCCAGGTCGAACACGCGCCCCTCGTACTCGGGCTTGCCGAGGCCGAAGCGGCGGACCAGCGAGATCATCAGCGCCGTGTCGCGCAGGTCCGAGCCGTAGTCGCCGAGCCAGGACGGCCGATCGACGGTCTTGGCGAAGGCCTCGGCGATAGCCTGCTCGGCACGCGGCGCATCGCCCATCAGCTTCAGCGCGATGCCGAGGTGGACCAGCGGCAAGGCCGTCAGCGACTTGCCGCGATCGTTGTCGTACAGCGCACGCAGGGTACCGAGCGGGGCGCGGTTGACGCGCGCCAGCACGTAGGCCGACCAGGCCTGGTCGGCGAAGCGCAGGTGGTCGCTGTGGTCGTAGCCGTAGTACGGGTGTCCGCCCGAGAGCAGGTCGTCGTTGAGGCGCTGCAGGGCCTTTTGCAGTGTCGCCTCCGGCACCAGGAATCCTTCCTCGCGTGCGTCGAGCATGAACTCGGTGATGTACGGCGTCAGGAACTCGTTGACGTAGCCGTCGCCGCCCCACATGCCGAAATGGCCGGAGCCGACCTGCATCGACGCCAGGCGCCCCAGCGCGCCTTCGACGCGGGCACGCCGGCTGTCGGCCGCCAGGCCTTCCACGCCGAGCTTGTCGGCCGTCGCGGTGTCCAGCAGCAGGGCGCCGTAGCCCTTGCTGGTGGTCTGCTCCGCGCAGCCGTACGGGTAGGCCAGCAGGCCCTTGAGCGCGGCGGAGAACGGCAGCGGCGGCAGGCTGGTCAGCGTCAGCCGCGCGGTCACCGAATCGGCCAGCAGGCCGTCGAGGTCGGCCGCGCCGAGGGTGACCGGTGCGAACTGCTCGAGCACGGTCGGCTGCGAGCGCAGCACCGACGGCCAGGCCGGCCGCACCGCCAGCTCGAAGTGGCGGCGGAGGTCGATGTCGGTGCCGGAGCGGGCCGCCACCGTGATGGTGCCGACGCCGTAGCCTTCCTGTGCCGTCAGCGGGAAATTCAGCGTGGTCTTGGCGCCGTCGGCCAGCGTGACGGTGCGCTTGCCGTCGGCCAGCGCCAGCGGCTTGCCGGCCTCGGCCTCGATCGCGAACACCCGTTCGGACCCCGAGAAGTTCTGCAGGTCCAGCGTCAGCTGCGAGCGGTCGCCCGGCGCCAGCACGCGTGGCGTCGACACTTCCGCCACCAGCGGCGCGCGCACGATGGTCTCGGTGTCGCTGCTGCCGTAGCTGTCGTCGGTGAAGGCGACGGCGACCACGCGCAGCGTGCCGTTGAAGTCGGGGACGTCGAGGTTGACCCGGGCCTCGCCCTTGGCGTCCAGCGCGACGGCGCCGGAGAACAGGTCCACCGTCAGCACCTTGGCGGTGGGCCGGCGCGCCTGCGGCAGCGCGTCCAGTGCCATGTCGCCGCCGTAGCGCAGCCGGGCGATGCCGCCTTCGAAGCTCTCGATGACGCGCCCGTAGAGGTCGTAGGCGTCGATGCCGAGCCGGCGTTGGGCGAAGAACCAGCCGTTGGGGTCGGGCCGGGGGAACCGCGTGATGTTGAGGATGCCGACGTCCACCGCCGAGACCGTCACCGACGCGCGGCGGCCGGCGAGCGCCGGCGCCTTGACGGTCACCGGCAGCGTGGTCTCCGGCTTCATCAGCGGCGGCACCTCCAGCTGCACGTCGACCTTGCGGCCGGCACGGTCGATCGGCACGAAGGCCTCGCCCACCGCGCGGGCAGGCGTCACCTTCTCGGTCGCCGAGCCGCCGCGGAACACCAGCGCGGTGATGTAGACGTCGTGGCGCTCCCAGGCCTCGGTCACCGGGATCTCGATCGTCGCGTTCTTACGCACGTCGATCGGCTGGGCGTGCAGCAGGGTGTCGGACTCGACCAGCAGCAGGCCTTCGCCCGGGTGCGGCGGCGTGATCGTCACCTTCAGCGTGTCGCCGGCGCGGTAGCGCTCCTTGTCCAGCGCCAGCTTGATCTTGTCCGGACGTGCCTCCTGGCCGCGGTTGTCGTCACCCCAGCTCCAGCCGGCGTAGAACGGGTAGCGCATCGTCAGCCCGGTGTCCGGGTCGTACAGCTCCACGCGGTAGTTGCCCCATTCCACCGGCACGTCCAGGCGCGTCGCCTTGCCGGCCTCGAGCGGCAGGTCGCGCGTCTCGGCGTTCTCCTGCCGTTCGGTGTAGTTGAAGCGCCAGCCGCCCTGGCTGTCGTAGACCCAGTGGTAGTCGCGGCGCTCGCGCACCAGGGTCAGCTTCAGCGGCGAACCGCCGAGCAGTTCGCCCGCGGCGTTGCTGCGGATCACCTCGAAGCCGGCGCGCGCATTGGAGCTGGCGCCGTCCTTGGGATCGAACAGCGGCCGCACGCCGACCAGCGCCTCGGCCGGCCAGAGCGTGCGCTTGAGCGTGCGCGTGACGGTGCGGCCGCCGGTCTCGTAGACGCTGCCGGCTACGATCGCCGCGATCGGCGTGGCTGGCTTGGCTTCCTCGCTGACCGTGATCGATTCGGCGTGGTGGCCCTTTTCGTCGAGCTCGACCTCGATGATGTCCTTGGCTTCCTTCGGCAGGTCGACGGTCGGATCGCCGAAGAAGTAGTCCTTGCGCGTCTCGACCGGGTGCGGGTCGGCCGTCACCGTCAGGCGTGCGGTGAAGCGGTTGCCGGCGGCCGGCGCGCCGTACAGATAGTCGGCCTGGACCTCCAGCGCCAGCGCCTCGCCGGGCTTGAGCCGGTCCTGCGAGGTGGCCAGGTCGAGCTTGAGCCGTTCCGGCAGGAACTCCTCGATGCGGAAGGCGATGCCCTGGCTGGCTTCCTTGGCGGCCGGGTCGAGCCGGAACTCGACCTGCCAGCGCCCGGTCGGGGCGTCGGCGGGGATCTCGCGCGACCAGTCGAAGTAGTTGAGCTCGCCCGGTTCGAGCTTGGCCTGCGCGAACACGCGGCCGTCGGGCTGCTTGAGCGTCAGGAACAGCGGCTGCGCTGCGATCGGCTTGCCGTCGTAGTCGCGCAGCAGGGCGGAAAGGCGCACCGTCTCGCCGGGCCGGTACAGGTCGCGCCCGGACCAGGCGAACACGTCGAAGCGCTCCTGCCGGCGGCCGCTGACCGCGAAATCGGAGAGATCCAGTGCCGGCTGGTTGAACGGCAGCAGCGAGATGTCGCGGCCGGCGCGCGCGGTCAGCACGTGCGCCGCGTTCAGGGTGTAGGCCAGCAGTGCGTTGCCGTTGCCGTCGGTGGTGCCGCTGGCGACGGTCTCGCCCTTGGCATCGATCACCGCGACCTCCACGCCGCCGGTGGCACCGCCGGTCTTCAGCGACGCGGCATGGACGAACAGCGTGTCGGCGTAGGCGCGCGTGTGCAGGCCGATGTCGCTGACGAAGAAGAAGCTCGTCTCGTACTCCTCGCCGAAGCTGCCGGCGCGCTTCATCACGGCGAAGTAGAGGCCCGGCTGGGCCAGCTCGGCGATGTTCTGGATCGGCAGGTACGACAGCGTGCGCTCGTTCTGCCGGCCGCCGAGCGCGAAGCGGTTGGCGTAGACCGACTCGGCGATCCGTGCCACCGGCTTGCCCTTCTGGCCGTACCAGCCGTAGCGCGGGTCCAGCTCCCAGGCCGAGCGCCGGGCGTTGCGCTGGTAGGCGGCGAAGAAGTTCGGTATCTCCTTGTCGGCGACGCGCAGGAACTCGACGTCGACCTCGGCCACGTTGACCGAGACCACCGGCAGGCCGCGCGTCTCGCGGGCGGGCAGCACACTGCCCTGCGAGGCGAAGCCCACCGCCGGCTCCAGCGGCCCGGTGTAGACCGACTTCTCGGTCGGCTGGCCGAGCGTGCTGCCGTCGGCGGCACCGAGGTCCGGCTTGATGCGCACGCTGTAGTGGGCGTCGGCCTGGACGAACGGAAAGCGCAGCGTCTTGCCGTCCTCGTCGAGCGCCCAGCTGCCGGTGATCGTCTCGCCCTTGGCGCCGGTCACCTCGATCAGGCTGTCGAAGGCCTGCGATCCGGTCAGCGGCCGCGTGAACTCCAGCGTGAGCGCCAGCTGTCCCTGGTAGGGCTCGGCGCGTGCCGAGGCGACCGCGAAGCTCTCGGCTGCGGTGGCCGGCTCGGCGGCGACCGGCTTGCGGTCTTGCACCTCCGGAACGCCTTGCGGCGGCTTGCTGCAGGCGGCCAGCACGGCCAGCAGCGACGACAGCACAACGATCACGCAACGGCGCAGCGGCGAAACCGGCAGCCAGGCTCTCATCCGTAGACCCTCCCAGAACAGTGGGCGCGAGTATAGCGAGGCGTTGTGGCGGACTCCGGGCACTGCGTGGCGGTCCGCGGCCGGCGTGGAGCCGGCCGCGGCGGAGCGGTTCGCCGGCCGTCAGGCCAGGTGTTCGTCGAGGTAGCGCACGATCTCGCGCTCGATCAGCGGCTTCATCGCGCCCATCAGCAGGCCGAGCTCGGCCGTCACGCGAACCTCATGGTCCGATACCGCGATGCGGCCGCGCACGCCGCTGCGTTCGAACGCGAGCGTATCGCCGTCCCAGCGATGGCAGACGCCGAACTGGCCGCCGAGCGAACAGGCCAGGCGATCGACCGCGGCCTGCACGTCCTGGCGGCTGCGCTGATGCGGTCGGACGATGTCGATGCGGCTCATGCCGAGGCTCCTGGAACGAGGGATGCGGGCCGGCATGCTGTGCTAAATTTCGCGCCAATGACAAGCCTGGATGGCCGATGCGCCTGAGTTTCCCGAACGGCGAGCACCGCGACGTCGTCGTCACCGCCGGCGCCGTCACGCTCGGAAGTGCGCAAGGCAATACGATCGTGATCGCGGCTGACGGCGTCCTGGCCTGGCATGCCCGCGTCACTGCCGATGCCCGCGGCCTGGTGCTCGACGTGCTCGACGGCGCTGCGCGCACTCACGTCAACGCCCGCCCGGTGCGCGAGAAGGCCCTGCTGCGGCTGGGCGACACCGTCTGTCTCGACCGCGTCGCGTTCCTGGTCAAGCCCGATCGCGATACCGACGTCGACGCCGATCTGACGGCCCTCGACGATGCGGATGCGTCCGGTCCGGTGGCGCGTGTCGCGCTGCGTGGGATCTCCGGCTCGTGGTTCGGCAAGTCGATCGCGATCAACCCGCGGCTGGTGATCGGCTCGGCGCCCGGCAACGACCTGGTCATCGACGAGGCCGGCGTCGAGCCGCTGCACGCGACGATCCTGCTGAGCGGCCAGCGCATCGTGCTGCGCAGCCAGGAGCCGGCCGGTGCACAGGTGAACGGCGTGCCGGTCGCCGCCGCGGTGCTGCAGTCGGGCGACCAGGTCGTCTTCGGCCGCAACCGGTTCCTGGTCGAGGCGCCCGGCCTGCCGGCGGTCGACCAGCTCAGCCGCACGCCGCTGGTGCCGCAGCCGGTGATCGACGGCAGCCGCCTGGATGCGTCCGACGGCGACACGGAAGCCACGCGCAGCGGCCTGTGGTGGCTGATCGGCGGCGGCGCGCTGATCGGCCTGGCGCTGGCCTTGCTACTGCTGCTGGGCACCTGAGCCGCGCACTCCGGCCTGGCGCAGCCAGCCAGGCACGCGCGCGGCCAGCAGCACGGCCAGGACGGCGGCATAGATGACCGGCTCGCGCACCGCGATCGTCTCGCCGTACTTGACCTGCCAGAGGAAGTGCAGCACCGCCAGCACCGCCAGTGGATAGACCAGCCGGTGCAGCTGCTGCCAGTGCCGGCCGAGCCGCCGCATCATCGCGCGGGTCGAGGTGGCCGCCAGCGGGATCATCAGCAGCCAGGCCAGGAAGCCCACGGTGATGAACGGCCGCTTGGCGATCTCGGCGAGGATCTGCGACCAGAAGCCGCCCAGGTCGATCACCAGGTAGATCGCCAGGTGCACGCTGGCGTAGAAGAATGCGAACAGGCCGAGCATGCGGCGATAGCGGATCAGCCCGTGCCAGCCGGTGAGGCGTCGCAGCGGCGCGGCGGCGAGCGTCGCCAGCAGCAGCCGCAGCGCCCACAGCCCGGTTTCATGCTCCAGCCGCGCGACCGGGTCCGGGCCCAGTCCGCCCTGGACGGCCAGCCAGGTGATCCACGCCAGCGGCAGCAGGCAGGCGGCGAAGACGAACGGTTTGCTGAGGGCGATCCGGTCCAGGCGGCGCGGCATCAGTAATGGGCCCGCAGGTCCATGCCGGCGTACAGCGACGCGACGTGCTCGGCATAGCCGTTGAACGGCAGCGTCGCCACGCGGTTGCCGAGCAGGTTGAAGCCGTCGCCGGCGATGCGGCGCTCGGTGGCCTGGCTCCAGCGCGGGTGGCTGACGTCGGGATTGACGTTGGCATAGAAGCCATACTCGTCGCCGGCCGACAGGTTCCACGAGGTGGTCGGCTCGCTCTCGGTGAAATCGATGCGCACGATCGACTTGATGCCCTTGAAGCCGTACTTCCACGGCACCACCAGCCGCAGCGGCGCGCCGTTCTGGTTGGGCAGCGTACGGCCGTAGAGGCCGACCACCAGCAGCGTCAGCGGATGCATCGCCTCGTCGATGCGCAGTCCTTCGCGGTACGGCCAGCGCAGCACCGGATAGGAGAGCCCCGGCATCTCGGCCGGGCGTTCCACCGTCGTGAACGCCACGTACTTGGCCTGGGCCGTCGGCCGGAACCGCTTGAGCACGTCGCCGAGCGGGATGCCGACCCAGGGAATCACCATCGACCAGGCCTCGACGCAGCGCATCCGGTAGATCCGTTCCTGCAGCGGATGCGGCTTGAGCAGGTCCTCGAGCGTGACGCGCCCGGTCACTTCGGCATGGCCGGCGATGTCCACGCTCCAGGGTTCCGGCTTGAAGCGGCCCGAGCGCTTGGCCGGGTCGTCCTTGCCGGTGCCGAACTCGTAGTAGTTGTTGTAGTGGGTGGCGTCGTGCAGGCGGGTCTGCGTCTCGTCGGTGGCGTAGGCACCGCGCTGCGCGATCGTGAGCGGCCGGCCGGGCAGGTCGGCCGTGCCGGTGGCATCGGCGGCGGCGCTGTCGCCGGCGCGGCCGCAACCGGCGATCAGCGCGGGGCCGGCCAGGGCCAGCGCCTTGACGATCTCGCGGCGGCGCAGCCAGACCGCTTCCGGCGTGATTTCCGAACCAGGGATCGGCGGGGGCGGACGGCGCATCGGCAGGCCTGCGGAGCGACAGAAAACCGCCACGACGATACCGGAGTATCGCGGTGCGGAAAATGAACGGCACCGGCCGATCCGGTTTCCGTTGCAACCGTCGCTGCCGGCTTGCCGCGCCGCAGCAACGCAGACTACTCTTGCTCGTTCCCTGACCGTCCTGTGCGCCGGAGTGGCCCCGTGAGTCGATGCTTCAATTTCAGCGCCGGTCCGGCCGCCTTGCCGGAGGCGGTGTTGCGCCAGGCGCAGGCCGAGCTGCTCGAATGGAACGGCGTCGGCGCCTCGGTGATGGAGATCAGCCATCGCGGCAAGGACTTCATGGCGCTGGCCGCCACGGCCGAGCAGGACCTGCGCGACCTGCTGGCGATCCCGGACGGCTACAAGGTGCTGTTCCTGCAGGGCGGGGCGACCCAGCATTTCGCGCAGATCCCGATGAACATCGCGCGCCGCGACCAGGTCGCCGACTACGTGCTGACCGGTGCCTGGAGCGAGAAGGCGGCGCGCGAGGCGTCTCCCTACGTCACCGTCCGCGTCGCCGCGAGCGCGCAGGACGGCGGCTACACCGGCCTGCCGGCGGCCGGGCGGTGGCGGCTCGATCCGTCGGCGGCCTACGTCCACCTCGTCAGCAACGAGACGATCCACGGCGTGCAGTTCGACCCACTGCCCGACACCGGCGACGTGCCGCTGGTGGCCGACATGTCCTCGGACATCCTGTCGCGGCCGATCGACGTCGCCCGCTACGGGCTGATCTACGCCGGCGCGCAGAAGAACATCGGCGCCTCCGGCCTGGTCGTCCTGATCGTCCGTGACGACCTGCTGGCGCGCAGCCCGGCCGACATCGCCCGGATCTTCAGCTATGCCGAGCACGCCGCGCAGGGCTCGTTGCTCAATACGCCCAACACCTTCGGCTGGTACCTGGCGGGCCTGGTGTTCAAGTGGCTCAAGGCGCAGGGCGGCGTCGCCGCGATGGCCGCGCGCAACCGCGAGAAGGCGGCCTTGCTGTACGACGCGATCGACGCCTCCGGCTTCTACCGCAATACGGTCGATCCGGCGGCACGCTCGCTGATGAACGTGCCGTTCACGCTGCCGCGCGCCGACCTCGATGCGGCCTTCCTGCGCGAGTCGCACGCGGCGGGCCTGCTCGCCCTCAAGGGGCACAAGCTGGTCGGCGGCATGCGCGCCTCGCTCTACAACGCCGTGCCGCTCGAAGCGGTGCAGGCCCTGGTCGGCTTCATGCGCGATTTCGCCAGCCGCCACGGTTGACGGCGCCTCCCTCCTTTCACGCCCACGCCTTCCGCCCATGAGCACCGACGACACCCCGCAACCGCCCTTGAGCCTGCCCGAGGTGCGCGCGCGCATCGACGGCATCGACCGCAGCATCCAGGAGCTGATCGCCGAGCGCGCGCGCTTCGCCCATCAGGTCGGGCTGGCCAAGGGCCCGCTCGCCGCCGCGGTGGACTACTACCGGCCCGAGCGCGAGGCGCAGGTGCTGCGCATGGTGGTGGACCGCAACCAGGGACCGCTCAGTGACGAGGTCCTGGTGCACGTGTTCCGCGAGATCATGTCGGCCTGCCTGGCCCAGCAGGAGCCGCTGAAGATCGGCTTCCTCGGGCCGGAAGGCACCTTCAGCCAGCAGGCGGTGCTCAAGCACTTCGGCCGCTCCGCGCACGGCATGCCGATGGCCAGCATCGAGGAGGTGTTCCAGGAGGTCGAGAACGGCAATGCCGATTTCGGCGTCGTGCCGGTCGAGAACTCCGGCCAGGGCACGATCCAGGTCACGCTCGACATGTTCCTGACCTCCGGCCTCAGGATCTGCGGCGAGGTGGAGCTGCGCGTGCACCAGTTCCTGCTTTCGCGCAGCGGCCGCATCGAGGACATCGAGCGGATCTACTCGCACCCGCAGTCCTTCGCCCAGACGCAGGCCTGGCTGCGCGGCAACCTGCCCAAGGCCGAGAAGATCCCGGTGTCGAGCAATGCCGAGGGCGCGCGCCGCGCGCGCAATGCCGACGACGCGGCCGCGATCGCCGGCGAGTCGGCCGGCCACGTGTACGGCCTGCGCAAGGTCATCATGAGCCCGATCGAGGACAACAAGGACAACACGACGCGGTTCCTGGTGCTCGGCCGGCAGCTGTTCCCGGCGTCGGGCCACGACCGCACCTCGGTGCTGGTGTTCATCAAGGACCAGCCCGGCGCGCTGTTCAACGTGCTCAGCCCGTTCGCGCGGCACGGCATCAGCATGAACCGCATCGAGTCGCGGCCCTCGCACCAGGCCAAGTGGGAGTACGCGTTCTTCATCGACCTGGCCGGCCACGTCGAGGACGCGCCGATGCAGCGCGCCCTGGCCGAGCTCGACGCGTACGCGGCGCAGATCAAGGTGCTCGGCTCCTATCCGGTCGCCGTGCCGTGAGCTTCGACGCGGCGCACCTGGCCAATCGGGCCACTGCGGCGCTGCGCGCCTACGATCCGGGACACGACCTGCCGGCGCTGCGCCGGCTGCACGGCGCGCTGCTGGCGGAGCTGGGCTCCAACGAGAATCCGCTCGGCGCCAGCCCGCGCGCCCTGGCGGCGGTGCAGGCGGGACTGGCGGCCAGCTTCCGCTACCCGGACCCCAAGGGTGGCGACCTCAAGCGCGCCCTGGCGGCCCGGTTGCAGGTCGACGAGGCGCGCATCGCGCTCGGCAACGGCTCGCACGAGCTGCTGATGCTGCTCGCGCAGTGCTTCGCCGATGCCGCGACCTCGGTGGTCCATTCGCAGTTCGGGTTCGCGGTGTTCGCGATCGCCACCGCCGCCGCCGGCGCGCAGGGCCTGCGCGTGCCGGCCTTGCCCGGCGACCATCCGTCGATGCCCTACGGACACGACCTGGCGGCCATCGCCGCCGCGGTCCGGCCGGACACGCGCCTGGTGTTCCTCGCCAACCCGAACAACCCCACCGGCGGCTGGTTCGCGGACGCCGAGCTGGAGGCGCTGCTGGCGCGGACGCCGCCGTCGGCCCTGGTCGTCGTCGACGAGGCCTATCACGAGTTCGCCGACGCCGCCGGGCCGCGCAGCGCGCTGCGCTTCGCCGACCGCCATCCGAACCTGGTCGTCACGCGCACGTTCTCCAAGGCCTACGCCCTGGCGGGCCTGCGCGTGGGCTACCTGGTCGCGCATCCCAGCGTGGTCGGCGTGATCGAGCGGCTGCGCGAATCGTTCAACGTCAACGGCCTGGCGCTGGCCGCCGCCGAAGCGGCGCTCGGCGACGAGGCGCACCTGCGCGAGGTCCGCCAGTGGACCTTTGCCGAGCGGGCCTGGCTGGCCGGCGAACTGGCGGCGCGCGGCTATCGCGTGCTGCCGTCGCAGACGAATTTCCTGCTGGTCGATCTCGGCGTCGACGCCACCGCGCTGGAGGCCGCGCTGTTCCGGCAGGCGGTGATCGTGCGTCCGATGGCCGGCTACGGGCTTGCGCATACGCTGCGCATCAGCGTCGGCAGCCGCGCCGAGAACGCGCGCCTGCTGGCGGCGCTGCCGTCCCGATGAGGGCCGTCGCCGCCCTCGTGCCCGCCGTCGCCGCGCCGTGCATCGCCAACTGCAGGTGCCGCGCTCGCCGTAGTGCCGTTTCCAGGAGTGGATTGGAATGAAGCCGATCGATTGGTCCAGCACGTCCGCGGCGCCGCTGCGCGGCGAGCTGGTGGTGCCGGGCGACAAGTCGGTGTCGCATCGGGCGGTCATGCTCGCAGCACTGGCCGACGGCGTCTCGCGCATCGACGGCTTCCTGGAGGGCGAGGACACGCGCGCCACTGCCGCCGCGTTCGCCCGCATGGGCGTGCGGATCGAGACCCCGTCGCCGTCGTGCCGGCGGGTGCACGGCGTGGGCCTGCACGGCCTGCGCGCGCCGGACGGCCCGATCGACTGCGGCAATGCCGGTACCGGCATGCGCCTGCTGGCCGGTGTGCTGGCCGGCCAGCGCTTCGACACCGTGCTGACCGGCGATGCCTCGCTGTCGCGCCGGCCGATGGGACGCGTGATCGAGCCGCTGGCGCGCATGGGCGCATCGATCCAGGCCCAGGCCGGCGGCCTGCCGCCGCTGCACATCGCCGGCGGCCGTGCCCTGCACGGCGCGCTGCAGGTGCTGCCGGTGGCCAGCGCGCAGGTGAAATCGGCCGTGCTGCTGGCCGGGCTCTACGCCGAGGGCGAGACCGAGGTGCGTGAGGTCCACCCGACCCGCGACTACACCGAGCGGATGCTGGCGGCCTTCGGCTGGCCGGTCGCGTTCGGCGAAGGCTGGGCGCGGCTTTCCGGCGGCCATCGCCTGTGCGCGGCCGACGTCCGGGTCCCGGCGGATTTCTCGTCGGCCGCCTTCTTCCTGGTCGCCGCCTCGCTGGTGCCCGGCTCGGAGCTGCTGCTGCGCGCGGTCGGCCTCAATCCGCGGCGGACCGGCCTGCTGACGGCGCTGCGGCTGATGGGCGCGGACATCGCCGAGGAGCGTCGGCGCGAGGAGGGCGAGGAGGCCGTGGCCGACCTGCGCGTGCGCCATGCGCCCTTGCGCGGCATCGACCTGCCGGTCGGGCTGGTGCCGGACATGATCGACGAGCTGCCGGTGTTCTTCATCGCCGCGGCCGCCGCCGCCGGCACCACCCGGGTCACCGGCGCGGCCGAGCTGCGCGTGAAGGAGTCGGACCGCATCGCGACGATGGCGGTCGGCCTGGCGGCGCTGGGCGTGGCAGTGGAGGAGCGCCCCGACGGCGCGATCGTCCACGGCGGGCCGATCGGCGGCGGGCGTATCGACAGCCACGGCGACCACCGCGTGGCGATGAGCTTCGCCGTGGCCGGCCTCGTGGCCGGCGGTGCCGTGACGATCGGCGACTGCGCGAACGTCGCCACCTCGTTCCCGGGCTTCGTCGAGCTGGCCAACGGCTGCGGTTTCGCGCTGTCGACGCAGCCCGACTGACCGCGTCCGTTCAGCGGTAGACCAGGACCGGGATCGTCGAGTGGGTCAGCACCTTCTGCGTCTCGCTGCCGAGCAGGGCGGCGGACAGGCCGCGCCGGCCGTGCGAGGCCATCAGGATCAGGTCGCAGCCGTGGGCGGTCGCCGCCTCGATGATGCCGGACCAGACCGTGTCGCACGGTGCGGCGGCCGTCTCGCACGGCACGCCGGCCGCCGCCGCGGCGCGGGCGACGGCATTCGCATGGCGTTGCGCGCCCGCGAGCGCCTGGGCACGGAACTGCTCCGGATCGACCAGGGTGTATTCGGCGAACGACAGCGCATAGGCCTCGGCGCCGCAGTAGCCGACGAGGCCGGCGCCGAGCGCGGTGGCCAGCTCGACCGCGCCCGCGATCGCCTTGTGCGACAGCGCGCTGCCGTCGGTCGGGACCAGGATCTTCTTGAACATGGCGGTTCTCCACGGATCCAGCAGGGGCTGGGAAAGGGCTGTCCTGCCCGCTCCCGGCTCGGACGGTCGCGCGGATCGGCGGCTGGCGCCGGCGGCCCGCACGCGCCCCATCCCGGGGGCGCGCCGGCAGGCCGTTCCTCGACCGCCGGCCGGCGATGCCTAGCTTGATCCTTTCGGTGCCGGCGGTCTTGACGCCGGTCAAGCGCCCCCGGTGTGGCAGCCGGGTCCGGGGCAGGGCACCGGGTTCCAAAACCGGCGTCACGTTCTAGAATGTGCGATTCCGCTCGAGGACCGCCCATGACGCCGGCATCGCCCCTGGCCGCCCCGGTACTGACGATCGACGGTCCTTCCGGCTCCGGCAAGGGCACCATCAGCCGCCTGGTGGCCGATGCGCTGGGCTGGCACCTGCTCGATTCGGGCGCCCTGTACCGGGCGGTCGGCTACGCCGCCGGCATGGCCGGGCTGGACCTGTCCGACACCGAGGCGGTCACGCGCTGCGCGCAGATCACCAAGATCGCGTTCCGCGACCCGAAGGACGGCGGCGAGACACGGGTGGTCGTCAACGGGCACGACGCCACCGACGAGCTGCGCACCGAGACCGCCGGCGCGGCGGCCTCGGCGATCGCCGCGATCCCGGGGGTGCGTGCCGCGCTGTTCGAGCGCCAGCGCGGCTTCCGCAAGGCGCCCGGCCTGGTGGCCGACGGCCGCGACATGGGCACCGTGATCTTTCCGGACGCCCCGCACAAGGTGTTTCTGACCGCCAGTGCGGCCGAGCGCGCGCGCCGCCGGCATAAACAGTTGAAAGAAAAGGGGTTGAACGTTACACTCGCATCCCTTTTGCATGAAATCGAGGCGCGCGACGCGCGCGACGCCGCCCGTGTGGTGGCGCCGCTCAAGCCGGCACCCGATGCCGTACTCATCGACACGACCGGTATTCCGGTCGGTGCGGTGGTGGCGCGGGTGCTGGACTTGTTGCGTCCGGCCTGAGCAAGCGAGAGGAAAGGTCCGGCGCATCCGCGCCGGGAAACATACACGGCGCCCGCCCGCAGCGGACGCCCTCGACAGGTGGATCGCGTCTCGTCCCGCCATCGGAAATGCGCGGAGACGGCTGCGATCTGTTGTCTTCAACTGGATACCAACATGACCGAAAGTTTTGCTGAGCTGTTCGAACAGAGCCAGTCCTCGCTGGCCAAGCTGCGCTCCGGCGCCATCGTTTCCGGCATCGTCGTCGACATCCGCAACGACGTCGTCGTCGTCAACGCGGGCCTGAAGTCCGAAGGCATCATTCCGATCGAGCAGTTCAAGAACGATCAGGGCGAGCTGGAAATCAGCCTCGGCGACGAAGTCAAGGTCGCCCTCGACTCCATCGAGAACGGCTTCGGCGAGACGATGCTCTCGCGCGAGAAGGCCAAGCGCTCGCTGGTGTGGGACGAGCTCGAAGAGGCGCAGACCGCCAATGCCGCCATCACCGGCCGGATCTCCGGCAAGGTCAAGGGTGGCTTCACCGTCGACATCAAGGACGTCCGTGCGTTCCTGCCGGGCTCGCTGGTCGACGTGCGGCCGGTGCGCGACCCGTCCTACCTCGAGGGCAAGGAACTCGAGTTCAAGATCATCAAGCTCGACCGCAAGCGCAACAATGTGGTGGTCTCGCGTCGCGCGGTGGTCGAGAGCGAGTTCAGCGTCGAGCGCGAGCAGCTGCTCGATCGTCTGCAGGAGGGCGCGGTCGTCAAGGGCGTCGTCAAGAACCTCACCGACTACGGTGCGTTCGTCGACCTCGGCGGCATCGACGGCCTGCTGCACATCACCGACATGGCCTGGAAGCGCGTGCGCCATCCGTCCGAAGTCGTCAACGTCGGCGACGAGCTGGACGTGCGCGTGCTCAAGTTCGACCGCGAGCGCAACCGCGTCAGCCTCGGCCTCAAGCAGCTGGGCGAGGATCCGTGGGTCGCGATCTCGCGCCGCTACCCGACCGGTACGCGCCTGTTCGGCAAGGTCAGCAACGTCACCGACTACGGCTGCTTCGTCGAGCTGGAGCCGGGCGTCGAAGGCCTGGTGCACGTCTCGGAAATGGACTGGACCAACAAGAACGTCAACCCGGGCAAGATGGTCCAGGTCGGCGACGAGGTCGAGGTCATGGTCCTGGACGTCGACGAGGAGCGTCGCCGCATCTCGCTCGGCATGAAGCAGACCCGCGCCAACCCGTGGGAAGCCTTCGCCGCGATCCACAAGAAGAACGACAAGGTCATCGGCACGATCAAGTCGATCACCGACTTCGGCATCTTCGTGGGCCTGGACGGCGGCATCGACGGCCTCGTGCACCTGTCCGACATCTCCTGGCAGACCACCGGTGAAGACCTGGTCCGCAACTTCAAGAAGGGCGAGGAGATCGAGGCGGTCGTGCTGGCGGTCGATCCGGAGCGCGAGCGCATCTCGCTCGGCGTCAAGCAGCTCGAGCAGGATCCGTTCGGCCAGTTCATGGCGGCGCATCCGCGCGGCAGCATCGTCAGCGGCACCGTCCGCGAAGTCGATGCACGCGGCGCCACGATCGACCTGGGCGACGGCGTCGAGGGCTACCTGCGCGCCAACGACATCGCCAAGGAGCGTGTCGAGGACGCCACGCAGTACCTCAAGGTCGGCGACACGGTCGAAGCCAAGTACACCGGCATGGACCGCAAGGGCCGCAGCCTGCAGCTTTCGATCCGCGCGAAGGACGAGGAAGAACTGCAGCAGACGCTCGAGGAGTACCAGAGCGCGTCCGGCGGCACGACCAAGCTGGGTGCGTTGCTCAAGGAGCAGCTCGGCCGCTCGGCCGACTGATCCACGCGTCACAGGGGCGCCGCCGTCTTCGTGCGGCGGGTGATGAAACAAACCCCGCTGCCCGCCTCCGGGCGGGCAGCGGCGGCCCACAACTAGAACGTTCCGCGTCGATGACCAAGTCGGAGTTGATTGAAGCGTTGGCCGCACGCCAGGTACACCTTGCGGCCAACGATGTGGAGCTGGCGGTCAAGAGCCTGCTCGAACAGATGAGCCAGGCGCTGGCCGACGGTGATCGTATCGAGATCCGCGGGTTCGGCAGCTTTTCGCTGCACTACCGCCCGCCGCGCATGGGGCGCAACCCCAAGACCGGCGACGCGGTGGCGCTGCCGGGCAAGCATGTGCCGCATTTCAAGCCCGGCAAGGAATTGCGTGAGCGCGTCAATGAGTCGGCCAAGCCGTTGTTGCCGCAGGGCGACTGAATCGCATAGCGGTCGGGCGGCGAAGGCCGCCGGCCGGTACCGGCAGGAGGGGCGATGCGCTCGGGCCTGACCGTTCTCCTGATCGTGCTGTTCGCCGCGTTCGGCGCCGTGTTCGGCGCGCTCAACGGCGACCCGGTCACCGTGGACCTGTACTTCACGCAGGCGACGCTGCCCAAGGGCGCGGCGTTGCTGACCGCCCTGGTGCTGGGCTGGCTTTCCGGCGGCTGCCTGGTCTGGTTCGCCCGCGGCCGCCGCGACCGGCGCCGTGCACGGGCGGCCGCGGCCCGGCCGCAACCGGCCGCCCCCGCAGGCGGCGACGATGCCGCGGTATCCGGTGGTGCATGAACGAACTGGCATTGCTGTTCCTGCTGCTGCCGGTCGCTGCGCTGTCGGGCTGGCTGCTCGGCCGGCGCGGTAGCGAGCGCAGTTCCGGCGCGCGCGTCAACGAGCTTTCCACCAGCTACTTCCGCGGCCTCAACTACCTGCTCAACGAGCAGCAGGACAAGGCGATCGAGGTCTTCCTCAAGCTGGCCGAGATCAACCGCGACACGGTCGAGACGCACCTGGCGCTGGGCAACCTGTTCCGCCGGCGCGGTGAGGTGGAGCGGGCGATCCGCGTCCACCAGCACCTGATCGCACGGCCCAACCTCAGCGAGTCGGAGAAGACCGTCGCCCTGCTCGAGCTCGGCGAGGACTACATGCGCGCCGGCCTGCTCGACCGCGCCGAGACGCTGTTCAGCGACCTGGTCGCCATGGATGCCCTCGCGCCGTCGGCGCTGCGCCACCTGATCGGCATCTACCAGCACGAGCGCGACTGGAACAAGGCGATCGAGCACGCACGCCGGCTGGAGAAGGCCAGCGGCGATTCGCAGGCGGCGATCGTCGCGCAGTTCTACTGCGAGCTGGCCGAGCAGGCGCGTGCGCAGGCGGACTGGGGCGCGGCGCTGGCCTATCTGGACCAGGCCGAGGGCGTCGAGGGGCGCTGCGTGCGCGCCAGCATCCTGCGCGGCCACATCGAGTCCGCGCGCGGCCACCTGCCCCAGGCGATCGGCGCGTTCGAGCGCGTCGCCGAGCAGGACGTGGACTACGTGCCGGAGATCCTGGCGCCGCTGCTGGACTGCTACGCGCGCGCGCAGCAGATGCAGCGCGCCGAGGCCTTCCTGCTCGAGATCAGCCAGCGCTACAAGGGCGTATCGCCGGTGCTGGCGCTGGCCAAGCTCTACGCCAGCACGCGCGGCGAGGCGGTCGCGATCGCCTACCTCAACCAGACGCTGCGCCAGCGTCCGTCGGTGCGCGCGCTGATCGCGCTGATCGACGTCAGCCTCGACCGCTCGCGCGGCGAGGCGCGCGAGAACCTGCTGCTGCTGCGCGACCTGGCCCGCAAGCTGCTCGAAGGCCAGGCGATGTACCGCTGCAACCGCTGCGGATTCGGCGCCAAGGCCCATCATTGGCAGTGCCCCAGCTGCAAGAGCTGGGAGTCGGTGCGGCCGATCCACGGCGTCGTCGGCGAGTAGGGCGGCAGGCATGCCCGCACCCTGGACGACCGCCCCGGTGCTGGCCGCGCTGGCGTTCGCGCTGTCGGCGGCCCTGACCTACGCGAGCATCGGCTACGCCCGCCGCCGCCGGCTGATCGACCTGCCCGGGCAACGCCGCTCGCATGCCGCGCCGACGCCGCGCGGCGGCGGCGTGGCGATCGTGGTGGCGGTCCTGCTCTGCGTCGGCGTGCCGATCGCGCTGTGGAGTCCAGACCGCTGGCCGGTGGTGCTGGCAATCGTGCTGGTCGCCGCGATCGGCTGGATCGACGACCACCGGCCGCTCGCGGCCGGCGTGCGCTTCGCGGTGCACTGGCTGGCCGCGCTGATCGTGTTCGCGCCGACGCTGCTGCAGTTCCTGGCGGCGCCCGGCGCGGCGATGGAGGCGTTTTCCGGCTCGTTCGGTGCGATCCTGGCCGCCTACCTGGTGGCCGGGCTCGTGGTCGGCCTGGTCATCGTCTGGAGCATCAACCTGCACAACTTCATGGACGGCATCGACGGCCTGCTGGCGGTGCAGGCGATCTTCGTGTTCGCCGTGCTGGCGGTCCTGCTCGGCCGCCACGGTGCGCCGGAGGCCGCGGCGGCAGCGGTGGTCATGGCGGCCGCCGTTGCCGGATTCGTGCCGTTCAACTTCCCGCACGCCCGGATCTTCATGGGCGACGTCGGCAGCGGCGTGCTCGGCCTGCTGATCGCCCTGGTCGGTTTCGCGCTCCTGGGGCAGGGCACGGCGGCGGTGGCCAGCGTCCTGATCGCCTGCTCGGCCTTCGTCGTCGACGCCACCGCCACCTTGCTCTCGCGCATGCTGCGGGGCCGGCGTTGGTATAGTGCGCACCGCGAGCACCTGTACCAATGGCTGGTACGCGCCGGTCGCAGCCATGCCCAGGTGGTGGGCCTCTACACCGGCTGGAACCTGTTCGTGGTGGTGCCGGTACTCTTCTGGATCAATCGCTTGCAGAACATTCCTTCCTCAGCGCCTGAATTTGCGTCCGCGACCGCGCCGCTCGCGTCCGGGCCGGCGTTGCTGGCGCTCGGCGGCGTCTACGGGCTGGGCGCGACGCTGTGGTGGGCCGGCAAGCGCGGCTGCCTGCGGCAGGTCCGCCAGCGGGGACGGCGATGACGCCGCGCAACGTGATGCTGGCGATCCACCCGCGCCTGGCCGTGGTCCTGCACGACCTGGCGATGGTATGGCTGGCCTGGCTGGCGGCCAACCTGGCCCGCTACTCGCTGCTGGCCGAACCGCCGCAGATCGGCTGGCTGACGCCGGAAGTGGGCCTGGTGCTGTTCGCGCAGGGCGCCGTGTTCTGGCTGACCGGCCTCTACAAGGGGCTGTGGCGCTTCGCCAGCCTGCCGGACCTCTGGAACATCGCGCGCGCCAGCGTGCTCGGCGCGCTCGCCGCGGCCCTGGTCCTGTTCTTCTACAACCGCCTCGACAGCGTGCCGCGCGCCGTACTGGTGATCTATCCGCTGGTGCTGTCGGTGCTGCTGGGCGGGCCGCGGCTGCTGTACCGCTACTGGAAGGACAGCCATCTGGATTTCGGCAGCGGGCGTTCGGCGCAGCGCGTGCTGGTGCTCGGGGCCGGGCGCGCCGGCGCCGCCCTGGTGCGCGACCTGCTGCACGAGAACCGCTACCGGCCGGTCGGCGTGCTCGACGACGACACCAAGCTGCGTGGCGGTCGCGTCCACGGCGTGCCGGTGCTCGGCGGGCTGGCCGACCTGCAGGTGCTGGCGCGCGAGACCGCGGCGCAGATGCTGCTGATCGCGATGCCGTCGGCGACCAATGCGCAGATGCGACGGGTCGTGGGCTTCTGTGAGGACACCGGCCTGCCGTTCCGCACGGTGCCGCGCCTGGAGGACATCGTCGCCGGCCGCTCCAGCTTCAACGAACTCAAGGAAGTCGCGATCGAGGACCTGCTCGGCCGCGACCCGGTCCAGCTCGACTGGACCGCGATCCGCACCGGCATTTCCGGCAAGCGCGTGCTGGTCACCGGCGGCGGCGGGTCGATCGGCTCGGAGCTGTGCCGGCAGGTGGCGCGGCTGGGTGCCGGTACGCTGACGATCATCGAGCAGTCCGAGTACAACCTCTACCGGATCGAGCAGGAGCTGCGGCGGGAGTACCCGGACCTGCTGCTGGACCCGCGCGTCGGTGACTGCGGCGACGCGATCGCCTGCGAGCGCGCGTTCGCCAGTGCGCGGCCGGAGGTGGTCTTCCACGCCGCCGCCTACAAGCACGTGCCGCTGCTGCAGGGGCAGGTGCGCGAGGCCTTCCGCAACAACGTGCTGGCGACCCAGGTCGTCGCCGAGGCGGCCGACCGGCACGGCGCCGGCAGCTTCGTGCTGATCTCGACCGACAAGGCGGTCAACCCGTCGAGCGTGATGGGCGCCTGCAAGCGCGTGGCGGAGTTGTTCTGCCAGAACTTCGCGGCACAGTCGCGCACGCGCTTCATCACGGTGCGGTTCGGCAACGTGCTCGATTCGGCCGGTTCGGTGGTGCCGCTGTTCCGCGAGCAGATCCGCGCGGGCGGCCCGCTGACGGTGACGCACCCGGAGATCTCGCGCTACTTCATGACGATTCCCGAAGCCGCGCAGCTGATCCTGCAGGCCTGCGTACTCGGCCGCGGCGGCGAGATCTTCGCGCTGGACATGGGCGAGCCGGTGCAGGTGCGCTACCTGGCCGAACAGATGATCCGCCTGGCCGGCAAGCAGCCCGGCCGCGACATCGGCATCGTCTTCACCGGCCTGCGCCCCGGCGAGAAGCTGTTCGAGGAACTGTTCCATCCGCACGAGAACTACCAGCAGACCGCCCACGCCAAGATCTTCCTGGCGCAGCCGCGGCTGATGGCCTGGGGCCTGCTGCAGAGCCAGTTGCGCCAGGGCGCGACCGCCTGCCGCGACTACGACGAGGAGGCGCTGCGCCGCCTGCTCGATGCGCTCCTGCCGGAGTTCGCCGCGCGCCCGCCCGCGGGCGACGCGCAGGTGCTGGCGCTCGGCGAGCGCGGCCCTTGAGCGTGGCCTGGCGACGCCGGCCTCCCGCGAGCGCGGCACCGACGCGCCGCAGGGCCCGCCGCGTGCGGCGATCCGCACCTTCCGGTTTCGCATCTTCACCTTCCGTTTGAGGACATCCCGTGAGCTCTAGCCGCCTGCGCAAGGTCGTCTTTCCGGTCGCCGGCCTCGGTACCCGGTTCCTGCCCGCCACCAAGGTGGTCGCCAAGGAGATGCTGCCGGTCCTGGACCGGCCGCTGATCCAGTACGCGGTCGACGAGGCCGTCGACGCCGGCGCCGACACGCTGATCTTCGTCACCAACCGCTACAAGCACGCGATCGCCGACTATTTCGACAAGGCCTACGAGCTGGAAGCCAAGCTGGCCCAGTCCGGCAAGGACGAGCTGCTCGCGCTGGTGCAGGGCACCCTGCCGCGCAACGTGCGCTGCGTGTTCGTGACCCAGCCCGAGGCGCTCGGCCTGGGGCATGCCGTGCTCTGCGCGCGCCCGGTGGTCGGCGACGAGCCGTTCGGCGTGGTCCTGGCCGACGACCTGATCTGGAACCGTGGCGCCGGCGCGCTGCGCCAGATGGCCGAGGTGGCCGCGCGCGAGGACGCCGGCGTGCTGGCGGTGGAGGAAGTGCCGCGCGAGCAGACCCACAAGTACGGCATCGTCGATGCCGAGCCGCTCTCCGAGCGGGCGGCGCGGGTGCGCCTGGTGGTCGAGAAACCCAAGCCCGAGGTGGCGCCGTCGAACCTGGCGATCGTCGGCCGCTACGTGCTGCCCGGCCGCATCTTCGAGCTGCTCGAGCGCACGCGCCCCGGCGCCGGCGGCGAGATCCAGCTGACCGACGCGATCGAGGCGCTGCTGCAGGAGCGGCCGGTGCTCGCGTACCGCTTCGAGGGCCGGCGGTTCGACTGCGGCAACAAGCTGGGCCTGGTCCAGGCCACGCTGCACATGGCGCTGGAGGACCCGCAGATCGCGGCAGCCACGCGCGCCTTCGTCGACACGCTCTGACCCGCCGGCGGTCGCGGCGCGGCCGGTCGGACCGGTGCCGTGCCGCATCCGGCGCTGGCGATCTTCCCGGGAGCCCTCGGCCATGGACCTGAGCTACATCCTCAACCACCTCGGCGAGGACCGCGCCAGCTACCACGGCGCGGTGGCGCCGCCGCTGGTGCAATCCTCGATCTTCGCGTTCCCGAGCGTCGCGGACATGCGGGCCGGTTTCCGCGACGAGTACGCGCAGCACATGTACACGCGCGGCAACAACCCGACCGTGGCGATGCTGCGGCGCAAGCTGGCGGCGCTGGAAGGCGCCGAGGACTGCCTGGTCTTCGGCAGCGGCGCCGCGGCGATGGCTGCCGGCGTGATCGCCTGCGTCGGGCAGGGCGACCACGTGGTCTGCGTGGCCCGGCCGTACAGCTGGACGCGCAGCCTGCTGCAGGATTTCCTGCCACGGTTCGGCGTCGGCGCCAGTTTCGTCGACGGGACCGACAGCGCGGCCTTCGAGGCGGCGCTGACGCCGCGCACGCGCCTGATCGTGCTGGAAAGCCCCAACTCGATGACGTTCGAGCAGCAGGACCTGGCCGCGGTCGCGGCGCTGGCCCGCCGGCACGGCATCCGCACGCTGTGCGACAACAGCCACGCCACGCCGCTGAACCAGTCGCCGATCGCGCTCGGCATCGACCTGGTCGCCCATTCGGCGACCAAGTACCTCAACGGCCACAGCGACGTGGTCGCCGGCGCGCTGTGCGGCGAGGCGGCCCTGCTGCGCGCCGTGTTCAAGGGGCCGTACATGACCCTCGGCGCCATCCTGTCGCCGCACGACGCCTGGCTGCTGCTGCGGGGCCTGAGGACGCTGGAGATCCGCATGCAGCGCGTCGCCGCCAGCACGCGCGAGGTGCTGGCCTGGCTCGAGAGGCAGCCGCGCATCCGGCGCGTGTGGTCGCCGCAGGCCGCGGACAATCCGCAGCTGGGCTTGAGCGAGCGCCAGCTGCGCGGCGCCAGCGGCCTGGTCACGATCGACCTGGACGCCGCCGACGTGGCGGCCGTGGAGCGGTTCTGCGACGGCCTGGAACGGTTCCTGATGACCGTTTCCTGGGGCGGCTACGAGTCGCTGGCGTTCCCGGTCTGTGCGGTCTTCCCGCCCGGCGCGCCGCTGCGGCCGGCGGCCGGGCTGCCGCTCAGCCTGGTCCGCCTGTCGATCGGTCTGGAAGACCCCGGCATCCTGATCGCCGATCTCGAACAGGCGCTGACGCGGCTTTGAAAGCCGATTCGACAAGACCGCCGCGGCCGGCTATAAATCCGTTCAATATTCTCTCCTAACTCCTTTTGTGTCCGAAGAAATCCTCATCAACGTGACGCCCCGCGAGACCCGTGTGGCCCTGGTCGAGAACGGCATGTTGCAGGAGGTGCTGGTCGAGCGGTCGAGCCGGCGCGGCTACGTCGGCAACATCTACAAGGGCCGCATCAGCCGCGTCATGCCGGGCATGCAGGCGGCCTTCGTCGAGGTGGGGCTGCAGCGCACCGCCTTCCTGCACGCCTCGGACATCGTCCGGCCGTCGCTGCCGATCGTCGCCGACAACGGCGACCTGCTGCCGCCGCTGCCGCCGCCGATCGGCGAGCTGGTGCGCGAAGGGCAGGAGGTCATCGTCCAGATCGTCAAGGACCCGATCGGCACCAAGGGCGCGCGCCTGACCACGCATCTTTCGATTCCTTCGCGCTACCTGGTCCTGCTGCCGTACAGCAAGGTGCTGGGCGTGTCCGCACGGATCGAGGTCGAGGAGGAGCGCGCGCGCCTGAAGGAAATGCTGGCCGGCCTGGTCGGCGAGAGTCCGCTCGGCTACATCGTGCGCACCAACGCCGAAGGCCAGGCCGGCGAATCGCTGGCCGAGGACGTGGCCTACCTCGGGCGGCTGTGGGCCGCGGTGCAGGACAGCGCGGCCAAGGCGCGCGTGGGCGAATGCGTCTACGAGGACCTGGCCCTGGCGCAGCGCGCGTTGCGCGACCTGATGCGGCCCTCGATCGAGAAGGTCCGCATCGACTCGCGCGAGACGCTCGAGCGCGCCCAGCGCTTCGTCGCCCAGTTCATGCCGGAGCTGGCCGAGCGGGTGGAACATTACCCGGGCGAGCGGCCGATCTTCGACCTCTACGGCGTCGAGGACGAGATCCAGAAGGCGCTGCGCAAGGAGGTGCCGCTCAAGTCCGGCGGCTATCTGATCGTCGACCAGACCGAGGCGATGACCACGATCGACGTCAACACCGGTGCCTTCCTCGGCAGCCGCAACCTCGAGGAAACGGTGTTCCGCACCAACCTGGAGGCGGCCCAGGCCGCGGCGCGGCAGCTGCGCCTGCGCAACCTCGGCGGCATCATCATCATCGACTTCATCGACATGACCGATGAGGAGCACAAGCGCCAGGTGATCCGCCTGCTGGAGAAGGCGCTGGCGCGCGACCATGCCAAGACGACGGTCTACGAGATGTCCGAGCTCGGCCTGGTCGAGATGACGCGCAAGCGCACCACCGAGAGCCTGGAACGGCAGCTGTGCGAGCCGTGCCCGGCCTGTGCCGGCCGCGGCAGCCTCAAGACCGCCGAGACCGTCACTTACGAGATCTTCCGCGAGATCACCCGCGCGGTGCGCCAGTTCGAGGCGGCCAAGCTGCTGGTGCTGGCCGCGCCGAAGGTCGTCGGCCGCATCCTCGACGAGGAAGGCGCGGCAGTGGCGGAGCTGGAGGAATTCATCGGCAAGACGATCCGCTTCCAGGCCGAGGAGCACTACTCGCAGGAGCAGTACGATGTCGTACTGCTCTGACCGGCCGGCATGGGCGGCATGGCACCCCCGATAGATCCCGGGCGCCGCCGCTGGCGGCGCGTCCGGCGCGCCGTCGCGGCGACGCTGGCCACGATCGTCATTGCCCTGGGCGTGCTGGTCGGGATCGGCCAGCTGGTCGTGCCGTGGCTGGTACGCAACCCCGACCGGGTCGAGACCTGGCTGTCCGAGCGCATCCACCGGCCGGTGACGATCGGCCACATCGCCGCGCGCTGGGTCCGCGGCGGGCCGCAGCTGGTGCTCGAGAACGTCCTGATCGGCCCGCGCGCGCCCGACCAGACGCCGCTGCGGCTCCAGCGCGCGGAGCTGGCACTGAACCTGTTCGCGCCGTTCCAGCGCAACCGCGCCTGGAACGAGTTCCGCCTGGCGGGCCTGGACCTCGCGCTGGAGCGCGATGCCGCCGGCCGCTGGCAGATGCACGGCTTCGACCTGGACGTGACCGCCACCAGCGACCCGCTCGGCGCGCTCGGCGTCCTGGTCCTGGTGGACCTGAAACTGCGGCTCGACGACGAGAAGCACGCGATCCACTGGCAGGTCGGCGCCAGCGAGCTGCGCGTGGTCAACCGCGGTGCCGAGCTGTACGTGCTCGGCAAGGTCCGCAGCCTCGACAACGAATCCACGCCGCTGGACCTCATCACCTCGATCCGGCGCGGCGAGGGGCGCGGCCGCCTCTACCTCTCCGGTGCCGACGTGGACCTCGGGCGCCTGCTGCGCGAGCAGTCCTATGCCGGCGCGCGCCTGCAATCCGGTCGCGGCAGCGTGCAGGCCTGGGCCGAGTGGGACGGCGGCCAGGTACTGGACCTGCGCACGCGCGTGGACCTGCGCGACCTGGCGCTCGCCGGTACCGCGCCCGGCCCGGCGCCGGGCGCCTCGCAGCCGCTGGCCGCCTTCGAACGGCTGGCGCTGGCCCTGCGCTGGCGCCGCGGCAGCGGCGAGGCCTGGGCGCTGGACATCGCGGACTTCGCGTTGACGCAGGCCGGCCAGGCCTATCCGCCGATGCGGATCGGCGTCGACTACCAGGGGTCGCAGCCGCTGCGCTGGCGTGCCGGTGCCGACACGCTGGCGCTGGCGCCGCTGGCCCGTCTCACTGCCCTGGCCGACCGCCTGCCCGATGGCTTGCGCACCTGGCTGCGGGACGCGGCGCCGCGCGGCCGCATCGACGGCCTGGCGGTCCGCTACGACGCGCCCGACGACTACGCGCTGGAGGGACGCTTCGCCGAAGTCGGCTTCGTACCGGCCGGCAAGGCGCCCGGCATCGTGCGGCTGGACGGACAGGTCCGCGGCGATGCGCAGGCGGTCCTGATCGAGCTGCCGCTGCAGGCCGTCACCGCCGACTTCCCGGGCGTGTTCCGCTGGCCGCTCGCCTTCGGCGAATTCGGCGGCGACGTGCTGCTGCGGCCGGTCGAGGGTGGCTGGCGCCTGGAGACCGATCGCATCGGCTTCGAGGGCGAAGGCTACGGGGGCGAGCTGCGCGGCGGGATCGAGCTGCTGCGCGGCCGGCCGCGGCCGGTGCTCGACCTCTACGCCGCGGTCGCGCACGGCGAAGTGCAGGCCGCCAAGCGGTTCTGGCCGGTCAACGTGATGCCGCGGCCGGCGGTCGACTGGCTGGATCGCGCGCTCGTGGCCGGTCGTGTCGCCGGGGGGCGCGCCGTGTTCCGTGGCGACCTGGCGGAATGGCCGTTCGACACCTTCGGCGGCCGCTTCGAGGCGGTCGCCGAGATCGAGGATACGCAGCTGCAGTACCTGGGCGAGTGGCCGCGCGTGGAGGGGCTGAAGGCCACCGCGCGCTTCGTCAACGACGGCATGGAAGCCTCCGCCAGCGCCGGCACGTCGCTCGGCGCCAGCATCGGCAGCGCCGAGGCGCGCATCGCCGACTTCGGCGACGCGGCGCTGGAGCTGTCCGCCACCGGCCGTGGTACCGGCCGCAACCTGCTGGCGTTCGTGCGCGCCACGCCGATCGGCGCGCGCTATCGCGAGGCGTTGACCGGGCTGGCCATCGGCGGCAGCGGCGATTTCGATTTCAAGCTCGGCGTGCCGCTGAAGAAGGACGCGCACGGCTTCTCGCTCGACGGTACGGTCGCGCTGGCCGGCGCGACCGTCACCCAGCCCGACTGGCGCGTGGACCTGACCGACGTCGGCGGTCGCGTCCGCTTCGACCAGGGTGGCCTGCAGGCCGACCGGCTGGCCGTCAAGACGCGCGGCCATGCCGGCACGCTGACGCTGGCGATCGGCGAGGCCACCGCGCCGGGCCAGGCGGTGCAGGCGCAGCTGCAGGCGCGCCTGCCGGCCGACGTGGTGTTCGCCGACGTGCCCGGCCTGGAAACGATCGTGGCCCGGATGGCGGGTACCTCGCTCTGGACGATCGCGGCGAGCGTCGCCGACGCGGCGAACGGCGTGCCGGGCCGCACGCAGCTGGTGGCCGAGACCGACCTGGTCGGCACCACGATCGACCTGCCGGCGCCGCTGGCGAAGGGGGCCGACACCGCGCGGCCGCTGCGCATCGCGTTGCCGATGCCGTATGCCGGCGGCGACCTGCGCGTCACGCTCGGCGACGTGCTGACGATCGACGGCCGCCTGCCGTCCGCGACGGCCCCGCTGGCGCTGCGCCTGGATTTCGGCACCGGTACCGGCGGTGCGTTGCCGGACCGTGGCTTCGTGGTCGGCGGACGGGCGCCGGTGCTCGACCTGGGAGCCTGGGTCGGCTTTGCCGGCGGCTCGGCCGGCACCGGCGACTTCGAGCTGCGCGGCGCCGACGTGGCCGTCGACGACCTGCAACTGGGCACGCGCTCGATCGGCGCGACCGGCATCCGCATCGCGCGCAGCGAGGCGGCGATCGAACTGGGCTTTACCGGCGCGGCGGTGCAGGGCGGCATCACGTTCCCGACGCGGGACCTGGCACGCGCCGGCGTGACCGTCCATCTGGACCGCCTGCACTGGCCCGAGTCTCCCGAAGAGGAGGACGAAAGCACGGTCAGCGACATCGCGCCCGGCGCGCTGCCGCCGCTGCACGTGTGGATCGGCGATCTGAAGATCGGCCGCGCCGTGCTCGGCCAGACGCGGCTGGAGAGCCGCCCGGTCGCCGGCGGCATGCGCATCGACCAGCTCGAGGCGAAGTCGCCGAACCTGCAGATGCACGCACAGGGCGACTGGACCGGTACCGAGGCCGACAACCGGTCGCGGCTGTCGATCGACCTGGCCTCGCACAACCTGGGACGGATGCTGGACGCGTTCGGCTATGCCGGGATCATCGACGGCGGCCAGACCACGGCCCGCATCGAGGCCGGCTGGGCCGGGCCGCCGACCGCCTTCGCGCTGGCGAAGCTGGACGGCACGCTGGCGATCACGGTCGGCGCCGGGCGCATCCTCGACGTGGAGCCCGGGGCCGGGCGCATCTTCGGCCTGCTGTCGCTGACCGAGATCCCGCGGCGGCTGAGCCTGGATTTTTCGGATTTCTTCAAGTCGGGCTTCAGCTTCAACGCGATCACCGGCACGTTCAAGCTGACCACCGGCAATGCGGCGACCGACGACCTGCAGATCAAGGGGCCGGCGGCCGACATCCGGATCACCGGCCGCACCGGCCTGCAGAGCAAGGACTACGACCAGCGGATGGTGGTCACGCCGCATGCGGGTGCCACCTTGCCGGTGGTCGGCGCGATCGCCGGCGGCCCGGTCGGCGCCGCGGCCGGCCTGGTCATGCAGGGCTTGTTCAACAAGCAGATCAACGCCGTCGCGCGCGCCACCTACCAGGTCACCGGCCCGTGGGAGAAGCCCCAGATCACGTTGCTTTCGCGCGAGCAGGGGCGGGCCGGCAGGGGCGCCCGCGCGCCGGAGCCGCCCGCCCGCTGAACGGGGGTCCGCGCTTGCGACCGGGCGGTGGCGCCCCCATCATTCGGGACTGATCCGTTCAGCAAGACTCCCCGATGACCTCATTGATCGCCCAGGCCGAGCAGCGGCTGCTGCGGCCCGGCGGGCTTTCTGCCGCCGATCTCGAACCCGTCTTCGCGCGCCTGATGGCGCCGTCGGTCGATGCGGCGGACCTGTATTTCCAGCACTCGCGCAGCGAGTCCTGGCTGCTCGAGGACGGCATCGTCAAGGAGGGCAGCCACAGCATCGAGCAGGGCGTGGGCGTGCGCGCCGTGGCCGGCGAGAAGACCGGCTTCGCCTACTCCGACGAGATCGTGCTGCCGTCCCTGCTGCAGGCGGCGGGCTCGGCGCGCGCGATCGCCAAGGCCGGCAGCAACGGCAGCGGCCGCCCGCTGGCGCTGGCCAGCGCCGCCGCGCTGTATCCGGCGATCGACCCGATCGACACGCTGTCGAGCGAGGCCAAGGTGCGGCTGCTGCGCGAGATCGACGGCTTCACGCGGGCACTCGATCCGCGCGTACAGCAGGTGATCGTCAGCCTTTCCGCCGGCGTGGACACCGTTCTGATCGCCGGCTCCGACGGCACGCTGGCCGCCGACGTGCGGCCGCTGGTGCGCATGAACGTCCAGGTGATCGCCGAGCAGAACGGCCGGCGCGAATCGGGCAGCGGCGGCGGCGGCGGGCGCTACGGCTTCGACGAGCTGCTCGCCGACGGCCGCGCGCACGCGTTCGCCCGCGAGGCGGTGCGCACCGCCCTGGTCAACCTCGAGGCCGTCGACGCGCCGGCCGGCACGATGACCGTCGTGCTCGGCCCCGGCTGGCCGGGCGTGCTGCTGCACGAGGCGATCGGCCACGGCCTGGAAGGCGACTTCAACCGCAAGGAAACCTCGGCCTTCGCCGGCCGCATCGGCGAGCGCGTCGCGGCCGCCGGCGTGACCGTCGTCGACGACGGCACCCTGGCCGGCCGGCGCGGTTCGCTCAGCATCGACGACGAAGGCACGCCGACCCGCTGCACCACGCTGATCGAGAACGGCATCCTCAAGGGCTACATGCAGGACAAGGCCAATGCGCGCCTGATGAAGGCGGCGCCGACCGGCAACGGCCGGCGCGAGTCGTTCGCGCACCTGCCGATGCCGCGGATGACCAACACCTACATGCTGCCCGGCACGCTGGCGCCGGAAGAGATCATCGGCTCGGTCAAGCGCGGCCTCTACGCGGTCAACTTCGGCGGTGGCCAGGTCGACATCACCAACGGCAAGTTCGTGTTCTCCGCCAGCGAGGCCTACCTGATCGAGAACGGCCGCGTGACGCGTCCGGTCAAGGGCGCGACCCTGGTCGGCTCCGGCCCGGACGTGCTGACGCGCGTGTCGATGATCGGCAACGACCTGGCGCTCGACGAGGGCGTCGGCGTCTGCGGCAAGGACGGCCAGAGCGTGCCGGTCGGTGTCGGCCAGCCGACGCTGAAGATCGACGCGATGACGGTCGGCGGCACCGCCGCATGAGCCGTGCCGGTCAACCGCACGCGCGCGGTTCGCGCGGCGTGCGGCGCGGGCCTTCAGGCCGCCGGGCCGGCGTCCAGGTGGGCGCGCAGCAGGCGGAACAGCTCGCGCGCCGCGCGCGGCGGCTTGGCGCGCTCGGCTTCGAGCCGGGCCTGCCGGATCAAGGCGCGCAGCTGCTGGCGGTCGCCGCCCGGATGCCGTTCGAGCAGGGCGTCCAGCGCCGGATCGCCTTCGGCGACGAGGCGGTCGCGCCAAGCTTCCAGCTGGTGCAGCAGCGCGGTTTCGCGATGTGCGGACTGGCGGTCGTGGTCGAGCAGGCGGCGAATCGCCTCGAGCGCCTCCTCGTCGAGCCGCCGCAGGTGCTTGGCCAGGTACTGCGTCTGCCGCTTGCGGGCGCCGTGCGAAGGCGTCGCGCGGGTGCGCTCGACCTCGCCGCGGACGTCCTCGGGCAGCGGCAGCCGGTCGAGCTGGGCGTCTGAAAGCGCAGCCAGCGCCGTCGCCAGTTTCAATACATCCAGGGCCTCGCGCCGCAGCTGGCTGCGACTCGGGCCCGCATACTCATCGGTAACGTCGTGGTCGATCATCGGAAAATCATAACGTGAACGCAGCGCTCACCCCTAGAAACGATACCAGCCAGGACGAGCTGGCCCGGCTCGCCGAGGTCTGCCAGGACGTGCTGCGCCGCTGCCGGTCGGCCGGCGCCAGCGAGGCGGAAGTGGCCGCCAGCATCGATACCGGCCTGGATGTCGGCGTCCGCCTGGGCGAGGTCGAGACGATCACGCGCACGCGCGATCGCGGCGTGTCGCTGACCGTGCTGTTCGGCAAGCGCAAGGGCTCGGCCAGCACCGCCGATCTCGACCCGGAGTCGATCGCGCGGACCGTCGAGCACGCCTGCGCGATCGCCCGCCATACCGAAGAGGACCCCTGCAACGGCCTGGCCGACCCGGCGCTCTACGCGCGCGAGTTTCCGGACCTGGACCTGTGGCACCCCTGGGCGATCGACGCCGAGCAGGCGATCGAGCTCGGCCTGCGCATCGAGGCGGCCGGGCGCGGCCACGATCCGCGCATCAGCAATTCCGAAGGCGCCGCGGTGCAGGTCGGCGAGTCGGTGCTGGCCAATGCCAATTCGGCCGGCTTCGCCGGCGTCGAGCGCAGTACCCGCCACCTGCTGTCGTGCGCGCTGATCGCCGAGGATGCGCAGGGCATGCAGCAGAACTACTGGTACGACGCGGTACGCTCGGCCACCGATTTCACCGATCCGGAAACGATCGGCCGCCGTGCCGCCGAGCGCACGGTCGCGCGTCTCGACGCGCGCCGGCTCTCGACGCGGCAGTGCCCGGTCCTGTTCGTGCCCGAGGTGGCGCGCGGCCTGATCGGCCACTTCCTGTCGGCGGTCAGCGGCGGTGCGCTGTACCGGCGCGCGAGCTTCCTCGTCGATCACCTGGGCCGGCCGGTGTTCCCCGGTTTCGTCCAGATGACCGAGCGGCCGCGCCTGCCGCGCGGGCACGGCTCGAGCGTGTTCGATGCCGAAGGCGTCGCCACGCGCGACGCCGACCTCGTACGCGACGGCGTGCTGCAGCGCTACATCCTCGGCAGCTACTCGGCGCGCAAGCTCGGCCTGGCGACCACCGCCAACGCCGGTGGCATCCACAACCTCGTCGTCACCCCCGGCGCGGACGACTTCGCCGCGCTGCTGCGGCGCATGGGTACCGGCCTGGTCGTCACCGAGGTGATGGGGCAGGGCGTGTCGCTGATCACCGGCGACTACTCGCGCGGCGCGTCGGGCTTCTGGGTCGAGAACGGCGAGATCGCCTACCCGGTCGAGGAGATCACGATCGCCTCGAACCTGCGCGAGATGTTCGCCGGCATCGTCGCGATCGGCCGCGACGTCGATCCGCGCTCGCACCTGCTGACCGGCTCGATCCTGCTCGAGCGGATGACGATCGCGGGCGAGTAGCGGCACGGCCGTCGGCAGTAGGGCCCTGGCGGCCGCGCATGCGCGCGCGCCGTCCGCACGGTGCCGCCCGTGCCGCCGTCGCGGCCAGGGTATCCGCGCGCTGAACGGCCGGGCCCGGGCATGACTGCGCGCCCTTGACGCCCCGGGCGCTGAAATCCACCGTGGAACCTCCTTCAACGAGGAGTGCCGTGATGACGGAAGACCCGACCATTTCCCCGCCGACCACGCTCAGCAACGACGAGCGGACCTGGGCGCTGCTCGGCCACCTGTCGGCGTTCAGCGCGTTCTTCACCGCCGGCTTCGGCTGCGTGCTCGGGCCGCTGGTGGTCTGGCTGGTCAAGCGCGACACGCTGCCGTTCGCCGCCGACCAGGCGCGCGAGGCGCTCAACTTCAACCTGACCGCGCTGATGATCTGGATCGGCCTGTGGATCATCACGATCGGCACGTTCGGCATCGGCATCTTCCTGACGCTGCCGCTCGGCCTGGTGCTGCTGGCGGTCTGGATCGTGCTGACGATCGTCGCCGCGATCAACGCCAACAACGGCCAGACGTACCGCTATCCGCTGACGCTGCGCCTGATCAAGTAAGCCCCGGCCGGGGCCGGCGTCGCCGGCTCCGGCGCGATCAGCCGGCCTGGCGCGCGCTGTCGAGCATCTGCCGTGCGTGCGCCAGCGTCTGGCGCGTGATCTCGATGCCGCCGAGCATGCGCGCGACCTCGTCGCGGCGCGCGCCTTCGTCGAGGCCCTCGATGCGGACGGTCGTCGACGCCGCGTCGCTGGACTTGGCCACGCGCAGGTGCTGGTGTCCCTGGGCCGCGACCTGCGGCAGGTGCGTCACGCACAGCACCTGGCAGCGTGCGGCCAGGCGGCGCAGCTTCTGGCCGACGATCTCCGCCACCGCGCCGCCGACACCCGAATCGACCTCGTCGAAGACCATCGTGCCGGTCGCGTCGGCGCCGAGCGCGGCGACCTCGATCGCCAGGCCGATCCGCGACAGCTCGCCGCCGGAGGCGACCTTGCGCAGCGGGCGCGGCGGCTGGCCGGGATTGGTACTGACCAGGAACTCGCAGCGCTCGCGGCCGGCGGCGGCCGGTTCGGCGCCGTCGTCGGGTTCGAGCGCGGCCTCGAAGCGGCCGGCCATGCCCAGTTCGGTCATCAGGGCGGTGACGGCCTCGCCGAGCCGGGCGGCAGTCGCCGCGCGGGCGCCGGAGAGCACCGTGGCCGCCGCGGCATAGCCGGTCTCGACCCGCGCGGCTTCGGCGCGCAGGCGCTCCAGCTCGGTGCCGGCGCCGCGCAGGGTTTCCAGTTCCTCGCGCAACGTGTCGGCGAGGGCCTTGAGTTCGCCCATCGGACGGCGGTGCTTGCGCGAAAGCTCGTGCAGCCGGGCGAGCTGCGCCTCGGTCTCGGCGAGGCGCTCCGGATCGAGGTCCAGCGCGTCCTGGTAGCGCGCCAGCGTGTCGCCGGCCTCGTCGACCTGGATGCGCGCCGCCTCGAGCAGCTCGACCAGCGCGGCCAGGCGCGGGTCCAGTTCGGCCAGGCGCTGGCTGTCGGCATGGGTGCGCGCGACCAGGCGCGCCAGCGCGAACTCGCCGTCGCCGTCGAGGCGCTCGGCCAGGCCCGCGCAGCCCTGCACCAACTGGCCGGCATTGGCGAGGCGGCGGTGGGTATCCTCCAGCGCGGCGAACGCGTCGGCGTCGAGCGCATGCCGCTCCAGCTCGTCCACCTGGTGCGCCAGCCACTCGATCCGCTCGCCGTGGTCGGCGCCGCCGGTCAGCGTGGCGATGCGGCCCTGCACCGTGCGCCAGGCCTGCGCCAGGCGCGCCACCTCGCCGCGTGCGTCGGCGTGGCCGCCGAAGGTATCGAGCAGGTCGAGCTGGGCGCCGCGATCGAGCAGGGTCTGGTGCTCGTGCTGGCCGTGGATCTCGATCAGGCGCTCGCCGAGCGCCTTGAGCTGGGTCAGCGCCACCGGCCGCCCGTTGATCCAGGCGCGCGAGCTGCCTTCGCTGCGGATCACGCGCCGCAGCTGGCAGGCGCCTTCGTCGTCGAGGTCCTCCTCGCGCAGCCAGGCGAGCAAGTCGGCGCGGTCGCCGATCGCGAACCGGGCCGAAAGCTCGGCCCGGTCGCAGCCGTGGCGGACCATGCCGCTGTCGCCGCGGCCGCCGGCCAGCAGCAGCAGGGCATCGACGATCAGCGACTTGCCGGCACCGGTCTCGCCGGTCACGACGGTCAGGCCCTGGCCGAACGTGATCTCGGCGTTCTGGACGATCGCGAAATCCTTGACGTACAGGGTTTCCAGCATGGCGCAGGGCTTGGGCGTGACGGTGGCGGCGGGTAGCGGATTATCGTTGCCGGCGATGGCAATGAACAGGACGCTAGCGCGATCGCGTCGCACCGGCTGATACGCGCCGGCCGGGGCGACGGGGCCGGCCGGGCCGACGCGGAAGGGGGTGGCCCTTGAACCGGGGGCAGCCGCTTGTTAGCGTGCAGGCCGCCGGTTGACCGGTTTTCCGCTGGTTCGATGAACGCCCCGCCAGTCCATCCGCTCGACGCCCGCGCCCGGCACCTGCTGCGCACGCTGATCTCGCACTACATCAGCGACGGCCAGCCGGTCGGCTCGCGCACGCTCGCCAAGTCCTCGGGCCTGGACGTCAGTCCGGCGACGATCCGCAACGTGCTGGCGGACCTGGAGGAGGTCGGCCTGGTCGCGGCGCCGCATACCTCGGCCGGCCGCGTGCCGACCGCGCAGGGCTACCGCGTGTTCGTCGACAGCCTGCTGGAGATGCAGCCGCCCGACGAGGAGCAGCTGGCGCAGCTGCGGCGCGAGCTGCCGACCGACGCGGCGACGCCGGACCTGCTCAACAGCGCCACCTCGCTGCTGTCGGAGATGACCCACTTCGTCGGCGTGGTCAGCGTGCCGCGGCGCGAGGAGTTCCCGTTCCGCCACATCGATTTCGTCATGCTCGATCCCGGCCGGCTGCTGGTGATCCTGGTGTTCACCGACGGCCAGGTGCAGAACCGCGTCGTCAGCACGCAGCGGTCCTACGGCGCCGGCGAGCTCGAGCAGATCGCCAACTTCCTCAACAGCCAGTTCGCCGGCATGCGCATCGACGACATCCGCGCCCGGCTGCTGCGCGAGATGCGCGAGGAGGGCGTGCGCCTGAACCGGCTGCTCAGCGCAGCGGTGGACGTGGCCGCCCAGGCGTTCCAGGCCAGCACCGACAGCGACATGCTGGTCTCCGGCCAGACCCGCCTGATGGGCCGGCAGGACCAGGGCGACATCGACCGCCTGCGCGAGCTGTTCGAGGCGTTCCAGCGCAAGCGCGACCTGCTGCAGCTGCTGGAGCGCTGCGCCCGGGCCGAGGGCGTGCGCCTGTTCATCGGCGAGGAATCGGGTTTCGCGGCGCTCGACGGCTTCTCGCTGGTCACGGCGCCGTATGGCGTCCACGGCCGGATCCTGGGCGTGCTCGGCGTGATCGGCCCGACGCGCATGGCCTACGAGCGGGTGATCCCGATGGTCCAGGCCACCGCCCAGATCATCTCCGGAACCTTGAACCGCGCGCAGCCGGCACAATAAGTGCCCGACAATCGAATACTTGCCTCCGGCACATCGGGCCGGCGGCGTTTTTTTGACAGGTGGAGAGCCATGATGGAAAGCACCGATCCAGCCGGCAGCCGGCCGCCCGAGGGCACGTCCTCGCCGTCGGACGAAGGCATCGCCGATCTCGATCGCCTCACCGCGCAGCTGGCCGAGGCCGAGCGCAACCTCGCCGACATGCGCGATACCGTGCTGCGCGAGCGTGCCGAGATCGAGAACCAGCGCCGCCGCCTCCAGCGTGACCTGGAGCAGGCGCGGCGTTTCGCCAACGAGAAGCTCCTGGCCGACCTGCTGCCGGTGCTCGACAACCTCGAGCGCGGCCTGGCGGCGCCCGGCACCGACTACGCGGCCCTGCGCGGCGGCGTCGAGCTGACGCTGCGCGAGCTCACGAAGGTGGTCGAGACCAACGGCCTGAAGGTGATCGATCCGGTCGGCTCGGCATTCGATCCGGAGCAGCACCAGGCGATGCAGATGGTCGCGTCGGCCGAGCATCCGGCCGGTGCGGTCGTGGCCGTCTTCCAGAAGGGCTATATCCTCAACGACCGGCTGCTGCGGCCGGCCCTGGTGACGGTGGCCAAGGCGGACGACTGAGGCGAGGGGAACGCCGGCGCCGCAGCGCGCCGGTGTCGTCGTTCATGGGGAGGACCATTCCGGCTGCCGCTCGTGCACTCGGAAGTTCAGAAAATCGCCCCGATAATCGCGTCCCCACTTTCGATCCGTGCCTGCCGCAAGCGGCGGGATTGAATGGGAAAACGCTTGAAAGCGGGGTGCAGACCCCCAGATTCTGCGCCAGCAACGGTCACAGCGACCGAAACCACTTCGCGGGAGAGAGTAGACAGTCATGGGCAAGATCATCGGTATCGACCTCGGCACCACCAATTCGTGTGTCGCGGTCATGGAAGGCACGACGGCGCGCGTCATCGAGAACTCCGAGGGCGATCGCACGACACCGTCGGTGGTCGCCTTCAAGGACAACGAGGTCGTCGTCGGCGCGACTGCCAAGCGGCAGGCGGTGACCAATCCCAAGAACACCTTCTACGCCGTCAAGCGGCTGGTCGGCCGCAAGTTCACCGACGCCGAGGTGCAGAAGGACATCGGCATCGTGCCGTACAAGATCGTCGCGCACGACAACGGTGACGCCTGGATCGAGACCGCCGACGGCAGGAAGATGGCGCCGCCGGAAATCTCGGCGAAGGTGCTGATGAAGATGAAGAAGACCGCCGAGGACTTCCTCGGCGAGCCGGTCACCGAGGCCGTCATCACGGTGCCCGCCTACTTCAACGACAGCCAGCGCCAGGCGACCAAGGATGCCGGCCGCATCGCCGGCCTCGACGTCAAGCGCATCATCAACGAGCCCACCGCGGCCGCGCTGGCCTACGGCCTCGACAAGAAGGGCGGCGACCGCAAGATCGCCGTCTACGACCTCGGCGGCGGCACGTTCGACGTGTCGATCATCGAGATCGCCGAGGTCGACGGCGAGCGTCAGTTCGAGGTGCTGGCCACCAACGGCGACACCTTCCTCGGCGGCGAGGACTTCGACAAGCGCGTCATCGACTACCTCGTCGAGGAGTTCAAGAAGGACCAGGGCGTCGACCTCAAGAACGATCCGCTCGCGCTGCAGCGCCTGAAGGACGCGGCCGAGCGCGCGAAGATCGAGCTGTCGACCTCGCACCAGACCGAGGTCAACCTGCCGTACGTCACGGCCGATGCCTCCGGTCCCAAGCACCTCAACATCAAGCTCACGCGCGCCAAGCTCGAGGCGCTGGTCGAGGACCTGGTCAAGCGCACGATCGAGCCGTGCCGCATCGCGCTCAACGATGCGGGCCTGCGCGTGTCCGACGTCAGCGAGGTCATCCTCGTCGGCGGCCAGACGCGCATGCCCAAGGTGCAGGAGGCGGTCAAGGACTTCTTCGGCAAGGAGCCGCGCAAGGACGTCAACCCGGACGAGGCCGTCGCCGTCGGCGCGGCGATCCAGGGCGGCGTGCTCGGCGGCACCGTCAAGGACGTGCTGCTGCTCGACGTGACGCCGCTGTCGCTCGGCATCGAGACGCTCGGTGGCGTGTTCACCAAGCTGATCGAGAAGAACACCACGATCCCGACCAAGGCCTCGCAGACGTTCTCGACCGCCGAGGACAACCAGAGTGCGGTCACCGTGCACGTGCTGCAGGGCGAACGCGAGCAGGCGCGCTTCAACAAGTCGCTGGCGAAGTTCGACCTCGCCGGCATCGACAACGCGCCGCGCGGCATGCCGCAGATCGAGGTCACGTTCGACATCGACGCCAACGGCATCCTGCACGTGTCGGCCAAGGACAAGAAGACCAACAAGGAGCAGCGCGTCGAGATCAAGGCCGGTTCGGGCCTGTCCGACGATGAGATCCAGCGCATGGTCAGCGACGCCGAGGCCAACAAGGAAGAGGACCGCAAGTTCCACGAGCTGGTCGGTGCCCGCAACAAGGCCGACCAGCTGGTCCACGCCACGCGCGACGCGCTCAAGGAGCACGGCGGCAAGCTCGCCGGCGGCCAGATCGGACCGATCGAGGAAGCGCTGTCGGAGCTGGAGAAGGTCATGAAGAGCGACGACAAGGCGCAGATCGAGGCCCGCACCAGCCGGCTCGAGGAAGTGGCCCAGTCGCTGTATGCGGCGGCCGCGGCCGGTCCGCAGCAGGCCGATGCCGGCGCCCAGGCGGGCGGCGGTTCGGCGGCCGGTGGCGACGACGTCGTCGACGCCGAGTTCACCGAGGTCAAGGACGACAAGAAGTAAGACGCCAGACGAGAGAGAACGGAGCCGGCCTGCCGGCTCCGTTTTCTTTTCCGACCCACCCGACCCCGACGTCTTGCGCCGACCATGAGCAAACGCGACTACTACGACATCCTCGGCGCCGAACGCTCGGCGTCGGAGGACGACATCAAGAAGGCCTTCCGGCGGCTGGCGATGAAATGCCACCCGGACCGCTGCCCGGACGACCCGGCCGCGCAGGAACGCTTCAAGGAGGCCAAGGAGGCCTACGACGTGCTGTCCGACGCGCGCAAGCGCGCGCTCTACGACCAGCACGGCCATGCCGCGTTCGAGGGCGGCATGGGCAACGGCGGCGGCTTCCGCGGCGATGTCGGCGACATCTTCGGCGACATCTTCTCGGACATCTTCGGCATGGGCGGCGGCCGCGGCGGCCCGCGGCGCGGTTCGGACCTGCGCTACATGCTGGAGCTGGACCTGGAGGAAGCCGTCTTCGGGATCGAGAAATCGATCGACGTGCCGACCCTGGTCGAATGCGCCACCTGCACCGGCTCCGGCTCGGCCGACGGCAAGACCGTCAGCTGCGGCACCTGCCGCGGCCACGGCCGCGTGCGTATGCAGAACGGCATCTTCTCGGTGCAGCAGACCTGCCCGCACTGCGGCGGCAGCGGCAAGACGGTCGCCAATCCCTGCCGCGACTGCCGCGGCGAGGGCCGCGTGCACGACGAGCGCACGCTCTCGGTCCGCATCCCGGCCGGCGTCGACAACGGCGATCGCATCCGGCTGACCGGGCAGGGCGAGGCCGGTCCGGCCGGCACCGTGCCCGGCGACCTCTACGTGGAAGTGCGCGTGCGCGAGCACGCCGTGTTCCAGCGCGACGGCGACGACCTGCATTGCGAGGTGCCGATCCGCTTCGCCCAGGCCGCACTCGGGGCCGAGCTCAAGGTGCCGACGCTGGGCGGCGAGGCGGCGATCGCGATTCCGGCCGAGACCCAGAGCGGCAAGCTGTTCCGGCTGCGCGGCAAGGGCGTCAAGTCGGTCCGCAGCGGACGCACCGGCGACCTGATCTGCCGCGTCGTCGTCGAGACGCCGGTCCGGCTGACGCGCGACCAGCGCGAGCTGCTCGAGCGGTTCGAGGCGACGTTCCAGGGCGAGGACGCCGCGGCGCATTCCCCGCGCAACAGCTCCTGGCTCGACAACGTCAAGCAGTTCTGGGATCGGGTGACGTCCTGACCCGTGGCATCGGCGCCGCCGGGAGCGTGTCTCCCGGCGCGCGCCCGGCCCTCGCGGGCTTGCCGGAGCGCCGCCGCGATCGGTTAGCATCGCCGCCATGACCGTTGCCCCCGAACCGATTTCCGTTGCCGTCTTCGGCGCCGCCGGCCGCATGGGCGAAGCGCTGCTGCGGGTGATCCGCGACGCGCCGCGCGCACGCCTGGCCGCTGCCCTGGTCCGCGACGGTTCGCCGCTTGCCGGCCAGCCGGTTCCCGCTCACCTGCTCGCCGGCGGTACCGGTGCCGCCTACGCGGCCGCGCCCTTCGCTCCGGCGCAGGTACTGATCGACTTCGCCGGGCCGCAGGGCTTCGATGCCGCGCTGGCGCTGGCGCTGCGCACCGGCACGGCGCTGGTCAGCGGCTCGACCGGCCTGGACGCGCGCCAGCAGGCAGCGCTCGCGGCGGCGGCCGAACGGATTCCCGTGTTGTGGAGCGCCAATTTCAGCCTCGGCGTCGCGCTGCTGCTGCATCTGGTCCGCCAGGCTGCCGCCGCGCTGCCGGACTGGGACTGCGAGATCGTCGAGGCGCATCATCGCCACAAGCGCGACGCGCCGTCCGGAACCGCGCTGTCGCTCGGCCATGCCGCCGCCGCAGGGCGCGGTGTCGACCTGGACCGGGTAGCGACCACATCCGCGCGTGAGGGCGAGCGCCGCGATGGTGCGATCGGGTTCGCGGTCGTGCGCGGCGGCGACGTCGTCGGTGAGCACACGGTCGCCTTCTACGGCGCCGGCGAGCGCGTGGAACTGGGGCATCGCGCGACCGATCGCGACATCTTCGCGCGTGGCGCGGTGCGGGCCGCGCTCTGGTTGGCGCGCCGGTCGCCCGGCCGCTACGCGCTGCAGGACGTGCTCGGCGGCTGAGGCATCGGCACGCTGCGCCGCGTCAGCGCGGTGCGGCGGTTTCCGCGACCTGCCGCTGCGTTTCCAGGCCCCGATGATGGCGGGCCAGCAGGCCGCCGGTCAGGCCCCAGACCAGCGAGATCACCGCGCCGATCACGGCGGCCAGCGCCGGATGGCTGGCGATCAGGTCGATGAAGGCCTTGACCCAGGCGCTCAGCGCATCGGCACCGCGGTAGACCACGGTGTCGATGAAGTTCTTGGCCTTGTACTTGGCTTCCGGCGATACCGTCGTGAAGAGCATCTCGCGGCCCGGCCGGACCAGGGCGTACTCGCCGGCGCGGCGCACCACCATCACCACGGCGAACACCGCGAATACCGGCGCCACCGCCATCCACAGGAAGCCGAACGCGACCACCACCGGCACCGCGACCAGCAGCACCCCCACGCCCAGGCGCTGGGCGATGCGGCCGGTGAAGAACACCTGCGTCAGGATCGCCAGCGATTGCACGACGATGTCGAGGATGCCGAACACGCGCGTCTGGTCGGCCCGGTCCGGAAAGGCCTCCTTCACCAGGTGTGCCTGCTCGAAGTAGAGGAAGGTGTTGACGCTGGCCAGCAGCAGCACGAACACCGCGATGCCGATCAGGTACGGCGACTTCAGCACGGCCGTGGCGCCGGCGAGCGGGCTGCCGCCGAGCGGCCGCCGGCGCGCGGTCGCCTCCTCGGCCTGCAGCGGGTGCCGGTCGCGCCAGCGCTGCAGCTGCGCGGCGGCCACGATCGCGCCGGCCAGCAGCACGGCCGACAGGCACAGCAGGCCGGCATGGCCGATCACGCCGACCAGCAGCGTACTCAGCACCGGCCCGGCTAGGCCACCCAGGCTCGCGCCGCCCGCCATCATCGCGAACAGGCGCTTGGCCTGCGCGGTGGAGAACAGGTCGGCCAGCACGCTCCAGGCCAGCGAGATCACCAGCAGGTTGAACACCGACAGCCAGACGTAGAAGACGCGCGCGGCCCAGACGTTGTCCGGGTCGAGCCGGAAACCGATCGCGAACGCGACGAGGTTCAGCGTGAAGAAGCCGTAGGTCCAGGGCAGGATCTGCCGCCGCGGCACGCGTGCGGCCAGCCAGCCGAAGAACGGCAGCACCACCAGCGAGCTGACGAAGGTGGCCGTGAACAGCCATTGCAGGTTCTCGATGCCGCCGGCGATACCCATCGTCTCGCGTACCGGCCGCAGCATGAAATAGCTCGCGAACAGCAGGAAGAACACGGCGACCCCGGCGGCGACGCCGCCTGCTTCGCCGTCACGGACATCGAAGAGCCGCGCAAGGAGGCGGGTGGGCGGCGAGGCGTGTGGCGTCATGAGGGGCCTGTCGGAAGGACGATCGCGGACCGGTGCGCGCACGGCGCAGCAGTGTCACGGCGGACGCGATAAGCGCCGCCTCCCGCAGCATCTACCGAAGCCGGATCGCCCGGACAAGGCCGAAAAGGACGAAGCGGGCCTGGTCCGGACGATCTGCGCAGTGACTGCACCGAACGGCGGAGGCTCAGCCGATCAGCGTGATCAGGTCCTCGCGCTGCGCCTGTGTCAGGGTCGGGCCGTCACCCGCCTTGAGGTTGTCGCTCTGGCGGTCGGGCTTGCCGGTCGCCGGGATGACGACGGTGACGGCCGGGTGGCTGAGCGCGAACTTCAGGAACGCCTGCGCCCACGAGCCGATGCCCGCCTCGGCCGCCCAGGCCGGCAGCGGCTTGTCCTTGACGCGGGCGAACAGCTTGCCGTCGTCGAAGGCGCGATTGATCATCACCGCCACGCCCAGCTCCTGCGCCACCGGGAACACGGTCTTCTCGGCGCCGCGCGTGCTGACCGAGTAATTGATCTGCAGGAAATCCGGCCGCGTCGCCTTGACCACCTCGACCAGCGCGTCCTGGCCGCTTTCCAGGTAGTGGGTCAGTCCGCTGTAGCGCACCTTGCCTTCGGCCTTCAGCTGCTTGATCACCTCGAACTGGGTCTTCCAGTCGCCGAGGTTGTGGACCGCGAGCAGGGCCACCTTGTCGGTCTTCAGGCGTCCGAGCGAGGCGGAGAACTGCGCCAGGCCCGCTTCGCGCCCGTTGACGCCGGACAGCTTGGTCGCCAGCCAGGCCTTGCCGGTGAGGCCGAGCTCGGCGAGCAGGTCGCCCATGACGGTCTCGGCCGTGCCGTAGCTCGGCGCGGTGTCGATCACGGTGCCGCCGCCGGCAAAGAAGCGGCGCAGCACCTCGCGCAGCGGGTCGCGCTCGGCCGGCGTCTCGCCGACCTGGAAGCTGCCCGACGTGCCCATGCCGATCACGGGCAGCGCTTCGCCGCTGGAAGGGATCTTGCGCGTCTGCATCGGCGCGGTCGCCGGCTGCGCCCAGGCGAGGCCCGGCGGCAACAGGCCGGCGGCGGCCGCCGCCGCCGATACGGTCAGGAACTGGCGTCGTGTGGTCATGGAGGTTTCCTCGTTCGGACGGGAACCCCGGAGTTTTCGTCGCCGGCGCCGGCCTCGTGTGAAGATTGCGTTCAATGGCCGCGATCGGGCGCGGAAGAACCCTATCCGGCCGCGAAACAATCCGGCGATCCGCCGGCGGGTGCATCCCGGTCGTGGTATGCTCCGCGTCCCTTTGGGGAGTAGCCTGCATCCCGCGGTCCCTGGGATGCGCCCGCATCAACACACTCGGCCTACAGCCGTGGTGCGGGCAGCCGAATCCGGTTGGCGAGACCAACGGCCCGCGAGCGCAACGAAGGTTGGGCGCGTCCGCAGGCCGTTGTCGACGAGCCCGGCCTGGATCTCCCCATGTCCCCGTTTTCGATTCTTCTGCTGGGCTTTGCCATGTCCACCGACGCGTTCGCCGCGGCGGTGGGGAAGGGTGCCGCGATGCGCGATCCGCGGCTGCCCGAAGCGCTGCGCGCCGGCGCGATCTTCGGCACCATCGAGGCGCTCACGCCGCTGGCCGGCTGGGCGCTCGGCATCGCCGCCGCGCCGTTCGTCGAGGCCTGGGACCACTGGATCGCGTTCGTGGTGCTGGCCGCGCTGGGACTGCACATGATCGTGGCCAGCCTCCGCCAGGAGAGCCAGGCCGAGGCGGCGCCGGCCGAAACGGGCAAGCGGCACGGCCTGCTGGCGCTGGCGGCGACCGGGCTGGCCACCAGCATCGATGCCATGGCGGTCGGTGTCGGCCTGGCCTTCATCGACGTCAACATCCTCGTCGTGGCCGCGGTGATCGGGTTGTGCACGCTGACGATGGTGACCGCCGGCATCATGCTCGGACGGGCACTGGGACGGCTGGTCGGCCGGCGCGCCGAGGCGGTCGGCGGCCTGATCCTGATCGCGATCGGCGTGGCGATCCTCCACGAGCACCTCAGCGGCGCCGCCTGACCGGTGCGCCCGCAGTCAGCCGGCGCTTGCTACCGTGGCGCCGGTCGGGATCGGCGGGCCTCGCGACACGGGACCGGCGACGGTTGCAATCCCCCGGGCAGCGGTTCACGCTGACCCCCACCCAAGGAGACACGAGACCTTGCGCAAGAAGACTCCCCCTGCGCGAAACACGACCAAGGCCGGCGCAAAGACCGGCCCGCGCAAGCCGGCGGAGGCCGCCAAGCGCTCCAAGGCACCGCCCTGGATGCCCGAGCCGCCCCCGCGGCCGGCCGGTACGAAACGACCCTCGCCTTCCCGCTCCGGCACGCCGCCGCTGGTCGATCCGCAGGCGGCGCGCGAGGCCAGCCGCTACGCCCGGCCGATCCCGAGCCGCGAGGCGATCCTGCACCTGCTGGCCGAGCGCGGCGAGCTGCTGCGCATCGAGCGCATCGCCGAGGCACTGGAGCTGCACGAGGCGCCGGACCTCGACGCGCTCGGCAAGCGGCTGGCGGCGATGGTCCGCGACGGCCAGCTGCTGCAGAACCGCCGCGGCGGCTACGGCGTCGCGCAGAAGCTGGACCTGATTCCCGGCGTGGTGATCGCCAATGCCGAAGGCTACGGCTTCCTGCGCGCCGACGCGGGCGGCGAGGACCTGTACCTGTCGCCGGCGCAGATGCGCCAGGTCCTGCACGGGGACCGGGTGCTCGGCAGCGTCGTCGGCGTCGACCGGCGCGGGCGCCGCCAGGGCTCGATCGTCGAGGTGCTCGAGCGGCGTTCTTCGCGCCTGGTCGGCCGCATCGTCGAGGAGAACGGCCTGGTGCTGGTCTCGCCCGACGACCGCCGCCTGCACCAGGACATCCTGATTCCACCGGCGGCACGTGCCGGTGCCGGCGCCGGCCAGATCGTCATTGCCGAGATCACCGAGCCGCCGACACCGTACCGCGGCCCGATCGGACGCGTGGTGGCGGTGCTCGGCGAGCGGCTCACGCCGTCGCTGATCGTGGAGATGGCGATCGCCAGCCACGACCTGCCGCACGAATGGCCGCAGGCCGCGCTCGACGAGGCCGCCCGTGTCGAGCCGACCGTCGGCACCGCCGATATCGCCGACCGCGTGGACCTGCGCGACCTGCCGCTGGTCACGATCGACGGCGCCGACGCGAAGGACTTCGACGACGCGGTCTTCGCCCAGCCGACGCGCTCGGGCTTCCGGCTGGTCGTCGCGATCGCCGACGTCTCGCACTACGTCCAGCCCGGCAGCGCGCTCGACGAGGAAGCCTACAAGCGCGCCACCTCGGTGTACTTCCCCGGCTTCGTCGTGCCGATGCTGCCCGAGACGCTGTCCAACGGCATCTGCTCGCTCAACCCGAAGGTGGACCGCCTGTGCATGGTCTGCGACATGCGCATCGACCACGAAGGCGAGGTCACCGGCACGCGCTTCTACCCGGCCGTGATGCGCTCGCATGCGCGCCTGACCTACGACCGCGTCTGGCAGGCGATCGGTGAGCGCAATGCCGACGCCCGCGCCGAGATCGGCGCGTTGATGCCGCAGATCGAGCATCTGCATGGCCTGTACACGGTGCTGGCCAAGGCGCGGCGCCAGCGCGGCGCGATCGACTTCGAGAGCCGTGAAGTGGAGTTCCGCCTGGACCCGCACGGCGAAGTCGTGCAGCTCGACGCGCGCGAGCGCAACGATGCGCACATGCTGATCGAGGAATGCATGATCGCCGCCAACGTCGAGGCGGCGAAGTTCCTGCTGAAGAAGCGCATTCCGGCGCCCTATCGCGTGCACGAGCCGCCGCCCGAGTCCAAGTACGCCGACCTGCTGGAGTTCCTGCGCGAGTTCCGGCTGGGGCTGCCGGCCTACGGCGAGGTGGTGCCGGCCGACTTCTCGGCGCTGCTGCACAGCATCCGCCAGCGCGTGGACGCCAGCCTGATCGAGTCGGTGGTGCTGCGCTCGCAGAGCATGGCCGTCTACCAGCCGCAGAACACCGGGCACTTCGGCCTGGCGCTGCAGGCCTATGCGCATTTCACCTCGCCGATCCGCCGCTATCCGGACCTGCTCGTCCATCGCGCGATCCGTCACGCGCTGGCCGGCGGCAAGGCCGACAGCTATGCCTACAGCGCCGGCGACATGGCCGGCATGGCCACCCACTGCTCGCACAACGAGCGGCGCGCGTCCGAGGCCGAGCGCGACGTCGACGAGCGCTACAAGTGCGCGTGGATGGAGAAGCACGTCGGCAGCGAGTTCGACGGCGTGGTCTCCGGCGTCACCTCGTTCGGCCTGTTCGTCGAGCTGGTCGATTCGAAGATCAACGGCCTGGTCCACATCACCCAGCTGCCGAACGACTACTACCATTTCGATCCGATCCGCCACCTGCTGACCGGTGAGCGGCGCGGCCTGAGGTTCCGCCTCGGCGACAAGGTGCGCGTGCAGGTATTGCGCGCGAGCCTGGAGGACCGCAAGATCGATTTTCGCCTGGTGACCGCCGAACCGCGGACCGCGCAGGACGAGCCGGCAGCAGCGCCGGGCCGGCGCAAGCCGCGCAAGGCGCCGGCCTGAAGGCATTCGTCGACGAGGAGAGCAGGGTATGGGCAGTTCCGCTTTCGAAGCATCGCAGGCGCCGGGCGGACACCATCACGCGCTGGCGCGCCTGGCCGGCGAATGGGTCGGTGTCTCGCGGGTCTGGTTCGAGCCGGGGGCTCCCAGCGACGAGTCGCCGATCCGCGGCTCGATCCGCCCCGCACTCGGCGGCCGCTTCATGATCCACGAGTACGAGAGCGCCCTCGGCGGCAAGCCGCTGCAGGGCATGGTGCTGATCGGCTGGCACATCGACGCCAAGCGCTACGAGATGGCCTGGATCGACAGCTTCCACACCGGCTCGGCGATCCTGTTCTCGACCGGCGCTGGCGACGCCGGACCACTCCCGAACGTGCTCTGCCACTACGGCGGCCACGACGGCACGCCGCCGTGGGGCTGGCGCACCACGATCGAGCAGCCCGACCCCGACACCCTGGTGCTGACCGCCTGGAACATCGAGCCGGACGGCCCGGAGGCCAAGGCCACCGAGATCGTCTACCGGCGCGCGTGAGTGGCGGGGACGTCGTCGCCTGAGCGGTGGCTGGTGAGCCGTGGCGGGGCTTCTCGCTGACGGCCGGGCCACGCGCCGCTCGCCTGGCGGCGCTCGTCTGGCCACAATACGCGCCCTGCCGGGATGTCGATCCCGCGTCCTTGCACAGGTTTCCCCCGATGAGCACCGAACTGCTGAGCGGCATCCACTCCGTCGAAGCCGCCCTCAACTACGACGCCGGCAACATCGTCGAGCTCTACATCGAGACCGGCTCGCAGAATCCGCGCATCCGCGAGCTGTCCGAGCGCGCACGCGAGATGGGCCTGCGGCCGCACGCCCGCGATCGCGCCGCGCTGGACCGCATGACCGGCGGCACGCGCCACCAGGGCATCGCCGCGCGCTACACGGTGCCGCCGCCGCGGCCGGAGTCCGAGCTGCCGCAGCTGATCGAGCAGGCCGGCCGCGAGGCGCTGTTCCTGGTCCTGGACGGTGTCACCGATCCGCACAACCTCGGCGCCTGCCTGCGCAGCGCCGAGGCTGCCGGCGTGACCGCGGTGATCGTTCCCAAGGACAAGGCCGCCGGCATCACCCCGACCGTGCGGCGTGCCTCGGCCGGCGCCGCCGATCGCGTGCCGTTCGTCGCGGCGACCAACCTGGCCCGTACGCTCAAGGTGCTCAAGGACGCCGGCGTCTGGCTGACCGGCCTCGCCGGCGACGGCGACCGCTCCGTCTATGCGATCGACTTCAACGGTCCGGCCGCCCTGGTCATGGGCGGCGAAGGGGAGGGCATGCGCCGCCTGACGCGCGAAGCCTGCGACTTCCTCGCCCACATCCCGATGCGCGGCAGCGTCGAAAGCCTCAATGTCTCGGTGGCGACCGGCGTCGTGCTGTTCGAGGTGCTGCGCCAGCGCAGCGCCTGAAGCCCGCCGGGCAGCCCGGCCGTGTCTAGGCGTGCGCCCGGCCGTCGACCGGGCGCACCGAGGTCTCGGGCGTGATGCCCGGCAGGTGGACCCGCTCCCCGGTATACGGGCGCTTGCGCATCGAGGCGATCAGGTGCGTCGGCTTGATCCGGCCGGCTGCGATCTCTTCGACGTCGCGTCGATGGATGCGATCGATCAAGGCGCGGTCGGTGGCCGAATCCGCGTCGAAGTGCGGGCCGAACGAGCGGTCGATGAACGGGTCGATCAGGTTGCCGTAGGCGAAGAACAGCTCGAAATCGAAGCGCGCGATCAGCAGCGGCAGGATGTCCTGCGCGCGGATACCCTCGAATCCCTCCTTCGAGCAATCCCAGTAGTCGAGCAGTTCCTCGTGCCGGCGCAGCTGGACGTTCCAGCGATACCCCGGCGGCAGCTCGCGCCAGTACTCGTGGATGATGTCCATCGCCTCGGGCCAGCGCATGTGGCCGTTGCGGCCGATCATGTCCGAGACGATGAAGCGGCCGTGCGGCGCCAGCGCCGTATCCACCGCGGTGAACAGGTTCTCCAGGGCCAGCACGTGGTGGAGGCTCTGGTTGGCCATGATCGCGTCGTAGCGCCGGTCCGGCCGCCAGGCGTTGAAGTCGCCCTGGACCGGCAGCACCTGCGCCTCGACGCCGCTCTCGCGCGCCAGCGCGCGGCCGCGCTCGAGCATCGTCGGGTTGATGTCCACGCATTCGAGCGTGAAGCGGTCCAGGCCCTGGTCGACCAGCCGCCGCGCGATGCGGACCTCGGTATCGCAGTTGCCGGCGCCCAGGCTGGCGAAGCGGACGCCGTCCGGATGCTCCTGGAGCGCTTTTTTCAGCTGCTCGAAGAAGAACGCGTCCGGATCGGAAAAGCCGAGCGCTTCCAGTTGCGGCCGCAGCCAGGTGTTGGACCAGTAGTGGAAAATCGGGGGCAGGTCGTGGACCTGCTCCTGGCCCTCGAAGATCGCCTGCTCCTGCGCGACGCGCTGGGCGTAGTCGAGCGCGCGTGCCGGCAGCAGCCGGCGCGCCAGCGAACGCAACCGGTTCGCCCAGTGGCGCAGCGCGAGGGGCCGGCGTGGCGGTGACGTGTGCATCGTGCTCCTTGGATTCGCGCGTCGGCACGCCGGCCGTCGCGGCACTCCTGCATGCGGTGCCGCCGGGACGCGGCCCTGCGCCGCTACAGCGACGCCAGCCATTCCTCGTCGGAACCCTCGTTGACGCCCTCGAACAGGTAGGTGCTGAGATAGCGCTCGCCGGTGTCGGGCAGCACCGCCAGGATGGCGTCGCCCGGACGGGCCTCGCGGGCGATCTCCAGCGCGGCGGCGAACGTGCCGCCTGCAGAGACGCCGCAGAGGATGCCCTCGTCGCGGGCCAGCGCGAGCGCGGTGTCGCGGGCGACGAACTCGTCGACGGCCACCAGGCGATCGACGACCGCGCGGTTCAGCACGGCCGGCACGAAGTCCGGCGTCCAGCCCTGGATACGGTGCGGTTTCCATTCGGCACCGGCCAGCAGCGCCGCCGGCGCGGGTTCCGCGGCGACGATGCGCACCTCCGGCCGCGCCAGGCGGATCATCTCGCCGGCACCGGTCAGCGTGCCGCCGGTGCCCCAGCCGGTGACGAACCAGTCCAGCCGCTGCCCGGCGAAGTCCTGCAGGATCTCCGGCCCGGTGGTGCTGCGGTGCCAGGCCGGGTTGGCCTCGTTCTCGAACTGGCGCGCCAGGAACGCGCCGTGTTTCTCGGCGAACTCGGCCGCGCGGCGCACCATGCCGCTGCCGCGCTCGGCGGCCGGCGTCAGGATCACCTTGGCGCCGTAGGCGCGCATCAGCTTGCGGCGCTCGATCGAGAACGTCTCGACCATGAAGGCGACGAACGGGTAGCCGCGCGCGGCGCAGACCATCGCCAGGGCGATGCCGGTATTGCCCGAGGTCGCCTCGACCACGGTCTGGCCGGGCTTGAGCAGGCCCTTGGCCTCGGCGTCGAGGATGATCGCCAGCGCGAGGCGGTCCTTGACCGAACCGCCGGGATTGAAGGCCTCGCACTTGACGTACATTGCGACGCCCGGCGGGGCCAGGCGGTTGATGCGGACGATCGGCGTGCGGCCGATCGTGTCGAGGATGCTGGCGTGGATCATCGCGCGTCTCCGGGCCGGGGCGGACTGCGTTGCAGCATAGTCCGCGCCGGACCCGGCGGCCAGTCCGCGGGAGGGGTCAGCGCGCGGTCGGGTCCGGGATGACCGTGGACGCGGTGGAGTCGCCCTTGCGGCGGATCTGGCCGATCTGGCTGCCGTGGACCAGGTAGTAGATGTTCTCGGCGATGTTGGTCGCGTGGTCGCCGATGCGCTCGATGTTCTTGGCCATGAACAGCAGGTGCGTGCACGCGGTGATGTTGCGCGGGTCCTCCATCATGTAGGTCAGGAGCTCGCGGAACAGGCCGGTGTACATCTCGTCCAGTTCCTCGTCGCGTGCCCAGGCGAGCAGGGCGGCGTCGGCGTCGCGGTCGCGGTAGGCGTCCAGCACGTCGCGGACCAGCTCGCCGGCCAGCTCGGCCAGGCGCGGCAGGGCGTGCACCGGCTTGACCAGGGCCAGCTGGTTCAGCGCGATCGCGCGCTTGGCGACGTTGGCCGCGTAGTCGCCGATGCGCTCGATGTCGGCGGCGATCCGCAGCGCGGCCATGACCTCGCGCAGGTCGCGTGCCATCGGTGCGCGCGCCACCAGCAGCTGGACGACGTCGTGGCTGACTTCCAGCTCCAACGCGTCGACCGCGCTGTCGCTGTTGATGATGGCGGTGGCGGCTTCGCTGTCGCGCTTGACGACCGCGTCGATCGCGCCTTCCAGCTCGGCCAGCGCCAGGTCACCCATGCGCTGGATCTCCTGCGTCAGGCGCTTGAGTTCCAGGTCGTAGCTTTTGACGATGTGCTCGGAAACGGGTGCGTTCATCGGGGTGTCCTCAGCCGAATCGGCCGGTGATGTAGTCTTCGGTCTGCTGCTTGGCCGGCTTGGTGAAGAGCTTGTCGGTGGCGCCGAACTCGATCAGCTCGCCCAGGTACATGAAGGCCGTGTAGTCCGAGCAGCGCGCGGCCTGCTGCATGTTGTGGGTGACGATCGCGATCGTGTAGTGCTCCTTGAGCTCGGCGACCAGCTGCTCGATCTTGCCGGTGGCGATCGGGTCCAGCGCCGAGGTCGGCTCGTCGAGCAGCAGCACGTCGGGCCGCAGCGCCACCGCGCGTGCGATGCACAGGCGCTGCTGCTGGCCGCCGGACAGGCCCAGCGCGTTCTGCTTGAGCTTGTCCTTGACCTCGGTCCACAGCGCGCCCTGCACGAGCGCTTCTTCCACGCGCACGTCCAGCTCGGCCTTGGAGAGCTTCTCGTAGTGGCGGATCGCGTAGGCGATGTTCTCGTAGATCGACATCGGGAACGGCACCGGCTTCTGGAACACCATGCCGACCTTGCCGCGCAGGCGGTTGAGCCCGTAGGACGGATCGAGGATGTTCTGGCCGTCCAGCAGCACTTCGCCCTTGGCTTCGAGCTTCGGGTAGAGCGCGTAGATGCGGTTGAATATCCGCAGCAGCGTGGACTTGCCGCAACCCGACGGGCCGATCAGCGCGGTCACGCGCTTCTCGGCGATGTCGATGTTGACGCCCTTGAGCGCGTGGAAGCCGTCGTAGTAGAAGTCGAGGTTGCGCGCGCTCATCTTCGGCGCGGCACCGGCCTCGGCTGCGCGGACGGAAGCGCCGACGGTCGGCGTCGATATCGCAAACGGTGCGTCAGTCATGGCTGATCTTGTTCCTGAGGAGAATGGCGCGAGCGAGCAGGCTGAGCAACAGCACGAAGGCGGTCAGCACCAGGGCACCGGCCCAGGCGAGCACCTGCCAGGATTCGTACGGGCTGCCGGCGAACTGGTTCATGACCACCGGTACGCTGGCCATCGGCCGGGTCAGGTCCGTGCTCCAGTACTGGTTGCCGAAGGCGGTGAACAGCAGCGGTGCGGTCTCGCCGCTGATGCGCGCCAGCGCCAGCAGGATGCCGGTGACGATGCCGGCCGACGCGCTGCGGTAGAGCACCTGCATGATGACCTTCCACTGCGGGATGCCCAGCGACAGGGCCGCCTCGCGCATCTGCGAGGGCACCAGCCGCAGCATCTCGTCGGTGGTGCGGACCACCACCGGCAGCACGATGAACGCGAGCGCGATGGAACCGGCGAGTGCCGAGAAGCTGCCGCCCATCTGCGCCACCACGATCGTGTACACGAACAGGCCCAGCACGATCGACGGCGCCGACAGCAGGATGTCGTTGACGAAGCGGATCACCGTGCCGATGCGACGCGCGCCGGCGTACTCGGCCAGCCAGGTGCCGGCGGCGATGCCGAGCGGCGTGCCGATCAGGATCGCCAGCAGGCACATCACCGCGCTGCCGAAGAACGCGTTGAGCAGGCCGCCGGTTTCCATCGGCGGCGGCGTCATCTGCGTGAACAGCGCGAGGTTCACGCCGGCGATGCCACGCGACACCGTGGTCCAGAGGATCCAGAACAGGAAGAACAGGCCGAACAGCGCGGCGGCGCAGGACATCACCAGCGCGAGGGTGTTGGTGAGGCTGCGCCGGCGGTAGAGCCGCTGCGCGACCGGGCTTTCGGCGGTAGGTACGGCGACGTTCATCGGCCACCCTCCTTGCGCGACAGTTGTCGGAGCATCAGCCGGGCGATCGCCAGCACGATGAAGGTCACGATGAACAGCACGAAGCCGAGCAGGAGCAGCGCCGAGCGGTAGCTGTCGGTCGCCTCGGCGAAGTCGTTGGCGATCAGCGCGGCGATCGTCGTGCCCGGTTCGAGCAGCGAGGCCGAGAAGCGCACCGTGTTGCCGACGACGAAGGCGACCGCCATCGTCTCGCCGAGCGCACGCCCGAGGCCGAGGAAGACGCCGCCGATCACCGCCGAGCGGGTGTAGGGCAGGACGATGTCCCAGACCACTTCCCACTTGGTCGATCCCAGCGCATAGGCCGATTCCTTCAGGCGCGTGGGCACCGTCAGGAACACCTCGCGCATGACCGAGGAAATGAACGGGATCACCATGATCGCCAGCACGAAGCCGGCGGTCAGCATGCCGATGCCGAGCGGGGGGCCGCGGAACAGCACCCCGATCACCGGGATCGTGCCGATGTAGTCGTTGAACCAGGGCGTGACGTACTCGGTCATCACCGGGACCAGCACGAACAGGCCCCACATGCCGTAGATGATCGAGGGCACGCCGGCCAGCAGCTCGATGGCCGAGCCGACAGGGCCGCGCAGCCAGTTGGGCGCCACCTCGGTCAGGTACAACGCGATGCCGAAGCTGATCGGCACAGCAATCAGCATCGCGACGATGGCGGTGACCAGGGTGCCGTAGATCGGCACCAGGGCGCCGTAGCGGTTCTCGACCGGGTTCCATTCGGTGGAGAAGAAGAAGCGCCAGCCCTCGGTCGCCAGGACCTCGCGGCCGCCCCACAACATTGACAAGGCGGCGCCGGCGAGGGCGATCAGGACGAAGATCGCCGTCAGGCCCAGCGCGATGCTGAAACCGCGGTCCTGGCGTTCGTCGCGGCGGCTGCGCCGCTCGTCGATCAGGATCGCGTCGGCAGCGATGCTGCTCATGCGTCTACCCATGATTGAAGGCCCCCGCCGCAGCGCGGGCCGGAAATGAGGGAGCGGAGGGCGCCACCGGCGAGGAAGCCGGGACGCCATCCGCCGTCCGGCAGGTCACCCGGGCGAACCCGGGCACCTGTGACGCATTACTTGATCTTGGCGGACCAGTAGGCGGTGACCTGCTCGACCAGCGTGGCCGGCAGCGGCACGTAGTCCAGCGCGGAGGCCTGGGTCTTGCCTTCGCTGTAGGCCCAGGTGAAGAACTCGCGGGCGGCCTTGGCGCGCTCGGCATCCTTCGGCTGGGCGTGCATCAGGATGAAGTTGGTGGCGGTGATCGGCCAGGCGTCCTCGCCCGGGGCATTGGTGATGACCAGGCTGAAGTCCTTGGCGTTCTTCCAGTCGGCGCTGGCAGCCGCGGCGGCGAAGCTCTCGGCACTCGGCTGGACGAACTTGCCCGCTTCGTTCTGCAGTGCCACGTAGGACATCTTGTTCTGCAGCGCGTAGGCCAGTTCCACGTAGCCGACCGCGTTCTTGACCTGCTTGACGTAGGCGGCGACGCCCTCGTTGCCCTTGCCGCCCAGGCCGTACGGCCACTGCACCGAGGTGCCTTCGCCGATCTTTTCCTTGAACGCCGGGCTGATCTTCGAGAGGTAGTTGACGAAGTTGAACGTCGTGCCAGAGCCGTCCGAGCGGTGGACGATCGAGATCGTGCCCGACGGCAGCTTCAGGTCCGGGTTGTGCTTGGCGATCGCCTCGTCGTTCCACTTGGTGATCTTGCCGAGGAAGATGTCGGCCAGGACCGGGCCGGTCAGCTTGAGCTGGCCCGGGCCGATGCCCTCGACGTTGACCACCGGCACTACGCCGCCGATCACCGACGGGAACTGCACCAGACCGGCGTCGGCGAGGTCGGCGGGCTTGAGCGGGGCGTCGGACGAGCCGAAGTCCACCGTGCCGGCCTTGATCTGCGCGATGCCGCCGCTGGAGCCGATCGACTGGTAGTTGATGCGATTGCCGGTGGCGGCGTTGTAGTCGGCCGACCACTTGGACATCAGCGGAAACACGAAAGAAGCACCGGCGCCGGTGACTTCTGCGGCCTGGGTGGTGCCGACGGCGAACACGGTGGCGAGACCGAGTGCAACCGCACGCAGCTTGATCGAGATGGACACGCTGGCGACTCCTTGGGCTGAAAGCAAAAAGGGCAGATCGATGCCGCGCTTTTTAGCCCTGGGAGGTTGCAGAACGATGTGGGAAATATTTCAGTGGCGTTTCAGGGGCGGGCGGACGCCTCGGGCGTGAACGAAAAAGAGCCGCTCGATCAACGCGTTGCGCGGATGTTTCAGCGAAAGGATTTGTTACGATCGGGCCGGCGAGGCGGGTTCAGGAAGGCGTGGCCGGCGTCGTTCAGTCGCCGCTGATGTAGTCCGGTCCCTTGCCGGTGGTCTTCTCGTAGACCCCCTTGCCGGCGCGGCGGTACTGCGTGAAGCCGTGCTTGGCCACGTGGCTCTCGCGCAGCAGGTGGGCGCCGCCGGAGACCACCTGCGGCGCGGACAGCACGCGCGCCACCGCCGTGCCGCAGGACGGGCAGGCGGTCAGGGGCGCGTCGGAAAGCCGCTGCAGCAGCTCGATGCCGGGGCCGCATTCGGCGCAGCCGGGCAGGGAATCGACGGGCAGGTAGCGGTAGATCGGCATGGCAGCAGCATGCGGCCGGCGGCCGGCCGGATCAAGCCGCGCCGTTGTGGCGCGTCCAGGCGTCGTCCATCTGCTTCCAGCGGTTGACGATCCGGCAGAACAGCTCGGCCGTGCGCTCGGTGTCGTAGACCGCCGAGTGCGCCTCGTTGGCGTCCCACTGGAAGCCGGCGCTGACCATCAGCTTGCTGAGCACGGTCTGGCCGTAGGCCAGGCCGCCCAGCGTCACCGTGTCGAAGCAGCTGAACGGATGGAACGGGCTGCGCTTGTGCGCGGTCCGGCGGATCGCCGCATTGAGGAACCCCAGGTCGAAGGCCGCGTTGTGGCCGACCAGGATCGCGCGCTGGCAGTCCGCCTCGCGCAGCGCCTTGCGCACCGGCGTGAAGATGTGGTCCAGCGCCGCGCGTTCTTCCAGCGCGTTGCGGAACGGATGGTCCGGGTCGATGCCGGTGATCTCCAGCGCGCGCGGGTCGATGTTGGCGCCCGGGAACGGCACCACATGGGTGGAGACTGCCGGCTGCGGGTGCACGGTGCCGTCGGCATCCATGCCGATGACCACGCAGGCGATCTCGAGCAGGGCGTCGCGCTCGGCGTCGAAACCGCCGGTCTCGACATCGACGACGACAGGAAGATAGCCCCGGAAGCGCTCGGCGATGCGCCGGGGAGAAGGCGATTGCGGCATCCGTGGAGGATAGCGGATCGCATCCGTCCGGCGATACCGGGGCGTCAGCGCGGCGCGGTACCGAGGATCACGCCGTGGCGTCGCAGGTCCGCCAGTATCGCCAGGCCCGATTCGCGCAGCGCCGGCGCGTCGCGGCCCAGGCGGTCGAGCAGCGCGGCCACGCGGGCGCGTCCCGGTTGTAGCGGCGGGGTCTGCAGGGTTTCCAGCAGCAGCGCGGTCAGTGCGTCGATCTCCAGGAAGCGCACGTCACCGGCCGCGTCACGCACCAGCACGATCAGGGTCGGCTGCGCCGGCACCTCGGCCGGCACCGCGCCCGGGCCGATCCGGTGCACCGGGTAGCGGTAGGCCAGCAGGCGCACCAGCGGCGAGAGCACCGGCACGCCGTCGACGACGTCGCCGTCCCGATCGTGCGGCACATCGGCGAGCGTCGCCTCGTCCAGTGCCAGCGCCAGCTCGCTCCATTCGTAGTGCGCCAGCTCGGCCAGGAACGGCGGGTCGTCCGTGCCCGCGCGCGCGCGCGCCTCCAGGAAGCGCACGAACTCGCGGCCGATCTCCGGGAACAGCGGCGTGTGGCTGCGGTGGTCGCGCAGGAACGCCCGCACGCGCGCGTGCCAAGCCGCCTCCGCGTGCAGGCTGCGGATAACCGGGAAGTTGCCGGCCAGCAGGCTTTCGAGGTTGTTGAAGACCAGTTCGTGGTAGACCGCCATGCGCCGCGGTGCGACGTCCGCCGGCGCGGCGTGCCGGTCCGGGTCGCGCAGGTGCGCGCAGAACGCGCGTTGCGCGTTGTCCAGCGATCCGGCCGTGTCAGCCATGGGCCAGGCCGCTCGGTGCTGCATCCGGAACCGCGGCCCGCTGCAATGCGCGTACCGTCTCCACCTCGGCGACCAGGTGTTCCAGCGGCGGGAAGTTGAAGTCGCGCTCGACCAGGGTCGGCCGCGGCCCGAAGCGCGCATAGGCCTGTGCCAGCAGCCGCCACACCGGATCGCAGACCGGCATGCCGTGCGTGTCGATCAGCAGGGCGTCCGGTTCCACCCGGTGGCCGGCCACGTGGATCCAGGCGATCCGCTCGCCGGGCAGGGCGGCTAGGAATGCCTCGGCGTCGTAGCCGTGGTTGGTGGCGTTGACATAGATGTTGTTGACGTCGAGCAAGAGGTCGCAGTCCGCCTCGGCCAGCACGGCGTTGACGAAGTCGATCTCCGACAGGCGCGCGCCGGGCGCCGCATAGTACGAGGCGTTCTCCACCGCGATGCGCCGGCCGAGGATGTCCTGCGCGGTGCGGATGCGCGCCGCCGTGTGGCGAACGGCCTCGTCGGTGAACGGGATCGGCAGCAGGTCGTACAGGTGGCCTTCGTCGCTGCAGTAGGCCAGGTGCTCGCTATAGGCGGCGATGCCGTGCTGGTCCATGAAGCGGCGGATGCGCGCCAGCAGCGTCTGGTCCAGCGGCGCGGGACCGCCCAGCGACAGCGACAGGCCATGGCAAGCGAAGCGGTGGCGTTCGGTGAAGCCGCGCAACGTGGCGCCGAGGCGCCCGCCCACGCCGATCCAGTTCTCCGGGGCGATCTCGAAGAAATCGATCGCCGCCGTCGCTTCGGGATGGTCCTGCAGCGGGCCGGTCAGCGCCCGCCGCAGGCCCAGGCCGGCACCGTCGATCGGTGCGTGCCGGCTCATCGGGCGATCAGCCCTTGCCGCCGCACTTGCCCTCGCCGCACTTGCCTTCCATGCCCTTCTTGGCGGCCATGGCCGCGTCGAACTCCGCCTTGCTGATGCTGCCGTCGCTGTTGGCGTCGAGCTTGGCGAAATGGTCGGCCTTGTCCGGCTTGGCCGCGGTCCACTCCGCCTGCGAGATGGCGCCGTTGCCGTCGGTGTCGAGCTTGTCGAAACCGCACTTGCCTTCGCCGCACTTGCCTTCCTTCGCCTTGTCGTCGTGGGCCGCCACCAGGTAGCCGGTGCCGAGGTCCTTGGCCTTGAAGCCGTCGCTGGCCAGGGCGAGCTGGGCGAGCGAAAGCGAACCGAGCAGGGCGCCGCCGATGACGGCGGCCGGTTTCACGAAGTTCTTCGACATGGGTGCTCTCCTTCAATGGGTGGGCAGATCTGCGGATGGGCCGCCCGAAGACGCAAACGTGCCGGGTGCGCGCGAGCGGCCGCTGAACATACTGAGGCCCAGATGAAGCGGACCGCAATACGACGTGCTGCATCGCAGCGGTCCGGCCGGGGGCTGATTGCCGCGCCCTGTAACGAGCTTGTCATCAATCATCCATGTGCCTGTCATCGACCGCGCCCATCCTGCCGCCCGTCGCAGCGTTAACGATTCGTGAGGGCTTACGCCCGGATTCTGCGATCGCTGCCTTCCGTTCCTTCAATCCGCCCTCGGGAGCCCAAGAGCCCATGCGTCCGCACCTGCTTGCCGCCGCTATCGCCACCGTCCTTTCCACTTTTGCCCTTTCCGCCAAGGCGGACGTCACGCTGGACGAGATCTTCGGCCACAAGATTTCGCTCGAAGGCCTGATCCAGTCCGACTACACCCAGTACGACGACGACATCACCACGCTGGAAGACGACGGCGAGCTGCGCCGCGCCGAGATCGTGCTCAAGGGCAAGGCGACCAACTGGGAGTGGGTGGTCGGCTACGACGCCAGCACCCGTAACGACAAGTTCCTCGACGTCAACGCCAAGTTCAAGCTCGGCAGCAAGCTGAGCTGGACCGTGGGCCAGTTCAAGCAGCCCAACAGCATGGAAGAGCTGTCGAGCACCAAGAACAACGACTTCGTCGCCAAGGCGATGGTCACCAGCACCTACTCGCCGGGTCGCCGCGTCGGCACCTCGCTGGTGTGGACCGATACGCTGTGGACCCTGACCGGTAGCGTGTTCGGCGACGAGATCACCACCGGCGGCGGCGAAGGCAACGGCTTCGGCGGCCGCTTCACGTTCGCGCCGATCAACACCGACGGCAACGTCCTGCACTTCGGTCTGTCGGGCATCACCTACGACACGCACAACGACGAAGCGCGCGTGCGCGCCCGTCCCGGCATGGACATGAGCACCACGCCGCGCCTGATCGACTCGGGCACGCTGCGTGACGCCGACGACGTCACCACCTACGGCCTGGAAGGCGGCTGGGTGGCCGGCCCGTTCAAGATCAACGCCGAGTACTTCGAGTCGACGATCGCCCGCCACGCCCACTCGGACTACACCACCGACGGCTGGTACGCCTCGGGCCTGTGGAACCTCACCGGCGAGACCTGGGGCTACCGCAACGGCGTGTTCACGACCAACAAGGCCGGCCACGGCGGCTACCTGGGCATGTGGCAGCTCGGCCTGCGCGCCGAAGAGCTGAACCTCAAGGACGGCGGCGTCAACGGCGGCAAGGAGACCAACTACACGCTGGGTCTGAACTGGTATTTCCGCCAGAACTTCAAGTTCATGCTGAACTACGTCAAGACCGACATCGACCGTCCGAACGGCACCACCGAGAAGCCGAGCGCGCTGGAACTGCGCGGCCAGCTGTACTGGTAAGCCTCGCGAACGCCGCGGTGGTCGCCGCGGCGTCGCTTCCGAAGCCGGGCCGATACGTCGGTCCGGCTTCCTTCGTTTCGGCGATGGCCCCGGTCTGGCCCGGCCGGCGGACTCCTGCACGCACGCACCGGCCCTCTGGCGCCATCGCCGCCGCCTGCCGCCGTACCCCGGCGTAGGTCTGGGCGCGGCCGCGGGGTTTCGCGCCCTGCCGCAACACGCCTAAGTGGTTCCCGCGACGCGGGTTTCCGGGCGGCCGGCATGGCCGTTGTGTTACAATGCGCGGTCGGATTCGCACCGTGTGCGCATCCGCCCGATGCCCCGTTCGGGGCCTTTGGCACACACACTCCAGGAAGACCCGCTCGATGGCTGATACGGCCAAAGAAATCATTCGCGTCAATATCGAGGACGAGGTCCGGCAGAGCTATCTCGACTACGCAATGAGCGTCATCGTCGGGCGCGCGCTCCCCGACGTCCGCGACGGCCTCAAGCCGGTCCACCGGCGCGTGCTGTTCGCGATGCAGGAACTCAACAACGTCTGGAACCGCCCGTACATCAAGTGCGCCCGCGTCGTCGGTGACGTCATCGGTAAGTACCACCCGCACGGCGACCAGTCCGTCTACGACGCCCTGGTGCGCATGGCGCAGGACTTCTCCATGCGCTACCCGCTGGTGGACGGGCAGGGCAACTTCGGCTCGGTCGACGGCGACAACGCCGCGGCGATGCGCTACACCGAATGCCGCCTGGACCGCCTCACCTCCGAGCTGCTGGCCGACCTCGACAAGGAAACCGTCGACTTCCAGCCCAACTACGACGAGAAGGACCTCGAGCCCACGGTACTGCCCACGCGCGTGCCGACCCTGCTGGTCAACGGCTCGGCCGGCATCGCCGTCGGCATGGCCACCAACGTGCCGCCGCACAACCTCGGCGAGATCGTCACCGCCTGCATCGCGGTCATCGACGACCCGGACCTCGGCTTCGAGGACCTGCTGCGCCTGGTGCCCGGCCCGGACTTCCCGACCGCCGGCATCATCAATGGTTCGGCCGGCATCGTGGAGGCCTACCGCACCGGCCGCGGCCGCATCCTGGTGCGCGCCTACGCCGAGATCGAGACCGACGACAACGGCCGCGAGACGATCATCGTCACCGAGCTGCCGTACCAGGTGAACAAGCGCCGCCTGATCGAGGCGATCGCCGAGCTGCACAAGGAAAAGAAGATCGAGGGCATCGCCTCGGACGGCCTGCGCGACGAATCCGACAAGGACGGCATGCGCATCGTCATCGAGGTGCGCAAGGACACGATGGCCGATGTCCTGCTCAACAACCTCTACCAGCAGACCCAGCTGCAGGTCACCTTCGGCATCAACATGGTGGCCCTGGTGGACGGCCAGCCGCGCACGCTGGGCCTGCGCGAGATCCTGGACGCCTTCATCCGCCACCGCCGCGAGGTGGTCACCCGCCGCACGATCTTCGAGCTGCGCAAGGCGCGCGACCGGGCCCACATCCTGGAAGGCCTGACCGTCGCGCTGGCCAACATCGACGAGATGATCGAGCTGATCAAGACCTCGCCATCCAGCGACGAGGCCAAGGAGCGCATGCTGGCCCGCCGCTGGGAGCCGGGCCTGGTGCGCGCGCTGCTCGACGCCGCCGGCGCCGACGCCTCCAAGCCGGAGAACCTCGCGCCCGGCGTGGGCCTGTCCGAGCGCGGCTACCAGCTCTCGGAGATCCAGGCCCAGCAGATCCTGGAGATGCGCCTGGCCCGCCTGACCGGCCTGGAGCAGGAGAAGCTCACCGACGAGTACAAGGACCTGCTGCGCACGATCGCCGGCCTGATCGAGATCCTGGAAGACCCCGCGCGCCTGCTGGCGGTGATCCGCGAGGAACTGATCGCGATCCGCGACCAGTACGGCGATGCCCGCCGCACCGTGATCCAGGCCAGCCAGGACGACATCGACATCCTCGACCTGATCGAGCCGGAGGACGTGGTCGTCACGCTCTCGCACGCCGGCTACGCCAAGCGCCAGCCGGTCAGCACCTACCGCGCGCAGCGGCGCGGCGGCAAGGGGCGCTCGGCCTCCGCGCTCAAGGACGAGGATTTCGTCGAGCGGCTGTGGATCGCCAACACGCACGACACGCTGCTGGCCTTCACCAGCACCGGCCGCGTCTACTGGCTGAAGGTCTACCAGATGCCCGACGCCGGCCCCAATGCGCGCGGCAAGCCGATCGTCAACCTGCTGCCGCTGGGCCCCGACGAGAAGGTGCAGGCGATCCAGGCCGTGCGCGAGTACGACGAGAACCGCTACGTGTTCTTCGCCACCGCCAACGGCACCGTGAAGAAGACGCCGCTGACCGAGTTCGCCTACCAGCTGCAGCGCGGCAAGATCGCGATCGGCCTGGACGAGGGCGATGCCCTGGTCGACGTGCAGATCACCGACGGCCAGCGCGACATCCTGCTGTTCGCCTCCAACGGCAAGGCCGTGCGCTTCGACGAAGGCTCGGTCCGCTCGATGGGCCGTACCGCCGGCGGCGTGCGCGGCATGCGCCTGGCCGACGGCGAGCGCGTGGTCAGCCTGATCGTGGCCGACGGCGATGGCGACATCCTGACCGCCACCGAGCGCGGCTACGGCAAGCGCACCGAGCTGGCCGAGTACCCGAAGAAGGGCCGCGGCACGCAGGGTGTCATCGCGATCCAGTGCTCCGAGCGCAACGGCTCCCTCGTCGGTGCCGCCCAGCTCGACGACACCAGCGAGCTGATGCTGATCTCCAACCTCGGCACCCTGGTGCGCACGCGCGCCGCCGAGATCGCGCGCGTGGGCCGCAATACACAGGGCGTCACGCTGATCCGGCTGCCGGAGAACGAGAACCTGATCGGCGTGGTCGCACTCGATCCGCTCGACGAGGACGCCGAAGCCGAGGCCGCGGCGGATACCGCCGAGGGCGACACCCCGCCCGCCGCACCGGCCGAGTGACGGACCGGCCGATCGCGCCTTCCGGGGCGCGATCGGCCATCGGCGTCAGGCCGCCAGGTCCAGCACCACGCGGCCTTCGATGCGCCCCTGGCGCATCCGGTCGAACACCTCGTTGATGTTATCGAGCCGGTCGGTCGTCACCGTGGCCTTGACCGCGCCGCGCGCCGCGAACGCGAGCGATTCCTCCAGGTCCAGCCGCGTGCCGACGATCGAGCCGCGCACGGTGATGCCGTTGAGCACCATGTCGAAGATCGACAGCGGGAAGTCGCCCGGCGGCAGGCCGTTGAGCGACACCGTGCCGCCGCGGCGGACCATGCCCAGCGCCTGCTCGAAGGCCTTGGGCGACACCGCCGTCACCAGCGCGCCGTGCGCGCCGCCGATCGTCTGCTTCAGGTACGCCGCCGGATCGGTCGTCCGCGCGTTGACCGTCACCGTCGCGCCCAGCGTGCGCGCCAGCGCCAGCTTGGCATCGTCCACGTCCACCGCCGCCACCTGCAGGCCCATCGCGCGTGCGTACTGCACCGCCATGTGGCCCAGGCCGCCGACGCCGGAGACCACCACCCACTGGCCGGGCTTCGTGTCGGTGACCTTGAGGCCCTTGTAGACCGTGACCCCCGCGCACAGCACCGGTGCCGCCGCGACGAAGTCCAGCCCATCCGGCAGGTGGCCGACGTAGGCCGCATCCGCCAGCGCGTATTCGGCGAAGCCGCCGTTGACCGAATAGCCGGTGTTGCGCTGGCTCTCGCACAGCGTCTCCCAGCCGCCGAGGCAGTGCGGGCAGGTGCCGCAGGCCGAGTACAGCCACGGGATGCCGACGCGATCGCCCTCGCGCACGTGGCGGACACCGGCGCCCACCGCCACGACATGGCCCACGCCCTCGTGGCCCGGGATGAACGGCGGTGCCGGCTTCACCGGCCAGTCGCCCTCGGCCGCGTGCAGGTCGGTATGGCAGACGCCGCAGGCGGCGATCTTCACGAGGATCTCGCCGGCACCCGGTGTCGGGACCGGCACGTCCTCGATCGACAGCGGCTGGCCGAACGCGCGCACGACGGCGGCTTTCATCATCTTGGGCATGGGTAGCTCCTGGGCGTAGGGGGAGGCGTCGGCTCGCCGCTCCGCACGGCGCGGTGCGTGCGCGGAGCGGCGGCCCGTGCGGCCAGCCTCGCGCTACGGCGCTGGCGGTGCCTTGATGCAGGTCAACGGAGCGGGTGGTGGGGCGCGTTCCCAGGCCGGCAGGGCGGGCGATCCAGCCTCGGTGCGCTGCGGCAGGGTTCGGCGGCCGTCCAGGCGATACTCGATAGTGTCGTTATTATTTCCTTTTATTGAAGATAGAGATAGAATAACGACACTATGGCCAAGAAGACTGCCCCATTGCTGCCCGCTACCGAACGCCGGCTGCAGGCGTTCGCGGAACGGTTGCGCCTGGCGCGCCTGCGGCGCCGGCTGACCGCCCGGCAGGTGGCCGAGCGCGCCGGGATGACCCCAGCCACGCTGCGCAACCTCGAGCGCGGCAATGCCGGCGTGACGATCGGCGCCTACCTGGCCGTCATGCAGGTGCTCGGCATCGAAGCCGATCTCGCGCTGCTGGCCGCGGCCGATACGCAGGGGCGCCAGTTGCAGGACGCCCGCCTGCCACCCGCACGGTCCGCCGCCCGCGAGGCCGGTGCGCGGCCGCGCCGGCGGCCTGCGGGCGCACCGGTACCACCAGCGGCGACATCCCATGTGGCCGAGCCGGACTGGATCGCCGACGGCGATTTCGCCAGCGCCGACGCGCTGGCGGCCCTGATCGCCCCGCCGCGACCTAAGCGCACGCCGCGCGCATGAGCGAGCCCTTCATCGCCGTCTACGCCGATTGGGACGGCCTGGCTGCGCCGCTGCGGCTGGGGCGGCTGGAGGCCCGGCGCAGCGCCGCCCGCGAGCTGTTCGAGTTCGCGTTCGACCCCGCCGCGCTGGCGCGGTCGGACCTGGCCGGCGTGAAGCTCGACCCGCGCCTGGGTGCCTATCCGGGCCGCCAGTACCCGCCGCAGGGGCAGGAAACCTTCGGCGTGTTCGCCGACGCCAGCCCCGATCGCTGGGGCCGGCTGCTGATGCGCCGCCGCCTGGAGCGCGACCAGCGCGCCGGCCGCGCCGACCCGAAAGCGCGCCTGTTCGAGTCCGACTACCTGCTGGGCGTGCACGACGCCTATCGCGTCGGCGCGCTGCGCCTGCGCCGCGACGACCAGGGCGCCTTCCTCGACGACCGGCACGATGCCGCCGCGCCGCCGTTCGTGCAGTTGCGCGCGCTGGAGGCGGCCAGCCTGGCGCTGGAGCGCGACGAGGACAACACCGCCGCCCAGGCCGACGACTGGCTGCGCCTGCTGATCGCCCCGGGCGGCTCGCTCGGCGGTGCGCGCCCCAAGGCCAGCGTGGCCGATCCCGAGGGCCGCCCGTGGATCGCCAAGTTTCCGAGCATCCGCGACGCGCACGACGTCGGCGCCTGGGAAATCGTCGTGCAGACGCTGGCCCGCGCCTGCGGGCTACGCGTGCCCGACGCGCTGGCGCGGCGCTTCGGCAGTGCGCACCACACCTTCCTGGTTCGCCGCTTCGACCGCACGCCGGCCGGCCGGCGCCTGCATTTCGCTTCCGCGATGAACCTCACCGGCCATCAGGACGGCGACGACGCCAGCACCGGCGCCAGCTACCTGGAGATCGCGCAGGTGCTGATGACCGACGGCGCCCACCCGGATGCAGACCTGCGCGAGCTGTGGTCCCGCATCGTGTTCAACGTACTGGTGTCCAATGCCGACGACCACCTGCGCAACCACGGCTTTCTGCTGGAACCCGGTCGCGGCTGGACGCTGGCGCCCGCGTTCGACATGAACCCGCTCCCCGATGCGCACGGCCTCACGCTCAACATCAGCGAAGCCGACAATGCGCTGGACCTGGACATTGCGCGGTCGGTGGCGCCGTATTTCCGCGTGGCTGCCGTCGACGCCGAGGCGATCATCGCGCGTCAGCGCCAGGTGGTGGCGCAATGGCGCGTGATCGCCGATTCGCTCGCGATTCCCGCCCGCGAGCAGAAGCGCATGGCCGATGCGTTCCGGCGCGCCTCGTGAACGTCCGCAGCGGCCAGCGCGGGAGACCCGCAGTCGTGCGTGCTGTCCGCAGGGCATGCCAGTGCATGCTGGCCGTGTCGATCGGCGTGGCCAGCACCCCGTCCCTGGCCGAGGTCCGGCACACGCGCCAGACCACCTACTACGACGTCACCGGCACCACCGCCCGCGCGCTGCGCGACCAGATCGAACAACTGCGGCCGCGCGGCGACGACGGCGGCCGCTACGACGCCTACACACGCTGGCGGCTGGAGTGGCGCTACATGTACCGGGAGACGCGTGACGCCTGCCGGCTGGCCTCGTTCAAGGTCACGCTGCGCACCACGATCCACCTGCCGCGCTGGCAGGCGCCGCCCGGAGCCGCCGCGGACCTCGAGGCCCGCTGGAACGCCTACGTCGATGCGCTCGACCGCCACGAGCAACAACACGAAGCGATCGCCGTCGAGGCCGCCGAGACGATCGAGCGCGAGGTGAGCGCGATCGATCGCACGCCGGATTGCGCGACGCTGGAAGCGCGCGTCAACGCGCGTGCCGAGGCGCTGATGGAGGACTACAAGGCACGGCAGCGCGATTTCGACGTGCAGACCGCGCACGGCCGCAACGAGGGTGTGCAGCGACCCTGATACGAAGCGTCAGCGCCGCGGTAGACCGGGGCAGGGCGTTGCATCCGTGGTCGAACAGGCGACGGCAGCTTGTAAGCCGTACACGGACCGGCGCCCTGCCAATCGCAGGCTGTGGCCGCGGACTAGAATGTCTCGCCCTGAGCCGATTTCCTGCCGCCATGCCCGTCTACGCCAGCGTCCTGTCCCGATGGCTACTTCCGCTGGTGGCGGTCGCATGGCTGCTGGCGGTCGCGCTTCCCGGCGCAACCCCCTTGCCCGGCAAGAAGCAACTGCTGTTCGAGAGCCGCGTCCATCCGTGGAAGATCTACTACGTGCAGGACCGCGATTTCGCACGCGGGCGGTTCGCCTACTACGAGGTGCACTACCGCGACCAGCCGCTGGTGCTGCCCAAGGGCCTGTTCGGTGCCGCCGCCGACATCGACCGCTTCTTCGTCGCCGCTGGCTTCCCATCCGAGGCGACCGACAATGATTCGGTGCTGCTCGGCTTCACGCCGTCGCTGCTGCTGCCGGGCGGTAGTACCAAGGCCGGCGAACTGATGTTTGTCTATGCGCGGTCGGTTGGGGCGGATGGTCGTGAAGTGCACGTCTATAACCAGGAGCATCGGCTACTGGGTGCCATTGCGCTCGAAGAGCCCATAGGCGGGTCCGATTACAGCGATAGACCAACCCCTGATTAGGGTCTTCGCAGCGGGACAAGGATTTCCTGAAATCTAGCAGGGTATTGGTCGGGCCGCTGATGGGTTCTGTCCTCTGGCATAGTGCAGGACGCTGCACTTCCCGGCGCTTTCTGCTGCATCCGCATCACATGCTGAGCTTTGCGGCTGATGCAGCTCGCCGTAACAGACTATCCGCTGGCTCCGATATTGCTTGGACCAAAACCGGTCTCATGATTTGAGACGGGCAGGGTGTTTTGTATACCGGTCTTACGCAGGGGGAGGTCAATGGACGACAGCAGTGGGCAGGGTGAACGCATTTCGCGGCCCGGATATGAGCGGGGCTGCTGTGCACATGTCTGTCCCGATCGACCTGTGATTGTCACTTTCGTGACAGGCATTGTCGTTACCGCAAGAAGGTCCAAGACGCGCGGATTCGTTCCTTGCGCACGAAGAGCGGGTGGCCTTCATGGATGATCTCTCCCCCAGCGATCTCAAGACCATCCTGCATTCCAAGCGGGCCAATATCTACTACCTGCAGCATTGCCGTGTACTGGTCAACGGCGGCCGCGTCGAGTATGTCACTGACGCCGGCAAGCGCTCGCTGTACTGGAATATCCCGATCGCCAACACCACCACGCTGCTGCTTGGCACCGGCACGTCGATCACGCAGGCGGCGATACGCGAGCTTGCCAAGGCCGGCGTAATGGTCGGCTTCTGCGGTGGTGGCGGCGCACCGCTGTTTTCAGCCAACGAGATGGACGTTGATGTCGCCTGGTTTTCGCCGCAGAGCGAGTACCGTCCAACGGAGTATCTCCAGGCATGGGTCCGTTTCTGGTTCGACGATGATCTGCGCCTGGCCGCAGCCAAAGCGTTCCAGCAAGCACGCACACAGCACATCGCGAGCGAATGGCAGCGCCGCGCTTTGAGGGATGCGGGTTTCGCACCGGATGTGGAGCGCTTGCTCGAAATGCTCGATCGCACCCGGCGGCAGATCGATCTGGCTCAGGACACGGTTGCGTTGCTGACGGAAGAGGCGCGCCTAACCAAGGCACTGTTCAAACTCGCCGTCGACGCGGTGGGCTATGGCGATTTCACGCGTGCCAAGCGGGGCAGCGGCACCGATCCGGCCAACCGCTTTCTCGACCATGGCAACTACCTGGCCTATGGCCTGGGCGCCACGGCCGCCTGGGTGCTGGGTCTGCCGCATGGTTTGGCAGTGCTGCACGGCAAGACCCGCCGTGGCGGCTTGGTATTCGACATCGCCGATCTCGTCAAGGATGCCTCCATCCTTCCACGCGCTTTTCTTTCGGCGATGGGTGGCGATGACGAGCAGGCGTTCCGGCGTGGCTGTATCGAAGCGCTGACGCGTGGTGAATCACTGGATTTCATGATCGATACCGTCAAGGCGATAGCCTTGGAGACGGCGAGCCGGGTGGAATGAACGTCCTGCTGATCTCCCAGTGCGAAAAGCGCGCCCTGACCGAGACGCGGCGCATTCTCGACCAGTTCGCCGAGCGTCGCGGCGATCGCACGTGGCAGACACCGATCACGCAGGCCGGACTGGATACCTTGCGCAAGTTGCTGCGCAAAACGGCACGCAAGAATACCGCGGTTGCCTGTCATTGGATTCGCGGGATCGACCACAGCGAACTGATGTGGATCGTCGGCGATGCCGGCCGCTTCAACGCGGAAGGGGCTGTGCCGACCGATACCACCGTACGTAACGTGCTCAGGCGCGCTGATGAGAACGATTGGCACACGCTGGAGGACATTCGTCTACTCGCGCAGTTGGCCGCGCTGTTGCACGATCTCGGCAAGGCCATCATCGCCTTTCAGGAGCGCCTGCGAGGACGGTGGCAGGAAAGGAATCTGTACCGGCACGAATGGGTTTCGCTGCGTCTGTTTCTGGCGTTCGTCCATGGTGACGATGACGAAGGCTGGCTGGGACGGCTGGCCGATCCGGACGCCTTCGACGAACAGCTCTGGACCGCCCCTGGGCGCTACCAGCGTGATGGGCTGGACGCCACTGACAGGTATCCGTTCCGTGGCCTCCCGCCGCTGGCTGCTGCCGTAGCCTGGTTGATCGTGACCCATCACCGCCTCCCATTGGTGCCGGTCAAGAACGAGGACGGCGCGCAGCAATGGCTCGGCAAACGCTCGCGCAGTTTCAATCCAGCCTGGTTGGAGCAGCCGTTGGAGAACGTCGCGCACGACTGGAACGAAGCAAGCCGGCCGGCTGAGCGCGTGCAGGCCGAGCCCTACTGGGCGCTTGCCGGGCCGCTGCCCGTGATCGAGCCGAGATGGCGGGCGCAGGCCGCACGCTTGGCGACGCGCCTCCTGGCACTGCGATCACGACGTAGCGGAAACTGGCTGGACAACGCTTACGTCATGCATCTGGCCCGGCTCAGCCTGATGCTGGCCGATCACCACTATTCCAGCCTGCCGAAGGATTCGTCGCAACGCGTGAGCGGCGATGGCAAGACCCATCTGTACGCCAATACCGACCGCGACGGCAGTTTAAAGCAGCCGCTGGACGAGCATTTGCTGGGGGTGGCCCGGGGAGCCGGAATGGTCGCGCATGCGTTGCCGGGCTTCGAGCGCCACCTGCCACGGCTGGCCAATCACCGTGGCCTACGCAAGCGCAGCGCCGACCCGAGATTCTCGTGGCAGGACAAGGCGGCCGACGCGGCCCTCTCGCTGCGTGAGGCGGCGCGCATACAGGGGGCTTTCATCGTCAACATGGCTTCCACGGGCTGCGGAAAGACCCTCGCCAATGCCCGCATCCTTTATGCGCTGGCCGATCCCCAGCAGGGCCTGCGGGCGACCTATGCCCTGGGCCTGCGCACGCTGACGTTGCAGACCGGGCGCAGCTACCGCACCGACTTGCACCTGGGTGAGGACGAACTGGCGATCCGTGTCGGCGGCTCGGCGAGCCGCGCCCTGTTCGAGTACTACGAGCGCAAGGCGGAGGCGCATGGCTCCGCTTCGGTACAGGACCTGATCGAGGAAGACAGCCACATCCTCTACGAAGGCGTCGTCGCCGATCATCCGCTGCTGTCTCGCGCCCTGCACGATACGGATATCCGCAACCTGCTGTCCGCGCCGATGCTGGTCTGCACCGTGGACCATCTCGTTCCCGCCACCGAATCGGTGCGCGCTGGGCGCCAGATCGCACCGATGCTGCGACTGATGAGCGCTGATCTGGTGCTGGACGAGCTGGACGACTACGACCTCGACGATCTGCCCGCGCTGACCCGGCTGGTGCACTGGGCAGGCATGCTCGGTACGCGCGTGGTGCTGTCCTCGGCGACGCTACCCCCGGCGCTGCTCGAAGGCATGTTCATGGCCTACCGCGCCGGACGCATCCAGTATGACCGCAACCATGGCAGCGGCGCAGATCGGCACGTCGGGCAGGTCGACGTGCCCTGCTTGTGGGCCGACGAGTTCGGAGCGCAGACGGCGACCTGCGCCGATGCGCCAGCCTTTTCGAGCCAGCACGGGCAGTTCGTCGGCAAGCGCGCGGCAAAGCTGGGGAAGGCGGAGCCCCTGCGCCGGGCTGCGCTGGTTCGGCTGGATATCGCCAAAAACCTGCCGGAAACGAAGGTCCGCGCCGAGTTCGCCCGGCACGTACTCGAAGCGTGCACGCGACTGCACAACTGGCATGCCGAAACCGATCCCGTCAGCGGCAAGCGGGTCAGCTTCGGGCTGGTTCGCATGGCCAACATCGACCCGCTGTTTGATGTGGCGCAGGCGCTGTTCGAGCTCGGCGCACCCGAGGACACGCGTATCCACCTGTGCGTTTATCACGCCCGTTTCCCATTGGCGCTGCGCTCGGCGATCGAGCATCAACTCGATACTGCATTCAACCGGCGCGGTGATGGACAGGGTGTGTACTGTCTACCTGCCATCTGCGGGATACTGGACAGCCACCCAGAGCGCAACCACCTGTTCGTCGTTCTCGCGTCGCCCGTCTGCGAGGTGGGTCGCGATTGGGACGCCGATTGGGCCGTGGCCGAGCCGTCATCGATGCGTTCGCTGATCCAGCTCGCCGGCCGCGTGCAACGTCATCGCGGCGTGCATCCGGATGCGCCGAATGTACTGGTGTTCGACACCAACCTTCGCCATTTCCTGCCCGGCACCGGGACAGACGGGCGGGCACCCGCCATCTTCTTGCGGCCCGGCTTCGAGAAGGAACATGTGGCAGCCGATCATCCATTCCGGCTAGTCGCGCACCGGCTGGACAAGTTGATGACGCCGGAGGAATACCAAGTGCTCACCGCGCTGCCGCGCATCCGTCCACGGGCGATGGGCGAGTGGCGATCCAAGCAACGCATCGTCGACCTGGAGCAGGCGCGCATGGCCGATTGCATGCTGCCGCCCGCGGGCGACGCCGAAGACGTGCGAGCAGGGCTGAACGCGGCCAGTGGCTGGCAGCATTCGCAGGCGGCCTTGACGGGTGTGTTGCCGCAACAGCAGCCCTTCCGCGATGACACCATGCCGACCGTAACGCTGGTGTTCCTGCCTGACGATGACGAGGACAGCCTCGTCCTGCATCGCGTCGAGGACGACACCGCCCGGCGAGGAAAGAACCTCTACGTCCCCATCGACCGCAGCCAGCGCCACGACGTGAAGCTGGAATTTGGTGAACGCATCGGCGCATGGGGCGGATTCGACCTGATGGCTCTGCTCGCCGAGCAGGCTGACGTACTTGGCCTGTCGCTGCGCGCTTGCGCCGAGAAGCTGGCGACGGTGGAAGTGCGGGAGAACAAGCAAGGTTGGCGATACCACCCGTGGCTGGGTTTCGCAAAAGAGCGTTGACGTGTATAGGAAGCGTCTCAACGGATGCGACAAAGAGTCAGTATGAAATCAATTAGTTCTCACGTGCATGACCATGGGGAAGGCAAATGACAGAACTGACTGACAGGGGAAAAGCGTTCCGCTCGGCCGTCACCACCTTCATCGAGGCGCGGCGCGAGGTCGACAGGAAAAAAGCTAAGCACGACAAAGCCAAGGCTGCTTCGAAATACGATTACGATACTTGGTTGGCCGATGCGGCTTCGCGAGCGCACAACTTGCAGGTGGTTACCCATCCGATAAAATTCACTCATGGCTCCATAAAGGGAGCAAGTAGTATTCATGCCAGAACAAAAAGAATATTCGTGCATCGCGAAATAGGAACGCATAGCATTGATGAGTTAAAGGAAGACTTTGCCATAAGTGATTCCAAGCACCTTGATGTGTACTCCCTGCTCAAAGAGGTTGTGGATGGGAGGTCGCTATTGGACTGGTTGCGTGAAGACGATGCCGATTTCATCAGTGTCTTGAGCAGTGATCCTGTGAAGGCCGCTGCGTTGGCTGATTCATTAAATAAAGTTCTACGGCAAGATTATGAGGTAGTATCTCACCCGCTGGCTAAGCAGATCTATTGGCTAAAAGATGCGAGCCCGGCTGATAACGCTCACTATCATCTTCTCCAGCCTATGTTTTCTAGTAGCTTGGAGCATGTTGTTAATGCGGACATACGGGCTGTGCGAGAGTTTGCTTTTGCGGCGCGTGGCACGAAGAAGCAAAAGCCAACATTCGCCGATCACTCAACCTACTCTGGGCTACTGGGTCGGGCCTTAGGGGGCTCCAACGCACAAAATATAAGTCCGCAGAATAAGGTGCGTGGTGGCATGAATTACCTGTTAGCCTCGTTGCCGCCGACGTGGGCCCGCGAGTTGCCGCGCAACCTGCTCCACCTGGAATCGGTTCTGGAGAGGTTCACCTACTTCGAAGGCGTACAGTCCTTGGTCCAGTCGCTTGCTGGCTTTTTGCAGTCAGTAGCAAGCCGGCAACGCAATAGGAAGATCAATGACAGGCGCGAAGACATCGAACAGGCGCTAGGTTTCCAACTGCCGGTGTTTGCCGCCAGTATCCAGGCCAGTCTTGAGCCCGGCTGGACGCGTGATCCCGAGTGCCGGCTTCCCCTCTGCGAGCAGCTCTGGCTTGACCCCGAACGCGCCGGGCTGCCGATACGCGAGCACCCGGAAAGCCCCGAGTGGACGCAGCAGGATCTTGAATTCAATGCTGCTTACGAGTTTGGGGACTGGCCGGATCAGGTCGCCGGCCGCTTTGCCAACTGGGTCAACGCGCAGCTGCGCGAAGCTGGGCTGACCGCGGTTGGCGATGCGGAGTACAAGCACTGGGCCAAGCAGGCCATCGTCGACGCAGCCTGGCCGGTGTCGCTGCAACGGCGCGCGCCACCAGGAGGCCAGACATGAGCGCCTGTCCTCAATTCGACCATTTGCTGGTTCTGCCGCGTCTGCGGGTTCAGAACGCCAATGCCGTTTCCAGCCCCCTGACCCACGGCTTCCCGTCGGTGACGGCTTTCCAGGGCTTGATGTGGGCACTGCAACGCAAGGCACGCACCAACGGTCTCGACCTCGCATTCGAGGCGGTAGGCACAGTGTGCCACGATCACCAGGAACAGGCCGTCAAGAACGGTTTCGAGAAAGTGTTCTGCCTGACTCGGAATCCGTCCGGCAAGGATGGCAGCGCCGCCGCCATCGTCGAGGAAGGCCGCATCCATCTGGATTTGAGCCTGATGTTCGCAATCCGCAGCAAACGCTGGAAGTGGGAGCCGCAAACCCGGGACGCCGATATCGTAGCTGTGGCCGGGCTGCTTGCCGGCATGCGGATCGCCGGTGGCACCCTGCTGCCACCGGCGCAACCAGGTCGGCTTCGCTACCGTCCCTGGGTCATCGACCTGACCGGCAACGAAGACGATCAGCAGGCCGAATTCCGCAAAGCGCGCATGCGCTTGCTGCCGGGCTTCGCGCTGGTATCGCGCGAAGATCGTCTGGAAGCGCGCTTGGCCGAGCTGCAGGCCGAGCATGCTTCCGCTACCCGGCTCGATGCCTGGCTATCGCTGTTCCGTATCAACTGGCGTTATCAGCCGGCCGGAAATGACGGCAAGGGGGAATGGCTCAACGACCGTAAGGGCCAGGGCTGGATCGTGCCGATCCCGGTCGGCTATGGCGCACTTGGCGACGTGCATGAGCCGGGCAGCGTTGCCAATGCACGCGATGCGAGCACGCCGTTCCGCTTCGTCGAGAGCCTCTACTCAATCGGTGAGTGGATCAGCCCGCACCGGCTGCAATCGCCCCAACAGTTGCTTTGGTATTCCGACAGTCAGCCCGACGACGGACTCTACCGCTGCCGCAACGACTATCGCGCCGCTGCCGACGAGCAGCTCTACGACTTCGACTGACAGACCCTACGATAAGGAATTCCATCATGTCCAAAGAACTCAAGACTGCTTCCGTCCTCGCTTTCGAACGCAAGCTCGACCCGTCCGACGCGCTGTTCTTTTCTGGTGATTGGGCGTCGCGCGGTGAATCGTTGCGCTGGCAGCCGGTGAAAAATCGCGCGAAATCCGTGCGCGGCACCATTTCCAACCGGCTCAAGACCAAGGATCAAGACCCGGCCAAGCTCGACGCGGCCATCGAGAACCCCAATCTGCAAACCGTGGACGTGGCGGCGCTTCCGCTGGATGAGGACACGTTGAAGGTGCAGTTCACGCTGCGCGTGCTGGGTGGTGCCGGCGAGCCTTCCGCCTGCAACGACGCAGACTATCGCAAGAAGTTGCTGGCCACGGTCAGCAGCTATGTTCAGCAGCATGGCTTCAGCGAGCTGGCGCGACGGTACGCAGCCAATCTGGCCAACGGGCGCTTTCTGTGGCGCAACCGCATCGGAGCCGAGCAGGTGGAAGTGCACGTGGCGCATCTTCAAGGCGGCAAGCCTGCCATGCAGTGGACGTTTCAGGCGCACACCTATTCCCTGCGCGATCCGTCGCCACCTGTTGCTGAATCGGCTGATCTGGAAGCGCTTGCATCGCTGATCGAATCCGGCTTGTCGAGCGCCTCGCATGTCCTGTTGCAGATCACGGCCTTCGTACGCATGGGAGCAGGGCAGGAGGTTTTCCCCTCGCAGGAGCTGATCCTCGATCGTGGACGCAGCGACAAGAGCAAGACGCTCTACGCCGTAGGCGAAGGCGACAAGGCGATCGCGGCCATCCATTCGCAGAAAATCGGCAACGCCCTGCGCACCATCGATACCTGGTATCCCGGCGCCGAGGAGAACGGTCCTATCGCCGTGGAGCCTTATGGCTCAGTCACCACGCAGGGCAAGGCCTATCGGCAGCCGAAGGAAAAGCAGGACTTCTACAACCTGCTCGACGGATGGGTCCTCAAGGACAAGGTGCCAGGGGTGGAGCAGCAGCATTTCGTCGTAGCCACGCTGATCCGAGGCGGCGTGTTCGGAGAGGCAGGTTGACGTCATGGACCACTACATCGACCTTACGATCAGGCCCGATCCGGAGTTTCCTGCTCACCAGTTGATGAGCGCGCTGTACGCCAAGCTGCATCGCGCATTGGTGAATCTCTACACGGACTGCATCGGTGTTAGTTTTCCCGGATTCAACACCACGCCGGTCAGTATCGGGATGCACCTTCGCCTGCACGGATCGTTGTCTTCTTTGCGGACGCTGATGGAGACCAACTGGCTGCTCGGCATGCGTGATCACGCCTCCGTGACCGACATCCAGGCGATTCCCGGCGGAGCAGGGCATCGCCGCGTGTTTCGGGTCCAGGCTCAGAGCAGTCCTGAACGCCTACGGCGGCGCGCGATGCGACGCCACGGGCTCAGCGAGGACGATGCGCGAGCGCGGATTCCGGAAGCCGCCGGAAGGACGCTGAAGCTCCCGTTTGTCCAGTTGAGCAGCCGCAGTACCGGACAGCTGTCCTTCCCGCTGTTCATCGAGCACGGTCCGATCGAGCAGCAACCCGTTTCTGGCCGTTTCAACAGCTATGGCCTCAGCCGCGAGGCGACGATTCCCTGGTTCTGACCCTTTTTCGGACCGCAGTCACGCTTGCTTTTCCGATCAACCACTTGCGAGCCCTCGAGAAATTTGAGGAGAACGCTCGCAAGTGGTTTTCTGCTTTTTGAAATCATAGACTTCCGCGTCGATCGCTCTAGCTCACTGCCGCGCAGGCAGCTCAGAAAAGAAGGTGGCCTAAGCATGGGCGTGAAGTACGGCTCACTGCCGCGCAGGCAGCTCAGAAAGTCGGTGGCATCGATCAGGTCGCTAACCCCTGGCTCACTGCCGCGCAGGCAGCTCAGAAATTCCGGCGGATCCACCTCCCCGTAGTGCGGTGGCTCACTGCCGCGCAGGCAGCTCAGAAATACACCGAGCGAGACGGGATGCACCAGGATGCCGCTCACTGCCGCGCAGGCAGCTCAGAAATGTGGGAGGACTTGCTGAAGCCACGGCTCGACGCTCACTGCCGCGCAGGCAGCTCAGAAAGCACCCCCGGGCACTTGAGACCCGGCCGAGCAGCTCACTGCCGCGCAGGCAGCTCAGAAAAGGCGCGATAGAGGTCTTCGAGAGGCAGTGCCGCTCACTGCCGCGCAGGCAGCTCAGAAATGGATGAACCGCTCCGGGTCGGTGACGTCCTCGCTCACTGCCGCGCAGGCAGCTCAGAAATGCCGAAGCAGCTTCTCGATGCCGGCGCTGGAGCTCACTGCCGCGCAGGCAGCTCAGAAAAGAAGCGCCTCGACATCCACCGGCTTCTTCTGGCTCACTGCCGCGCAGGCAGCTCAGAAACGATCAGCTCGACCCGCGGGTCTCGCTGGGGAGCTCACTGCCGCGCAGGCAGCTCAGAAAAGGAATCCGGTGATGAGGAGGGCTGTAGCCATGCTCACTGCCGCGCAGGCAGCTCAGAAAATGGGGTCAGCCCTCGCCGAGCGTCAGCTTGGCGCTCACTGCCGCGCAGGCAGCTCAGAAATCTCCGTGCGCTGGTTCAGGTTAACCACGCTGGCTCACTGCCGCGCAGGCAGCTCAGAAAACACGCGATATCACGAACCCTGACGTCTTCGCGCTCACTGCCGCGCAGGCAGCTCAGAAATGCTGCACCTTGTCGCCGTACTTCTTCGGCTCGCTCACTGCCGCGCAGGCAGCTCAGAAATCAGGGGCCTACGCTGACCTGACGGGCGCGCCGCTCACTGCCGCGCAGGCAGCTCAGAAAGATCCAGGATGTGTTCGACCGCTGACCGTGCGGCTCACTGCCGCGCAGGCAGCTCAGAAATCAAGAGGTCGCTTAACCGACAAGTAGACCGGGCTCACTGCCGCGCAGGCAGCTCAGAAATTCCCGGACGGCTGGCGAACCTCCCACCCCATGCTCACTGCCGCGCAGGCAGCTCAGAAACTCAAGCCGACGTGCACTTGACAGCCATCGCCGCTCACTGCCGCGCAGGCAGCTCAGAAAACGAATGCGGTCGTCGTCCCACGGATGGGACTGCTCACTGCCGCGCAGGCAGCTCAGAAATGTTCAACGTCACCGCCGGCACGGCGATCGCCGCTCACTGCCGCGCAGGCAGCTCAGAAAACGACCTCGGTCCTCAACGCCGACAACCTCTACGCTCACTGCCGCGCAGGCAGCTCAGAAAGATGGAATCGACGCAGCTCTACGAGACGATGCGCTCACTGCCGCGCAGGCAGCTCAGAAAGACAGGTAGTCGCGCCCGGCCTCGCTGGCCTTGCTCACTGCCGCACAGGCAGCTCAGAAAATTTTGAGCATCACCAGCACCATCGGCAGGGCGCTCGCTGCCGCACAGGCAGTTCAGACGAGTGGAAACAGCAGCGGAGGCATCTTTGCGATAGCTCACTGTTGCACAAGCAGCCTGCCGTCCGAATTCAGGATGTGCACTTGTAAGAAATCACCCCTCCAAGCCGCTCTCACCTTGACACCTCTCTCCCCCCCGCGCAGACTCGACCACGGAGCCTAGAACCTCCTTCACAGAGCGGTACCCACCTCCGAAAGTCCGGTGGGTTTTTTGTGCCCGCGCCTCGCGCGGTCACTCTCGGCGTTCGTGCGCCGGGAGGGCGGCTAATACAACACCCCGCAAGGGGAAATACGCCCGCCGTCTCTGTGCGGTTCTAGCCTCCCGGCATCCCCGGCGCCTCTACGCGCCGGTGGGCCGTGCGTTCCGCCGGATTGCGGATGCACGCGATTCCGGTGGATTCCTTCAGGCATCCAAGGAGAGGTGATCGCCATGAAAGACAACGTTCGTTTGAGTCCTCCTCCGCCGGCGGCGCCGGCACCGTGGCCGGCGTTGCCGCTGCGCAAGGCGCCGTGCGCAATCGGCACGTGGCTGGTGGTCATTCGCTGCCGGCGGCACAGGGGGGCCACGAATGCGCCCGATGGGCGGCGGGCTGCCGTACGGGAGTGCATGCAGGGGATCGATGGTTTCGCCGTGCTGCGCCGGCCGGGCGGTGGGCGATGAGCGAGGACATGGTGGTGCGGCTGGTGCCGCTGTCGCTGGACGATTTCATCGCCACCATGACACCGGCGCTGCTGGAGGAGCACGAGGCGCACCACGTGGGCGAGGGCGACATTGCGGTGCTGCGGCGGCGAATGATGCAAACGTTCCTGGAATCGCGCACGGAGCTGCTGGGGCGCTTCGACCGGCGTGCGCTGGTGGGTGAACTCGGCGAATGGCTGGACGCGGTGCTGGCGTATCGCAACGAGGTATGGTCGGAGGCGGGCTATGCGGATTGCGCCTACCAGCGGCTGCTGACGGTGTTCCGCGCGGTGGAGGGGCGTCCGCGCCGGGCCAAGGGGCGCAGGCATGTGTAGGCGCCGGTGTACCGCCACGATGCACGCGCCATCCGACGCGGATGCGGTGTTCGTAATGCACGCATCCCCGCGCGTACACGGGGCATTTCTCGCTCCCGCGCGCGCCATCGGGCTGCGCTTGCGGCAGGCCTGGGGCAGGGGCGTGCCGCGAAGGGGCGGGCATCGATGCGTCGCCTCTGGAGGGGCGATGCAGGCCGGGTCGGCGTCTGCGCCGGCGGAACTGGTACGCTCGCGCATCACATCCGTGGGGGAGGGGCTGGATGAATGCTTCGCTGTTGACGAACCTGCTGCTGCCGCTGGCCCTGGGCGTGATCATGCTGGGGTTGGGGCTGGGCCTGACGATCGACGATTTCAAGCGCGTCGCGCGTTATCCGCGGGCGGTGCTGATCGGCCTGGTCCTGCAGATTGGCGTGCTGCCGTGGGCGGCCTTCGCGCTGGCGCTGCTGTTCAAGCTGCCACCGGAACTGGCGGTGGGGCTGATGCTGCTGGCGGCGTCGCCGGGCGGCGCCACGGCGAACATCTACAGCCACCTGGCGCGCGGCGACGTGGCGCTGAACATCACGCTGACGGCGGTCAACAGCGTGCTGTGCCTGCTGACGCTGCCGATCATCCTCAACCTCGCCCTGGAGTACTTCCTCGGCGCCGGCCAGTACGTGCCGCCGCCAGTGCAGAAGATCGTCGAGGTCGCGGTCATCATCCTGTTGCCGGTCGCGATCGGCATGCTGGTCCGCTCGCGTGCACCGGCCTTTGCCGAGCGCATGGAGAAACCCATCCGGCTGCTGTCGGTGCTGGTGCTGGCGCTGCTGATCGTGGCCGCGGTGGCCGGCGAGTGGCAGACGCTGCTGTCGTTCTTCGCGGCGGTCGGTGTGGCCTGCCTGCTGTTCAACCTGGTCAGCATGGGCAGTGGCTACCTGGCGCCGCTGGCCCTGAAGCTGCCGCGCCGGCAGGCCACGGCGATCGCGATGGAGATCGGCATCCACAACGGCACGCTGGCGATCTACATCGCGCTCAATGTGCTGGGCAATGCCACGATGTCGATCCCGGCTGCGCTGTACAGCCTGATGATGTTCCTCACGGCGGGCGTGTTTGCGTTCTGGCTGAACCGCCGCAGGGACTGAAACCCCGTTCAACGTCGTGCTGCGCGCGCCTTCCGGCGCGCATGCGGCGCTCGAAATGCGCAGGTGCCGGCACGGGCACTGCGCTTTTCGCGTCCCTCCCGTGCCGCCGGCTGCGCGCGCGACGGGCTTCGAGCAGGTGCCATGTGCACGCCGGCGTGTGCGGCCGGTGCTGCCCGCTTGAGGAGCAAGGGCCATGAACAGGACGACGACGCCGGTGGTGGCGGGCCACTACCGGCTTTCCGAGGATGCCTATGTGAGGCTGGGCCAGCTGCGCGACGAGCTGCGGCTGCTGGAAACGCTGACCCGTCCGCGCGCGGCGGCGGACGACGGGCCGGACGCCACGCTGGCGCTCGCGCCGCGGGCGCTGGCGCAGTGCTTCGGCACGCTGGCGGCACGGGTGGACGCGTGCCTGGACGAGGCGACCTCGTTGTCGGCGCGGACGGGGCAGCCGCGGGGTGAGGGCGCGCATTGAAATTGCGGAATGGCCCGTCTCGCGCCATGCCAGGATCAAGATCGGCGGCGCGCGGTACTTGCATGGCGTGGCGTGCAAGTCGGCCGCCATGCGAACTGGGATCGTCGGGGCACGGCTGAGTCAGGAGTCTCCAGGGACATTCCACACTGCAGACCGTCCTCGTACACGTACGGGCCTCCCGTCATGCCCTGTAAGTTCGGACAAGGATGGGCGTCAGCAGCAGACCGATTCCGAGGAGGAACCAACCGGTCGGAGACAGCGCCGGAACCGCAACCGGCGCTGGCGGCTCCGCTGCGATGAACGTGTAGTCGAAGCGATTGTTGCTCGGGTTGATGTCATCCTCGTTGGGGTTGAGGGTCTCCCAGTAGGTGGCGAAGTCCGCTTGTGTCGACGGCAGGATCCGGAGCCGATAGACGCACGTCCGCGATTCCCCGGGACCGATGGCATCGAAATAGTACGTGAACAAAAATGCGATTCCACCGCCGGGAACGCCGGGAATAGGCTCGGTTACATGCGCATACGCGGTGCATCCGGTGGCCGGCTCGAAGAGCACAAAAGGTGCAGGACGATCCACGAGGTCGTACGGCTTTTCGAGGATAACGATTGACTGTTGATTGGGCAGCATCGCTCCAGCGGTTTCCGGCCCGGCGTTGTGCACGGTCATCGTGACGGTGACGATGCCGCCCGGAACGAACGGCTCGGGAGATGTCGTGACGCTAACCGAAAGATCAACCTGGGGGCGCGCGCCAGCGACCGCCGGGACCGAAGCCATGCAGGCAAGGACAGCCACCAGGCGAACGTACATTGTGGTGGTCGGCGTCTGCGTAGTAGGAGCTCTTGGGCCAGCCGACTGCAGATCGTCCTCGTAAACGCGGGGGCCTTCCGTCACGCCCGGTAAGTTCGGAGAAAGACGGGCGTTAGCAGAAGGCCGAATCCAAGCAGGAACCAACTGGCCGGAGACAGCGCCGGAACCGCAACCGGCGCTGGCGGCTCCGCTGCGACGAACGTGTAGTCGAAGCGATTGTTGCTCGGGTTGATGTCATCGTCGTTGGGACTGGTGGTCAGCCAGTCTGTGGCGAAGTCTTCCTGTGTCGATGGCAAGAACCGGACCCGATAGACGCACGTCCTGGATTCCCCAGGACCGATGGCGTCGAAGTAGTACAAGAACAAGTAGGCAAGTCCTCCGCCAGGAAGACCAGGGATCGGCTCGGTTTCCCGCGCATACGCGTTACATCCCGTGGCTGGCTCGAAGAGCACAAAGGGCGGGGGGCGGTCCACGATGTCGTAGCCCCTCTCGAGAACAATGATCGACTGTTGATCAGGTAGCGTTGCTCCCGCGGTGTCCGGCCCGGCGTTGTGCACGGTCATCGTGACGGTGACGATACCTCCCGGCACGAATGGCTCGGGAGACGTCGTGACGCTGACGGAAAGATCGACCTGGGGACGTGCCCCAGCTATCGCCGAGACCGAGGCCACGCAGGTAAGGACAGCGCCCAGGCGAGCGCATACTGAGATTGACGAAGCCATCGCTACACGTCCGCCTATAGTCGGTGCTGCTTGGGCAAGCTGATTGCAGATCGTCCTCGCAAACGCGGGGGGCCTTCCGTCACGCCCGGTAAGTTCGGACAAGGACGGGCGTCAGCAGCAGGCCCAAGCCAAGCAGGAGCCAGCCGGTCAATGACAGCGCGGGAACCGCAACCGGCGCTGGCGGCTCCGCTGCGATGAACGTGTAGTCGAACTGATTGTTGTTCGGGTTGGTGTCATCGTCGTTGGCGCTGGAGATACGCCAGTTAGTGGCGAAGTCTGCCTGGGTCGATGGCAAGAACCTGACCCGATAGACGCACGTTCTGGACTCTCCAGAACCCACCGTGTCGAAGTAGTACGAGAACAAATACGTAAGTCCCCCTCCGGGAAGGCCAGGAATCGGTTCGCTCTCTTGAGCGTACGCCGAACACCCCGTGGCCGGCTCGAAGAGCACAAAGGGCGGGGGACGCTCCACGATGCCGTACGGCTTTTCGCGCACGATGACCGATCGTTCGTTGGGGAGCGTCGCTCCCGCAGCGTCCGGCCCGGCATTGTGCACGGTCATCGTGACGGTGACGATGCCGCCCGGCTCGAACGGCACAGGTGATGTCGTGACACTGACGGAAAGATCGACCTTGGGACGTGCCCCGGCGATCGCCGAGACCGAGGCCACGCAGGCAAGGAAAGCCCCGAGGCGAGCACACACTTTGACCGAGGGAGCCATCATTGCGCGTCGCCTAGTAGGTGATTCCCGGACAAACCGACGGCTCATCGAAGCCGCTTGCAAAGATGCGCTCGGGCCGTGTACGGAATGCAGCGGTTCCCGGTATCAGGTTGCGCAGCGTACGCGCGTTATCGGCAGTGGCTGCGTTACCGGTAGGAACGCCGTTGTAGTTGATGTTCGGATTCGAGAACTGAAGCAGCCGAATCGGATAGTGAGTGGGATCGGAGTAGAACCTTTGCGCCATGATGGTCTCGAAGCCATTCGTTGTCGACGAGAAGCCATAACCAAAGGAGTATGGATACGAGGCCACATCCCGCGGAATCACATCGCTGAAGTGGTGTTCGGCGCCCAGCACATGCCCAAGCTCGTGCGTAGCGATCTGCACCGCTGTGCATTCGACGGTATCCAGGTAGGTCGCCCATTCGGAGAACTGGGCGCCAATGTCGCAACCGGACGTGGCGTCCGGATAGGTACAGCCGTACCGCTGAACATTGGCAATGCCGCAAGGGCCGAGGTTCGTCTGCGTGTCGAATAGGGTGGAAACGACATCCGCACCGACTGCGTTTCGATATGCCCTTATGTTGAGACTGGAAGTAATGTTGTCAAGATTCAGGAGGGGGTTTCGACCATCGCCGTTGTAAGGGATCAGCGTGTACCCGTTCAGCCGCGTCACCGTCGCCACGCCGATTCGCGCGGGAATCCCACTGTTGGCGAACGCATCATTCGTATCCTCTATGCGCTGGTGGATTGCGGCCACGATGCCCGCGGTATCCCGACAGTCGGCCGGATTTCCACCGGCGCGCCGACGCGCTTCCTCGTTGAACAGGAAAAGCATGTCCAGGTCCGCAACGCCAGCGCCAGCCGGCTGCTGGGGCTCGATGCGCATCAATGTAGCGTCCTGAGCCTCCGCGGCGCTGAGCGCCGGAACGGGGCGAGCCAGGTCCTGCTGGGGGGCGAGAATCTCCGCGTCTCTCGAAGCCTTCGTCGCTGCGGAAGTACGCCATGCGGAGCTCCTTCATCTGGCTCCATTGGATCTCAAAGCGTCCCTTGGGCCCCCAGATGACGCCGACCGCATGGCCGAGATGCACCGTCAGGCGCAAGAAGTAGTCGTTGCCCTTTCCGATCCAGGTGTAGGAGAACTTGTTCGCTGGCAGCCCCGGGTAGGGAATCAGCTCGCAAGCGCTGACGTCGCCCTGGCTGCAGGCCCAGGCGTCGCGCTCGGCGAAGCCTTCGCGGCGGATCATGCGTTCAAGCGTCAAGGTGGCTACGACATCACCGAGCTCGCGCGGAATCTGTACCAGCACTTCGCTCGGCATGCCTGCCAGGCCCACGACGTCGAGCGTCGAATCGTACACCGCAAGGGAATCCGGCGGAGGAGGCGAGTTGTTCGATCCCGAGTGCGTGATATGCGTGAAAAGAGACAGTGGCGCTGCCTGCACAACAGGCAGGCCAAAGAAAAAACACAGCGTGATGAGCGCGACTATTTTTGTTTGCATGATATCTCCCTGGCCTTCGTTCACCGCGAAGCGGCGGACTGGAATGTAGACCTGCTATCGTTTCAGTCCGGCGTTGGAACGATCAGATTCCCTCTCTTGCGCGACCGATTTGTACTCGAGCTTCCGGTCAGCTTGGCCAAAGAGTATGCCCGTCAATACAGGTGCGCTATACCCTACAGCTTCCTGCGTCAGATGCCCAAGTTGCGGGGCGACTCTGTCCGCTCGAACATCGCATCGGCCTGCATAGATGTGGATGTCCGGAGCTGCCAGCCTTCATCGTCGCCAGCAGTTCCCTGGTTATCGAGCGAGTCTCCGGTGTAGGGCATTGCCACCTGGCGCCGCGGGCGCTGGCGCAGTGCTTCGGCACGCGTGAGGCACGGATGGACGTGTGCCTGGATGAGGCAACCTGGCTGTCGGCACGGACGGGGAAGCCGCGTGGTGTAGGCATGCATTGAAATCGGGAATGGCCCGTCTCGCGCCATGCCAGGATCAAGATCGGCGGCGCGGTGCTTGCATGGCGTGCGGTGCAGATCGGCCGCCGTGCGGACTGGGATCACGTAGCGGCGAATCGGTCGACGCGTCGCCGCGGTGAAAGCGCGCACCGCCACCAAGATCGCGCTCATCGGTGACCTCGTTTGCGGTGACTGGCGCCATCGACGGCTCACAGGGCTCGAACGAGCGAAAGCCAGAGCGGCTTGCAAAGCCGCTCTGGCTCAGGAGTGCCACCACGTCGCGCATGCAAGCGCTTGACGTGAAGAAGACGCCGCGGCTGTTTTCGCTAGCCGCGGCAGAACGCCCGGTAGTGCAAACCACTCGATCTTTCAGGCGGCGAGATCGAGCGCAGCCGTTGCGGGCTACTCCCCGACCCGGCGCCAGCTGCGCCAGGCCAGGCCGAACAGGCTGAGGGCGATCAGCAACTGGGCCCATTTGTTCACAGCGGGTACCGGCAGCGGCGGCTGCGCCGGCGTCACCGTGCCGATCACCGTCGCCGGGCAGGGCGGCTGCGTTCCGGCCGGCGCGCAGGTGGCGAGGCCGCCCGGCGTGACCGTGGCGGTGTTGACGACGGTCGCCGGCGGATTCGCCGACACGGTCGCCGTGACCGTGTACACCAGCGTCGCGCCGACCGGGAACGTCGCCACCGTCTCGGCGATCGCGCCGCTGCCGCTGGCGTTCGGGCAGGCGACGCCGCCGGAGGCCGCACAGGTCCAGGCGAACGTGTCGATGCCGGCCGGGATCGGATCGTTGACCACCGCGCCGATCGCGTCGGCGTTGCCGACGTTGCTCACCGTGATCGTGTAGACCACCGTGCCGCCGGGTCGCAGGGTCGCAGAGCCCGCCGTCTTGGTGATCAGCAGCTGCGGCGTACCGGTCGGTGGCGGTACCTCGATCGAGGTGCAGTTCGCCGGCCGCGGCGTCGCCTCGCAGTCCGGCGGCGGGGTGCCGGTCTCGTAGGCGACGTTGTCGATCTGCGTCACGCCCGGCGGCACCGGATCGACGACGCGCACGACGACGGTCAGGGCCAGCGTGCCGTTCGCAGGCACCGTCAGTCCGCTCCAGCTCACCACGCCGGCGGCGAACGTGCCGCCGTTGTCCGCCGACACGAACACGGTATTGGCGTCGAGCGGATCGGTGACGCCATAGCTGGTCGCGTCGCTGCCGCCGGTATTGGTCAGCACGATCCTGTAGGTCAGTTGCTCGCCCGGGGCGGCCAGGCCGTCGCCGTTCGCGTCCTGCACCGACTTGGCGATGGTCACCGCGCCGGCGGTCGGCACCACCACGCATTGCCCGCCCGCCGGCGGACACGGCGGCGGCGGCGTGCCGGTCTCGTAGGCGACGTTGGCGACCTGCGTGACGCCGGCCGGCAGCGGATCGGCGACCCGTACGACCACCGTCAGCACCAGCGAGCCGTTCGCCGGCACGGTGAGGCCGCTCCAGGTGACCGTGCCGCCGGCGCCGACGCCGCCGTTGTCGGCCGAGACGAACACGGTGTTCGGATCGAGCGCGTCGGTGACGCCGTAGCCGGTGGCGTCGCTGCCGCCGGTGTTGGTCAGCGTGATCGTATAGGTCAATTGCTCGCCCGATTCGGCCACGCCCGGCAGCGTGCCGCTCTCGCCGGCCAGCGCCTTGACGATCGCCACCACTGCCGGCGTCGGCGTGGTCGTGCAGTTCGGCGGCAGCGGCGTGACGTTGCAATCCGTCGGCGGGCCGATGGCCGGGTCGTAGGCGACGTTGCCGATCGCGATCACGCCGGCCGGGAGCGGATCGGCCACGCGCACCGTCACGGTCAACGTCAGGCTGCCGCCGGCCGGCACGGTGAGGCCGTTCCATTCGACGTTGCCGCCGACCTGGGTGCCGCCGTTGTCCGCGGAGACGAAGGTGACGTTCGGATCGAGGCGGTCGGCGACGTGCTGGTCCAGCGCCGGCATCGTGCCGGTGTTGGTCAGCGTGATCGTATAGGTCAGCTGCTCGCCCGGCTCGGCCACGCCGGCCGCGCTGCCGCTTTCGCCGGTCAGCGCCTTGGCGATCGTCACCCGCGGCGTGCCGGTGCAGGTGGCCGCATCGCCGCTGGCGCTGCCGCCGAGCACGGCGACGTTGCGCAGGCCGCCGGCCGGGTTCGCGCAGTCGTCGGCGAGCGCCGGATCGGTCAGCGTGAACGTCACCGTGTAGGTGTAGGTCTCCACGCCCGCCGCGGCGATCGTCTCGCCGGTCACGATCGTGCCGCCCGTTGCCGTCAGCGTGCCCAGGGTCGTCGCCAGCGGATCGGGGCCGGCGTGCGTGACCGCACTGACCGTGTCCACCGTGGCACCGGCGAAGGTGAACGCGTCCGACAGGTCGTAGCTGCCGGCGGCGGCGCCGGTGTTGCTGATCGCCACCGTGTAGGTGATTGCGTACTGGTTCGCCGCGCCGGCCGGTGCCGGACCGGTCGCGGTCTTGGTCACCGCGATGTCCGGCACGTCGCTGCAGGTGCCGACCTGGCCGCTGGCGCTGCCGCCGAGCTCGGCCTGGTTCTTCAATCCGCCGTCGGTCGCGCACGTGCCGACCGCGTTCACGTCGTCGATCGTGAACGTCACCGTGTAGGTGTAGCTCTCGCTCGCGCCCGCGGCGATCGTCTCGCCGGTCACGATCGTGCCGCCGGTCGCCGTCAGCGTGCCCAGGGGCGTCGCCAGCGGATCGCTGCCACCGTGCTGCACGGCGCCGACCGAGACGACCGTGACGCCGCCGAAGGTGAACGTGTCGGCGAGATCGTAGGTGCCCGGCAGGCTGCCGTCGTTCTGCACGTTGACCCGATAGGTCAGGCGGTACTCGTCCGGGTTGCCGGTCGGCACCGGACCGCTGGCGCTCTTGCCGATGTTCACCGCCGGCGCGCCGGTGCAGGTGGTCGACTGCCCGCCCAGCGAGCCGCCGAGTTCGGCCCGATTGCGCAGGCCGCGGGACGGATCGGCACAGTCCTGCGCTGCCGCCGCATCGGTCACGGTGTAGGTGACCGTGTAGGTCCAGGTCTCCGTGCCGTCGGCCGAGATCGACTCGCCGCTGACGATCGTGCCGCCGGCCGGCGCGGTGAACGCACCGAGCGTGCCGTCCTGCGTGTCGGTCGACGAGGTGTACGCCGGCGCGCTGATCGCGTCGACCGTGGCGCCGTTGAACGTCAGCGCGTCGGTCAGATCATAGGCGCCCGGCAGCGTGCCGGTGTTGGCCACCTCGGCCGTGTAGGTCAGCGCGAACTGGTTCGGCATGCCGGTCGGTACCGGTGCGGCCGCGGTCTTGACGATGCTGACGCTCGGCGCGCCGGTGCAGGTGTCGGCCGCCGGGGGGCCGGCGGACGCGCCCCCGAGCAGCGCATGGTTGCGCAGGCCGCCGGACGGCGATATGCAATCCGCCGCGAGGTCGGCGTCGTCCACCGTGTAGGTCACGGTGTAGGTCCAGGTCTCCGAACCCTGTGCACCGATGCGCTCGCCGGTCACGATCGAGCCGCCGGCCGGAGGCGTGAACACGCCGGGCACGCCGTCCTGCACCTCGCCGCTCGACGAGGCATGGACCGGCGTCGTCACTGCGGTGACCGCGGCGCCGTTGAACGTCAGCGTATCGGCCAGATCGTAGGCGCCGACGCTGCCGCCCGCGTTGTGCACGGTGACCACGTAGGTCAGCGCGTACTGGTTCGGCACGCCGGTCGGCGCCGGCATGCCGGCCGACTTGACGATGGACACCTGCGGCGCGGTCGGCACGACGACGCACTGCCCGCCGGCCGGAGGACACGGCGGCGGCGTGGTGCCGGTCTCGTAGGCGACGTTGCCGATCTGCGTCACGCCGGCCGGGATCGGATCGACCACCTGCACGACCACGGTCAGGGTCAGCGTGCCGTTCGCCGGCACGGTCAGGCCGCTCCAGGTCACCGCGCCGCCGGCGGCCGCGCCGCCGTTGTCGGCGGACACGAACGTGACGTTCGGGTCCAGCGTGTCCGTCACGCCGTAGTTCAGTGCCGGCGTGCCACCGCTGTTGGTCAGCGTGATCGTGTAGGTCAGCTGCTCGCCCGCTTCGGCCTGGCCGGACAGGCTGCCACTCTCCCCACTCAGGGTCTTGGCCAGCGTGACGTTCGCCGGCGTGAGCACCGGTGTCGCTTCCTCGCAATCGTTCGGCGCGATCGCGCAGTCGACTTCGCCCGGAATGGCGACGGTATTGGTGATCGAGGCGCCGGTGGGCGTCGCGCCCACCTGGACCGTGAAGCTCAGGTCAGCGCTGGCGCCGGCCGCGACGTTGAACGTCGAGGTATTGCCGCACGAGGATCCGGCTGTGGCGGCGGCGCAGGTGAAGCTGTCGCCACTCACGTGGGTGGTCTCGGCCGGTACGGTTTCGACCACGTCGCCGGCGAACAGGGTTGCCACGGCGCCGCCCGAGTTGGTGACCGTCAGGGTATAGGTCAGCGTGTCGCCGGCCGACACGGCGGTCGGCGGCACATACGGCGCGCCATTCACGGCGGTCAGGGTCTTTGCGACCGACAGTGCGGGATCCGACCGCGCCGGGAAGGCGCAGGAGGCGAGATCGCGGGACGCGTTCGCCGTGGTGTTGGACAGATGGACGATGACGCCCGTTGCCGGATCGTATTGGTAGTAGGCGCTCGGCGAGGGCGCGTTGTTGGCGAGAATCAGCGTGCCGTCCTCGGCGAACGCGATGCCGGCCCAGCCGATCGTGCTCGGCGAACCGCCGAGCAGCGGGCGTGTCTGGCGCACGGCCGGGAACGGCGAGCTGCCGCTCAGGTCGAGGTGGTAGAGATCCTGTCCGACCGCCAGCCAGGCCCTGTCGCTGCCGTCGAATGCGATGTCCCCGGAGCTGAAGTCGGTCGGCGCATGGTCGTAGTTCATCACACCGATCGAGGTCACGGTGTAGCCGAAGGCCGAGGATGACTCCACTTCCCACACTTCCGGATTCGACCCGCCACCCAGCAGGTAGCCGGTGCCGCTCGCGTTGAATCCACCACGCGGGAAATCGGGCGAAACGAAGGGACCGAATGCTACGTACCAGCCGCCGTTGGCGGAGTCGTAGGCCCACAGAGTGGATGCGGTACCGCTCGACCGCTGGATCATCAGCAGCCGGTTGCGCAGCGGATCGAGCATGAGTGCGTTGAGGTTGCCGGATACCGTGGCCGGAAGCAGCGGCAGGAGCGCGTCGGACGTGCCTGGCGGCGTGTAGCCGTAGATGTCGACGCCGTTGACGAGGCTGAAGACCTGCGTCGGGTCGCCAGCCGCCGGACAGAATGCCGGCGGCGGGGTGCCAGAAACCCACGAAACCGCGGCGGAGTCGGTGGTACGGAACGTGCTCGGAGCGACGATCATCAGGGTCTGGGCGTGGCTGTCGGCGGTGGCGACACCGCCCGCAGTCTCCGGAACGGAGACGATGTTTCCGGAGACGCTCGATCCCGCAGCAGAGACCGTGACGGTTGCCGACCCCGCCGCGGTGACCCCGGTGAGATCGATGTAGATCTCATCCCCGTCGGTGACCGCCGAGGTGTCGATCGCCGTGCCGCTGGCATCGGTCAGCGTGTAGCCGCCCGTCACCGAAACACTGGCAATCGGCTGGTTGGTGCTGACCGTGAACGGGCCGACCAAGGTGCCTGCGACCTGCGTGCCACCCGGCGCAACGATCGCGGCCGTACTCTGAAGCTCAGCAAGGGTCATGCCGCTGCTGGCGTTCGCCCCGTTGACGAGGTACCAGTAGGCCGTCTCCGAGTCCGGCGTCTCCCAGTTCCAGGCAGCGTCGAAGTCCAGGTCGGTGTAACGCCAGATCGCGTACTGAGCCGCCTCGATGGCGTCACTCGCCGAGATCCCCGGAACACCGGCAGCGGTACCGAAGTCGGACAGGCTCAGGTGGGGATAGCTGTGCGCCAACACCCAGAGCACCTTTGCCTGGATCGTGGCACTGGTGAAGTAGTTGCTGCCCAGGTACGACGGCGGCGCTTCGAGCGTCGCAATCCGAAAGGTCCCTACGGGGATGTCGTGCTCGACACAGTAGCTCCAGTACTCTGGAGTGCCGAGATTGCCGATGTCAGGCGGCGTGTTGGCGAAGATGCCTACCAAGGCGGTCCCGCCGTAGCCCTGCATCTTGTTTGCAACATAGACCGATTCGCCCACGACGGGCTCGGCGGAAGCCGTGCTCAACGACAACAACGGTGCGACCGCCATCGTCACTGCGACCCAAGCGGCAGCCGAGGCCAGCCGCTTACGCCAACGCAATACAGCAGTGTTCATAGCGATCATCCCCTTAGATGTGTAGCAAGCAGAAAGACAGAAACGGGGTCGGAGTGCCTTGCCCGTGTAGAAGCCGCGTGAGCAGCGCAACCGCATGCGTTTGCATGGCTCATGCAAAGGTCCGGCGCAAAAAAATGTCACGACGCCATCACCGCCTGTCCGGCAGACGTTGACGAACGACGCATCGATCGAAAGGTCAAAGAGGCACCGCTCGTGCCTGCTCCTCGCTGGCTTCCCTATCTCGCAAAAGAGCGATGAATCCGGACATGGCCCTCAAGCGCGCCTTCCCTTCGAGACCCGCGTCCCCAGAGGGCGACGCCGACCACGCGTTGACGGGGTGGTGGACGCCTCGACAGGGGGCGGTCAGGGCGTTCCATCATCCAGAAACAGCGACTTATCCGGGGCGTTTTCCGGCAGATCCCGGCCGTCCCTCAAGCAGACTGAAGTCGATTCTTTCCGCACGTGCCCTAGTGAGCAGCCGCGCGCGAACGGATGCGGCGATGTTGCGCGTGTTCACGCCAGGCTATCGAGGTAAGGACGCATCACGCGGGTCACGCGATCGATCTTCGCGTAGTGCCAGATCTCGTCGCGGGTCGTGCGCCGGCCATTCCACGCCTCGTGCAGCGCTTCGATGGCGACGTCGAGGCCGATCTCGTTGCGGAACTTGAGCAGTCGGCCACCGTCTTGGCGACGTGGGTGGCGCGCACCGTCACGCCATCGATGACGTGGGCCTCGACGCCTTCGGTCAGCGCCGGACCGGAGAAGCGCAGGAGGCGCAGGGACGGATAGTCGAGCTACGGCCGCGAAGGCCAGCGGCCGTGCCGGTGCGTCACGTCGAATCTGTTGCCGATATCAAGCAGGCGATGCCGCTTCGCTCGCCGACCCGCCAGGGTGGCACGCCCTGACGGACACGGGCGCACAGGAGGCCAGCTCCCGATGAATCAGTGCGCGCCGCGCGAGAGGACGATCTCGCCGTCGGCGGTCTCCTGCGCGATCAGGCCCCAGCCGGCCCCGAGGGCGGCCAGCACGGCGTCGGCGTCACCGGCGTGGAACACGCCGCTGATGCGCTCGGCACCGATGGCGGGATCGGCCAGGCGCAGCTTGACGGTGGAATAGCGGTTGAGCTCGGCCAGCACCTCGTCCAGGCGGCGGTTGGCGTAGACCAGCTCGCCGCGGGTCCAGCTGTCGGCGGCGTCGAGGTCGGCGGGCTCGACGGCTTGCAGCGGGCCCTCGGGGCCGTAGTCCAGTTGCTGTCCGGGGGACAGCGGCGTCTCGCCGGGGCCGGCGTCGGCCAGGCGGACGCCGACGGCGCCTTCCAGCACGGCCACGCGCACCTGGCCGGCGGCGTGCGCCACCTGGAAGCGCGTGCCGATGTCGCGCAGGCGGCCGCGGCCGGCGTGCACCTCGAACGGGCGGGTGTCGGCGGCGACGGTGATGTCCACGCGGCCGCGCTCCACGTGCAGCACGCGGTGGGCGCCGGCGATCTCGGCGCGGATGGCGGAGTCGGTGTCCAGCAGCACGCGACTGCCGTCGGCCAGCGTCACCACCTGCTGCTGGCCGATGGGGGTGGCGTAGTGCGCGATGGCCGGGCTGCGCAGCTCGTGCAGCCAGCCGGCCAGGCCGGCCACCAGCACCAGCGCGGCGGCGGCGGCCAGCGACAGGCCATTGCGCCAGTGCCGCTGCCGCGCGTGCACGGCGGCGCGGCGGGCGGGGCGCGCGGCGTCGGCGATGGCGGGGTCCTCGCGCAGGCCGGCGGCCTGGGCGTGCAGCGTGGCCAGGTCCAGCCAGGCGTCGATGTGGGCGGGGTCGGCGGCGCACCAGCGCTCGAACGCCTCGCGGTCTTCGGCCGTGCAGTCGGGCGCCTGCAGCCGGGCCTGCCAGTCGGCGGCGCGGTGCACGAGGAGGGACGGCAGGGCGCTAGGGGTGACGGATGGGGTCATGGCGTGCCTCGCGAGGCGAGCAGACGATCGACCTTGCCGCGCAGCTCGCGCAGGGCGCGCGAGATGTGCTTTTCCACGGCCTTCACGGAGATTCCGCAGCGGGCGGCGATGGCGGGGTAGCTCAGCGCGTCGACGCGGTTGAGCAGGTACACCTCGCGGCAGCGTGGCGGGAGTTCCAGGATGGCTTGGCGGGCGAGCATGAGGTGCTGCTGGTCGGTGGCGAGGTGTTCGGGTGAAGGCTCGGGAGAGGCGTGGGTGGACAGGTCGTCGTCGGTGTCGAACAGCGGGGTTTCGCGGGTGGCGGCCTGGCGCTGCCGGTCACGGTGCAGGTTGAGGACGATCCGGTAGGCCAGGGGTGTCCATTCGTCGGGTGGCGTGGTGTCGCGGTAGCGCAGCAGGCGCAGGAACCCCTCCTGCACCAGGTCCTTGGCGTCTTCGCTGCCGACGCCGAGATTGACCAGAAAGCGCTGCAACGGGCCGCGGCGCTCGTCCACGAAGCGGTCGAACGGCACCCGGGAAGCGGCGCCGACTGGCGTGGAAGGCTCGCGACTCATCCGCCCATCATAGGGCGAGGTTTCGGGTCTGCGCAGTGTGGGACATGCGTGCAGCACGGTTCACCGGACGGCGTGGCCGATCGCCACCTGCCCACTCCAACGCAATCGGCGGCGGCCCCCCTACCTCGGTGCCGCGCGAAGGCCGGCGGCGGGGCGGGCCGCGCCCGCGGGGCGGGCGCCGGGACGGTCAGAACCGCCATGTGGCCGACAGCCAGTAGTAGCGCCCCACCGGGTCGTCGAACTGCGGGTTGTAGCCGCCGCTGGCCTCGGTGTAGTACTCCGGCTCGTGGTCCAGCAGGTTGGCGATGCCGAGCGCCAGCCGCCAGTCGGTCCAGCCGGTGTAGGCGACGCTGGCATTGACCAGGGTGAAGGCCGGCGTGGAGCACTTGCCCACGGCGGCGCGGTAGGCAGGGCAGTCCAGGGTGTCGCCTTCGTACTGGCGGTACTGGTAGCTGCCGGTGTGGCGCAGCAGCAGCGTGCTGGCCCAGGGGCCGGCGCTCCAGCGCAGCGCCGCCATCGCCGTGAGGCGCGGCTGGTTGGCGTAGCCGGCGCGTTCGTAGGCCGGGCTCTCGGGCGTGGCGCGGAAGCTCAGCTCGTCCAGCCAGTTGGCCATCAGGTCCAGGCCGAAGGTGCCGTAGCGCGTCGGCGGCAGCGTCCAGCGCAGGTCCAGGTCCGCGCCGCTGGTGCGGGTCTGGCCCAGGTTGACGCGAAACAGGTTGAGGCCGGTCAGCCGGCCCTGGTCGTCGCGCGCCAGGAAACCGGGGAACGCTTCCGGGTGCTGCAGCGCATAGCTGGGCGGGATCGTGCCGATCTCGTTCTTGCGGCGCAGCCGGTAGACGTCCAGCCCCACGCTGAAATGCTCGCTGGGTTCCCAGATCACGCCGGCGCTGACGCCGCGCGAGGTTTCCGGGCGCAGGGCGGGGTTCTGCGTGGCGCGCTGCTCGAGCAGGCACAGGTTGGCGGCGCCGCCGCCGTGGTAGGGCTGGGCGCAGGGCAGCAGCGAGGCCGGCACCAGCACGTAGGAGAAGCCGCCGTCGTGGGTGACGTCGGGCCGCTGTTCCAGCAGGGTCGGCGTGCGCCAGCCCTGCGTGGCGCCGGCGCGCACCAGCAGGCTGCGCACCGGGGTCCACAGCAGGTTGACCGAGGGGCTGGCATGCGTGCCGAAGCGGCTGTCGTGCTCGGTGCGCCAGCCCAGGTCCATCTGCAGGTCGTGCAGCAGCGGCACGCCCAGGCGCGCGTAGCCGGCGCCGACCGAGCGCGCCGCGGAGAAGCGGCCGGCCAGGCGGTCGATCAGCAGCGCGTCGGAGGTCAGCGAGGTGTCGGGCTTGTAGCGCAGGCTCTCGCGGCGCCATTGCGCGCCGGCGTCGAGCGTGAGGTCGCCGGTGGCCCAGCCGGCGAGGCGGCCGCTGGCGACGCTGCTGACCCGCAGCAGGCGCGTGCGGCCGGTGGTGGCCAGCGGCGGCGCCAGCGCCTCGGCGATCTCCGGACTGAGGGTGCGCTTGTCGAACTGGTAGCCCAGGCGGTTGGCCAGATCCGCGAAGGCCTCGCGGTTGACCAGGCCGGTGGTGCGCTCGCGGACGCGGCTTTCCTCCACGCCGAGGGTGGAGTCCACCTTCCAGGTGGGGCCGTCGCGCTTGAGCCCGAGGTTGGTGCTGAAGATGTTCGAGCGGGTGGCCTGCCGGATCGGGCCGATGTCCCAGAACGCGTAGTAGAGCAGCGCGGTGCTGGCCGTGGTGGCAGGGCCGTTGGGGTTGGTGATGATGCCGGCGGACGGGGCCGACTGCTGGTGCTGTTCCATCTGCGCGATGCGCAGGTCCGCATAGGCTTCCAGGTTGCCGCTGAGCGGGGTGCGCACGTGGCCGAGCAGCGAGCGCGACTCCTTGGCGGTGCGCAGCGTGGTGGCCTTGGCGCTGTCGTCGAGGCAGACGCCGTCCTCGTTGAGGTTCTCCTTGGGGCAGCCGGGGCGGGCGCGCAGCACGGTGGAGCCGTTGGGCAGCACGCCGACGTAGTTGCCGGGGAACGAGAAGACGCTGCGTGCGTCGAGCAGGCCGTCCTTGCGCCGGTCCAGGGTGTACCAGTCGCGCTGGTCGCCGGGCAGCGGGTCCTGGTCGAGCGCGTCGAACATCAGCAGCAGGTCGGTGCCGCCGGCGAAATGCTCGCCGAGCGCGGCGGAGACCTGCCGGTGGCGCGCGTCGCCGCGGCTGGAAATGCCTTGCAGCGTGGACAGCTCGCCGCCGTCCAGCCGCTGGCGCAGCGTGATGTCGATGACGCCGGCCATCGCCTCGGAACCGTACAGCGTGGCGGCACCGTCGCGGACGATGTCGATGCGCTCGACCATCGCCAGCGGGATCGCGCCGATGTCGGCGACGCCGCCGGTCTGGTCGGCGGCCAGCCCGTAGTCGGACAGGCGGCGGCCGTCGACCAGCATCAGCGTGGCCTTGGCGCCGAGGCGGCGCAGGGCGACGGCTGCGGCACCGGAGGCGCCGGCGCGGAACAGGCCGGCGCTGTTGCCGCCCATGACCTCGGGCTGGCTGGTGACCTGGATGCCCGGCTGGGAGCGCAGCAGCTCGAACAGCGACAGGTAGCCGCTGGACTGGATCTGCTCGCGCGTGATCGTCGTGACCTGCAGCGAGGAGGCGGCGGCGATCCGGTGCAGCGGCCGGCTGCGCACGTCCACCTGCGGCAGCAGCCGGTGGGCCGGTTCCGCCGGCACCGCCAGCGGTGTGGTGGAAGCCGGCTCGGCGCGGGCGGGGGCCCGCCGCAGCAGGTAGGAGCCCGTGCCGAGCGGCAGGGCTTCGATATCGGTGGCTTCCAGCAGCCGGTCCAGCGCCTCCTGCGGGGCATGGCTGCCCTGCAGCCCGCGCGTCGTGCGGTGCGACACCAGCTGCGGCGGATAGACGATCTGGACTTCGCTCTGGCTGGCCCAGGCATTGAGCGCGTCGCCGAGGTCGCCGTCCTCGATGCGGTAGTCGACGGCGTGCGCAGCGTCTGCGGCGGCACCGGCCGGAAGGCCGGCACAGCCGAGCAGCACCGCGAAAACACCGCAAATACCCTTCATCGCCCGCCCGAGAGGAGGTATTGGTTCGGTCCGCTCCGCCGGCGTGCCGGCGGGCGTCGCGAAACGTTCGCGCGCAAGGACCCAGCCCTAATGCTGGCATGGTCTTCGGTCCGATCGCTACAGATCGTCGCGCACCCGTTAGTAAACAACTGATACGCCGAGGTTTTGATGCGGCAGCCTGAACGCGACGGGGAGCGCGCGCCAGCGGTGGGATGCGGCGGGAGCGGCCGATGGGGTCTGCGGGCAGGCGCGGACGCGCGAAAGAAGGAGCCCCCTCGTGGGAGGGGGCTCCGATGGCCTGACCAGGGGGGTGGATGGCCGAGGCCGGACAGAGCGGCCACTCTGGCGGCGCCCATGCGAGGCGCCTGGTGTCCGCCGTGTTCCTTCGCCCCGGGGAGAGGCACTGTCCGGCAGCCCATCTATAGCGCGGCTCGCGGGGAGCGGGAACTGCACGAAACGCGGACGGCGCACCAGCAAGCTCGCGGTGGAGCGGGACTGCCTGTGGTGCCTGGGAGCGTGTTCGCGGGGCCGTCCAGGGGCCGGTCGCGGAGCACGCGAGGACGGCGAGGTAGGGGGGTGGACGCCGTTCGCGTTCCGTATCCCGTGCCCGCCACCACGAGAGTCCGCCATGTCCACCCCGCGCGCCGTCCCGTCCGCTCCCCGTCCGATGTCCTGTGACCTGACCGGAAAGGCGCGGATCCGCCAGGCGGCCCTGCAACTGTTCGCGAGCAAGGGCTATGCGCAGGCATCGCTGCGGCGCATCGCCCAGCGTGCCGGCGTCTCGCTGGCGTTGATCGGTCACCATTTCGGCAGCAAGGTGCTGCTGCGCGAGGCGGTGGACGGCTGGCTGCTGCGCACCCTCACCGAGGCGGCGGTGCCGGGGCTGGACCCGCGCGCGCCGTTGTCGGAAGCGGCCATGCAACTGGCGAGCGGCTACGAGGCCGTGCTGGCGGTGGAGCCGGACAGCCGGGCGTACCTGCGGCGGGCGGTGCTCGACGATGCGCGCGGGGAGGGGCAGGTGATCGCGCTGTTCCTGGCGCAGACGCAGCAGCTCCTGCGCGGCGCGGACAGCGTGTCGCGGCCGGCGGACCCGCAGGAACTGCGGCGCTGGACGGCGCGGGTGTTCGTGCACGTCTTCGGGCCGCTGGTGCTGGAATCGGCGCTGCAGCGCAACGAGGCGCTGGTGGCCGAATGGGAGACGACGGGCGGCACGGCGGGTGAGGCCCTGCGCTCGCAGGGCGTGGCGTCCTGGCCGCCCCCGACGCTGGTGCACCGGCTGCCGCGGTATATTGATGCCGGCGTGTCGCCGTCGAGCCGGCTGGTGGCCTTGTAGCGATAAGACCTGTCTTCGCCGTGCCCGTGCCGGTGGTGTTTGCCCGCCACGGGCGCCCGGCTGTATGCGCCACCCTGAATCCGCCGCCGTGCGCGGTCCCGTTCTTGCTCGCAGGGAGATCCCGATGAAACCACGCATGCTCGCATTGGCCGCCTGCCTGGCGGCGGCGCTGCCGTTGTTCCCGTTGCCGGTGCAGGCCGCCGAGCCCGAGCCGGCTACGCCGGCCGCCTGGTCCGCCTGGGGCGGCACCGTGGGCCTCAACCTCTATCCGGACCTGATCGGCGACCTGGGGTTGTCGATCGAGCGCCGCAGTGACGTGCTGCCGGCCCGCAGTGCACGGCTCACCGACGGCCTCGGCGTGCGCCAGTCGCAGACGGTGGAACTGTTCGCGCTGCGCAGCACGGCCAGCATCGCGTTCCGCGCCGAGCGCGGCACGCTGGCCGGCTTCTCCGGCGGCTCGGTGCAGGCGCGCGGTGGCTATGTGTTCACGCTGCCGGACGGCCAGCAGCTGGACCTGACCGATTTCCGCCTGCAGCCCAATCCCGGTGATCCGCGCAAGCTCGACGTCGCCGGCAGCGACGGCACGGTGTGGTTCACCATCGACAACCTGATGTATGAGCTGGTCAAGGACAACCGCGTGCTGGCGGTCTACACCGCCGACATGCGCGCCTCGGCCGCGCTGGCGGCCCGGGTCGGCCGGCCGGCGCTGGCCGGCCATCCGGTCGGCGACGTGGAGATCCTCGCCGAGATCTACAGCCAGGGCAGCGGTGGCGTGTACGACCCGCAGGGCACCGGCGGCCACTGGCACGGCGAGCAGGTGGCCGGCCAGCCGGCCGGCACCGTCTACCAGGCCGACCTGTTCATGCTCGACATCAACGTGACGCGCATGCGCCAGTCCGCCGCCACGGGGCCGGAAGGCAGCGGCCGCGTCGTCTTCGCACCCGATTCCACGCTCAAGAACAATGTCAACAACGGCACCGCCCAGCCGACGGTGTCGGGGCAGGGCGCGCTCGGCACCAGCGCGGCGCTGTGGACCGCGCGCATTCCCTGGTACGGCAAGTTCAGCGGCAATTTCGCCCCGTACAACAACGACCAGCATCCGTTCCTGATCTGGAACATGTACCGGATCAACGCCGACGGCGGCATCGAGCAGATCGGCCGCTCGGGCGTCAAGCACGCCTGGCTGACGACCAACTTCGGCTGCGCGCCCGGCGAGAACATCAGCGGCCAGATCCTCGGGCGCTCGTGCAGCGACACCTACAGCACGTTCAACAACGACGCCAACCAGGATCTGTCGTTCCGTTCGGAGATCATCCCGGCGACCGGGCAGTGGGGCCGCTGCGGCTCGCTGTTCGATCCGGGCTGCGTCGGCAGCAACACCAACTGGACGCCGCCGGACGACCAGTACGGCCGCCGCCTGGTGGTCAACGAGGAACAGATCAGCGCGACGCGGCATCCGGGCGCCACGTTCCTGTTCGACTCCTGGTACCTCGCACGCGAGGACATCAACATCTACAACTCGATGGCCTCGGTCACCGGTACGCCGACCTACAGCGGCACCAACTGGTCGTTCGCCAACCAGGCGAACTACCGGCTCGGCTCGGTCACCGACCGCTGGGTCGAGGGCGCGCCGGCCGGCACCACGGTCGCCAATACCGAACTGGCGGTCAGCGAAGGGCATGCGAAGGTGGCCGTGCGCGTGGTGGACCTCGGCGACGGCCGCTGGACCTACCACTACGCCGTGCACAACCTCGATTTCGCACGGGCCGTGACCGAAGGCAGCGAGCCGAACCTGCGCGTGGTCAGCAACAAGGGCTTCAACGGCTTCAGCGTGCCGCTGCAGGCGGGCGCCGTGGTCAGCGCCAATCGCTTCAGCGACGGCGACCTGGATGCCGGCAACGACTGGACGTTCAGCACGGCCGGCAATCGCCTGAGCTGGACCGCGCCGGCCGGCGGCTCGCTGGACTGGGGCACGTTGTACCTGTTCTCGGTCACGGTGGATGCGCCGCCGTCGGCGGGCTCCAGCCAGCTGGGCGTGGCCCAGGCCGGCACGCCGGCGGCGTTCGACGTGGCCGTGCCGGTGCCGGGCGCCCGGCCGGACGCGATCTTCGACAGCGGCTTCGAGTGAAACGCCGCGGCCGGGCCGGCGCAACGCCGGTCCGGCTGCTCACGCCGCGCGCATGCGCTGGCGTGGATGCGCCTCATCGCCATGAATGGACGTATGGACGTCCATTCATGGCGATGTATTCCGTGAACAGCACGCTTGCCGCCTTCGGCACGCAGGCGCGTTGCCGCGCCTGACGGGAAGACCTGCCGCTATGCGCCGGCCTGGCCCGATGCGCCTTCGCATTCCGCCCGAAGTCGACGCCGCACGCGAAGCCGCACGAAGCGTCATCCGTCCGCCGGGGTAGGGGGATGCACGCCGATCGCGTTTTCAGAACCCAGGTGCCCCGGCACGAGTGACACCCGTTCCACCGTTCGCGCGTGCCGGCGATCGGAACGGCCGTGCCCGCCGGGGATCTGCTCTTTCCGATCGGGAGGTTCCATGCGCACATCGATTCCCTTCAAGCCGCTGGCCGCGGTGATTGCCCTCAGCCTGGGCGGGCTGGTCGCGGTACCGGCCGTCTCGCAGCCGGCCGGTGACGCCGTACCGGCGGCAACCCGCAAGACCTATCTCATCGAGTTCGACGAACCCGGCACCCTGTACTACGACGGCGGCATGGGTTCGCTGTCGGCTACCGCGCCGCGCACGACCGGCGCGCAGGTGTTCGACGCGCGCAGCGCCGAGGCGCGCGCCTACGTGAGCCACCTGGAGAACACGGCGGCGATGCACACGGCGGCGATCGGCGCGGCGCTGGGCCGCAGCCTGACGGTCACGCACAAGTACTTCTACACGCACAGCGGCATCGCCGCGGCCTTGACCGAAGAGGAAGCCGCCGAGGCGGCGCGCGTGCCGGGCGTCAAGTCCGTCACCACGCGCGAGCCGGACGTGCTGGCCACCTACCGCACGCCGGCGCTGATCGGCGCGGAAACGGTGTGGAGCCTGCCGTCGCCGGGCGGTACCACCAACCGCGGTGCCGGCGTGCGCATCGCCGTGCTCGATTCGGGCGCCAACTCGCAGCATCCGGCGTTCGCCAACGATGCCGCCTGTGGCTTCTCGGTCGCCAACCCGAAGCTGGTCGCGATCAGTTGCGCGACCGCTACCGGTCCTGGCGGCGCCTGCAACGGCCCGAACCCGGAGGCCGACGCGACCTCGTCCAGCCACGGCGTGCACGTGGCCGGCACTGCTGCCGGCAATGTGCTGGTGGCCGCCTCGACGACGCCGGCGCCGACGCTGCCGGCGCCGTATACGCAGCTGTCCGGCATGGCGCCGTGCGCGGGCGTCAACAGCTACAAGGTCTGCAATGAGCCCGATGGACGTTGCGCGGGTGCCGATTCGGCGGCGGCGATCAACGGCGCGATCGCGGCGGTGGCCGACGGCGTGCGCGTGATCAACTTCTCGATCAGCGGCGGTACCTCGCCGTGGTCGAGCAGCGACAACGATCGCCGGTTCCTCGACGCGGTCAACGCCGGCATCTTCGTGGCCGCGGCAGCGGGTAATACGCGCACCGAGACGCCCGATCCGGTCGGGCAGGTCAACCACCGCGGACCGTGGGTGCTGTCGGTGGCCAACACCTACGCCACCGTGCGTCCGCTGGGCGGCCGCTTCTCGGTGGACGGCCCGGCGGCGGTGGACGGGCTCGAGGACCTGCCGGTCCTCAAGGGCAGCACGACGCCGGTCGGCAGCGCCTTCACCGCGCAGCCGCTGCGCATCGATCCGGCCAATCTGGCCGGCTGCACCAATACCGGCGGTTTCGCTGCCGGCTACTTCACCGGCGCGGTCGCCGTGGTCCGGCGTGGCGCCAACACGCCCGCGACCGAGGCCTGCGGCTTCGCCGAGAAGGTCACCAATGCGGTCAATGCCGGTGCGACGGCGGTGCTCGTCGTCAACAACCAATACGGCGCCCTCAGCATGAACACGGCCGGCGCGCCGACCACCGCGCCGTCCTACAGCCTGGCCGACCAGCCCCAGGGCGATCGCCTGATCGCGCTGATCCGGGCGGGCGCCGTCACCGGTCGCCTGGACGTGAACGCCGAGCTGACCGACATGCTGTCCCCGGGCAGCCTGCGCGGGCCGACGCCGGGGACGCTGGCGGATCTGACCAAGCCCGATGCCGCGGCGCCGGGCACCGACATCTATGCGCCGATGCGCACGGCCGATGGCAGCTACGACTACATGTCCGGCACCTCGATGGCGTCTCCGCACGTGGCCGGGTCCGGCGCGCTGCTGCGGGCGATCCACCCGACCTGGACGCCGATGGAGGTCAAGTCGGCGCTGCAGATGACGGCGGTCCGTCCGGGCGGTGCCTGGTGGGACGGCGACGGCCTCGGCAACGGCCGCATCGATGTCTCGCTGGCGGAGCGGGCGGGCCTGGTGATGGACGAGACCTATGCCAATTTCGTCGCGGCCAACCCGAGCGGCGGCACGCTCAACATCAAGCAGCTGAACCTGCCGTCGATGCGCAACGTGGCCTGCACGCCCTCGTGCACGTTCACGCGCACGGTCAGGAGCACGCTGGCCACGGCATCGAACTGGGCCGTGACCTTCGAGACCGCGGCGGACATCACCGCCGTGGTGACGCCGGCCAGCTTCACGCTGGCGCCCGGTGCGACGCAGACGCTCCAGATCACGGTCAGCGTCGATGCGTCCGGGCGGTCCCTGATGGCACCGAGCATGCCGGGCTTCGGCGCGATCGTGCTGACCGAGGCCGGCGGGCTGTCGCCGCCGGAGCATCTGAGCGTCGCCGTGCGCGGCGTGCGCGACCACCTCTTCACGGACGGCTTCGATCCGTAGCGTGGGCGGGACAGGTGCCTACCGATCCCGCCCGCGTCTGCGGGCGGGATCGATCGGACGGGAGACCGGAGCCGGGCGAGGGCTGCCGGTCCGATCGCACCGCCGGGCAGCCGCCCGGTCCGCCCGGGGCCGTTAGCGGACGCCGGTCCGGGGCCTGCGCGCCCGGGACAGGACCTTCGATGCCGGGACAGATAGGCAAGCGCAGCGGATCGGAGTACAAATGTACTCCATGACGCCGCTCAGTCCCCGCCGTACCGCGATCCTGACCTTCATCCGCGACCGGATCGCGGCGCAGGGCCAGCCGCCGAGCCTGGCCGAGATCGCCGCGGCCTTCGGTTTCGCCTCGCGCAGCGTCGCGCGCAAGCACGTGCAGGCGCTGGCGGCGGCCGGCCTGCTGCAGGTCACGCCGTACCAGGCGCGCGGCATCCGGCCGCTGGAGCCGGTGCCGCGCACGGAGCTGCTGGCCCTGCCGGTGCTCGGCCGCGTGGCGGCGGGAGCGCCGATCGGGGCGGACGCCGGCCTGCACGACCGGCTGCTGCTGGATCGCGGCACGTTCGCGCGGACGCCGGACTACCTGCTGCGCGTGCAGGGCGACTCGATGATCGAGGACGGCATCCTCGACGGCGACCTGGTCGGCGTGGCGCGCGCGGCCGAGGCCCGTACCGGCCAGGTGGTGGTGGCGCGCCTGGACGGCGAATTGACGATCAAGCGCTTCGAGCGGCACGCCGACGGCGTGCGCCTGTTGCCGCGCAACCCGGCCTACCGGCCGATCGAGGTCAGCGCGGACCGGGACTTCGCGATCGAGGGCGTGTTCTGCGGGCTGGTGCGGCGCGGCTGACATGGGCGCGGTCGTCGCTCTGGACGCACTGCTGCACGAACGCCGGGTCTGGCGCGGCCAGCCGGCGTCGCTGCCGGCCGGCCGGCAGCCGACCGGGTACCCGGCGCTGGACGCGGTGCTGCCGGCACACGGCTGGCCGGAGGCGGCGATGACCGAGGTGCTGCCGGCGGCGGATGGCTGCGGCGAGCTGCGCCTGGTCTGGCCGACCCTGGCGCGGTTGACGCAGGCCGGTGGCCGCGTGGTGCTGGTGGCGCCGCCGTACGTGCCGTTCGCGCCGGCCTGGCAGGCAGCCGGGGTGGTCCTGCGCCAGGTGCAGGTGGTGCAGGCGGCGACCCCGCGCGATGCGCTGTGGGCCGCCGAGCAGTGCCTGCGCTCGGGCAGCTGTGCGGCCGTGCTCGGCTGGCCGGCGCAGGCGGACGACCGCGCACTGCGGCGCGTGCAGCTGGCGGCCGAGACCGGCCAGGCGCTGGCGTTCGCGTTCCGGCCGCCGGCGGCGGCCTGCAATCCTTCGCCGGCGGCGCTGCGCATCGCGATCGACGCCCGGCCGGCGCAGTTGCGCGTGCTCAAGTGCCGCGGCGGCAACGCGCCGGCACAGCCGCTGCCGTTCGCACCGGCCTGAGGCGGCGATGCGCTGGATCTGCATCCTGTTGCCGCACCTGGCGCTGGACGGCGTCCTGCGCAGCCGTGCCGACCCGGCGGCACCGCTGGTGCTGGTCGGCGGGCCGGCGCAGCGGCGCGTGCTGCTGGCGGCCAATCCGGCGGCGCGCGCGCGCGGCCTGCGCGCCGGCCAGCCGCTGGCCGCGGCGCAGGCGATCAGCCGGGATTTCGTGGCGATCGACCACGACCCGGCCGAGGCGGCCGGCTGGCATCGCTTCCTCGGTGCCTGGGCCTATGGCTTCAGCTCGCAGGTCAGCCTGCAATACCCGGGCGCGCTGCTGGTCGAGATCGGCGCGAGCCTGAGCCTGCTCGGCCCGTGGCCGCGCCTGGAGGCGCGCCTGCGCCGCGAGCTGACCGCGCTCGGCTTTCGGCACCGCATCGTCGCGGCGCCGCAGCCGGCGGCGGCGCGCGTGCTGGCCAACGCCCACGACGGGCTGGCGCTGCCTGGCGTGGAGGCGATGCGCCGGGCGCTGGCGCAGATGCCGGTGGAGCGGGCGGGGCTGCCGCGCGAGGTGGCGACGGCATGTGCCCGCATGGGCCTGGTGCGGCTGGGGCAGGTGCTGGCGCTGCCGCGCGAATCGATCGCGCGGCGCTTCCCGGCCGAGGTGCTGCGGCATCTGGACGCCGTGACCGGCGATCGCGTGCCGGCACTGGAGAGCTATGCGCCGCCGGACCGGTTCGATGCGCGGATCGAGTTCGGCTTCGAGGTGACCGCGACGCCGGCGCTGGCGTTCCCGCTCAAGCGCCTGACGGCGGACCTGGCCGCCTTCCTGGCCGGTCGCGACGGTGGCGTGCAGCGCTTCGTGCTGCAGCTGGAGCACGCGGGCGCGGCCGCCACCGAAGTGCCGGTGGGCCTGCTCAGTACCGAACGTGATGCGGCGATGCTGCTGGAGATGGCGCGCGTCCGCCTGGAACGGGTGCCGGCGCTGGCGCCGGTCCAGGCGCTGCGCCTGGTCGCGCACGAACTGCCGGCGTTCGTGCCGGCGCATCGCGAGCTGTTCGACGAGCGGCCGCAGCAGACGCTGCCCTGGCCGCAGTTGCGCGAGCGCCTGCGCGCACGGTTGGGCGATGCGGCCGTGCACGGCCTGCGCAGCCGGGCCGATCACCGTCCCGAACGCGCCTGGCAACCGGAGGACGAGGCGGGACGCACGCCGCCGGCGGCGGCATCGCCGCGGCCGGGCTGGCTGCTGGCGCGGCCGCTCCCGCTGCGCGAGGCGGTGGCCGCGATCCTGGCGGGGCCCGAGCGCATCGAGTCGGGCTGGTGGGACGGCGGCGACGTGCGCCGCGACTACTACCGCGTCGCGACCGCGGCCGGCCCGCAGGCCTGGGCCTGGCGGCCGGCCGGCGAGGACGGGCCGCTGATGCTGCACGGATGGTTCGCATGAGCGCGGACTATGCCGAGCTGCACTGCCTGTCCAACTTCAGCTTCCAGCGCGGGGCCTCCAGCGCGCAGGAACTGTTCGCGCGCGCGCACCAGCTGGGCTACCGCGCGCTGGCGATCACCGACGAGTGCACGCTGGCGGGCATCGTGCGCGCCTGGCAGGCCGCCAAGGCGCACGACGTGAAGCTGATCGTCGGCAGCGAGGTGCGGATCGAGGACGGCCCCACGCTGGTGCTGCTGGCCGAGAACCTGGCCGGCTACCAGGCACTGTGCCGGCTGATTACCGCCGGCCGGCGGCGCGCGAAGAAAGGCGACTACCGGTTGCTGCGTGCCGATTTCGACGCGGCATTGGACGGCCTGCTGGCCTTGTGGGTGCCCGACGTGCCGGACGACCAGGTGACCGGGCAGTGGCTGCGCACGCGGTTTCCCGAGCGGCTCTGGCTGGCGGTGGAACTGCATCGAGGCCCGGACGACGCGGCGCGCTTGACGGCGCTGGAGACGCTGGCGGCGGCCGTGGGAATTCCGGTGGTGGCGGCCGGCGACGTGCACATGCACGCACGCGGCCGGCGCGCGCTGCAGGACACGATGACCGCGATCCGTCACCACGTGACGGTGGCCGAGGCCGGCCACCGCCTGTTCCCGAACGGCGAGCGCCACCTGCGTCCGCGTCCGGCGCTGGCGGCGCTGTACCCGCCGGCGCTGCTGGCCGAGACCGTGCGCATCGCCGAGCGCTGCGCGTTCGACCTCCATCAGTTGCGCGCGCTGTACCAGTATCCGCACGAACTGGTGCCGGCCGGCCACACGCCGACGACGTGGCTGCGCACCCTGGTCGAGCAGGGGCTGCACTGGCGCTGGTCGCAGAAGCCGCCATCCCGCGCGGCGGATGTGGCCAAGGCGCGCGCACAGATCGACACCGAACTGGCGGTGATCGCCGATCTCGGCTACGAGAGCTATTTCCTGACCGTGCACGACATCGTCCGCTTCGCGCGCGACAAGGGCATCCTGTGCCAGGGGCGCGGCTCGGCGGCCAACTCGGCGGTGTGTTTTGCGCTGGGCATCACCGAGATCGATCCGGCGCAGACGACGATGAAGATGCTGTTCGGGCGCTTCCTCTCGCGCGAGCGCGGCGAGCCGCCGGACATCGACGTCGACTTCGAACACGAGCGTCGCGAGGAAGTGCTGCAGTACGTGTTCGCGCGCTACGGCCGCGGTCGCGCAGCGCTGACCGCGGTGGCGAGCACCTACCACGGCGCCGGCGCGGTGCGCGACGTCGCCAAGGCGCTGGGCCTGCCGGCCGATCAGGTCGACGCGCTGGCCGGCTGCTGTGGCCATTGGAGCGACGAGGCGCCACCGCCCGAGCGCCTGCGCGAGGCTGGCTTCGATCCGGACAGCCCGGTGCTGCGGCGCGTGCTGGCGCTGACCGGCGAGCTGATCGGCTTTCCACGGCACCTCTCCCAGCATCCGGGCGGCTTCGTCATCAGCGAGCATCCGCTGGACACGCTGGTGCCGGTCGAGAACGCGGCGATGGCCGACCGCACGATCGTGCAGTGGGACAAGGACGACCTGGACCTGGCCGGCCTGCTCAAGGTGGACGTGCTCGCGCTCGGCATGCTGAGCGCGCTGCGCCGCTGCTTCGACCTGCTGCGCACGCATCGCGGCCGTGACCTGACCCTGGCGACGATCCCGGCCGACGACGCGGCCACCTACGCGATGATCGGCCGGGCCGATACCGTCGGCGTGTTCCAGATCGAGTCGCGTGCGCAGATGGCGATGCTGCCGCGGCTGCAGCCCAGGACCTTCTACGACCTGGTGATCGAAGTGGCGATCGTCCGGCCCGGGCCGATCCAGGGCGACATGGTGCACCCCTACCTGCGCCGCCGCCGCGGCGATGAGGAGGTGAAGTATCCCTCGGAGCAACTGCGCGAGGTGCTCGAGCGCACGCTCGGTGTGCCGCTGTTCCAGGAGCAGGTCATGGAGATCGCGATGGTCGCGGCCGGCTACACGCCCGGTGACGCCGACGAGCTGCGCCGTTCGATGGCGGCCTGGAAGCGCCACGGCGGCCTGGAGCCGCATCGCCAGCGGCTGATCGACGGCATGCTCGCGAACGACTACAGCCGCGACTTCGCCGAGCGCATCTTCGAGCAGATCAAGGGCTTCGGAAACTACGGCTTCCCCGAGTCGCACGCGGCCAGCTTCGCACTGCTGACCTATGCCAGCTGCTGGCTCAAGCGCCACGAGCCGGCCGCCTATGCCTGCGCGCTGATCAACAGCTGGCCGATGGGGTTCTACAGCCCGGACCAGATCCTGCAGGACGTGCGCCGGCCGCGGCGCGACGTCGGCGCCGACGGGGAGGCCAGCCACCGGCCGGGCATCGCGATACGGCCGGTCGACGTGCGCTACAGCGACTGGGATTGCAGCCTGGAGCCGGTCACCGGCGCCGGCCAGCCGGCACTGCGGCTGGGCCTGCGCCTGGTGCGCGGCCTGGCCGAGGCCGATGCGCGCCGCATCGAGGCGGCACGCCGTGATCGCGCCTTCGCCGACGTCGGCGACCTCAGCGACCGTGCTGGGCTCGATGCGCGTGCGCGTACACGGCTGGCCGATGCCGGCGCCTTGCGCGGCCTGGCCGGCCATCGTCACCGCGCGCGCTGGGCCGCGGCCGGCGTCGAGGCGCAGCGGCCGCTGTTCGCGGCGCTGCCGGCCACCGCCGAGGTCCAGGTCGCCCTGCCGCTGCCGACGGTCGGCCAGGACCTGCACGCCGACTACGCCACCGTCGGCACCACGCTGGGCCCGCACCCGCTGACGCTGCTGAGAAGCCGGCTCGCCGCGCGCCGCTGCCGCAGCTCGCGCGAGGTCGCGGCGCTCGGCCACGGCCGCCGGCTGCGTGCCGCCGGCCTGGTCACCGGCCGCCAGCGTCCGCAGACCGCCAGCGGCGTCATCTTCGTCACGCTGGAAGACGAGTTCGGCCAGATCAACGTCGTCGTCTGGAACCACCTGGTCGAGCGCCAGCGTCGCGTGCTGATCGAATCGCGCCTGCTCGAGGTCGACGGCCGGCTCGAAGCGGAGAGCGGCGTCCATCACCTGATCGCCACGCAGCTGACCGACCTCACGCCGCTGCTGAGCGGCCTGGACGTGCGCAGCCGGGATTTCCAGTAGGCGGCACCGGTCGCGGGCACGCCGGGGCTGTGCGGGCGTGTGCGTTTGTCCAGTCCCGCCGGCGCGCGCGAGCCTCTAGCATCGTGCCGGGCGGATGCCGGCCTTCACCGGACGACACCTTCCCGCGGCGCGGCGTCACCCGCGTTCAATTCTCCGCGAGGCAGGTATGGAACGAGCAAGGTCCGGTCGTGTGTTCCTGATGGCGCTGGTGATGGCGCTGGCGCTGCTGGCCGGCGCCGCGCAGGCCGTCGTCGAGGTGTCCGATGCGCAGCCGGGCGCGCCGGGCATGACGCGTGCGTTCGTCGATGCCTCCTTGCGGGTGACGCCGCAGCTGGAATCGGCCGCTTCGCTGCCGGCACGCGAGCAACAGGTGCTGAGCGCATTCCAGGGACGCTTCAAGGGGACCTGGGAAGTGCGCTGGGACCACCGGTCGGATCGCCCGAACCTGGTCCAGGGTAGCGGCATCGCCGTCTTGCCGGGCAGCGCGAGCGGACTGGACGCGCAGGCGTTCGGCGTGGCGGCCGGCGCGGCGGTCGAGCTGGATACCGTGGCGCAGGCGCTGACGCGCTTCATCGACGAGGTGCAGCCGCTGCTGCGGCTCGACGGCATCGACCTGCGCCTGGACCGGCAGCGCAGCCTTCCGTACGGCGAAAGCCGGACCCATTGGTTCGTCCAGTTCGCGCAGTACCACGACGGCGTGCGGGTCGAGGGCGCCTATGCGTTCTTTCGCGTCTCCCACGGCAACCTCGTCCAGTTCGGGAGCCAGCGCATCGCCGAGGTCGGCATCGGCGTGACGCCGGCGCTGTCGCGTGAGGCCGCCTGGGATGCGGCCGTGGCGCAGCTTCAACTGGAACCGGGCGCCCGCATCGAGGAAATCATCGAGCCGGGAGAACGGGTGCTGTACCCGGTCTCGGCGGATGGCGCCGGCGCCGGCACGGCGTTTCGCGGCGCGGCGGGCAGCGGCTACGCGCATCGGCTGGTATGGCGCTACGTCTACCGGCTGGCCGGCATCCGCGCCACCTACGAGCTGCTGTTCGACGCGCATGCCAACCGCATCCTGGAAGTCCGCGACCGCAATGCGTACGCCGACGCGACGGTGGAGGGCGGCGTCTTCCTGACCACCAACACCGAGCCGGAAGTGGTCATGCCCTTGCCGTACGTCGGCGTGCGCCAGGGCAGTGCGCCGGGCACCGAGACCTTCACCGACCTGCTCGGCCGCTACGACTACACCGGGGGTACGGCCTCGGCCGCGCTCGCCGGCAAGTACGTCACGATGCGCGACGAGTGCGGGGCGAGCGCGTTGACCAGCAGTACCGACGGCCATCTGGATTTCGGGACCAGCCCGGGTACCGACTGCGCGACCTCGGGCGTCGGCGGCACAGGCAATACGCGGGCGGCGCGTACCGGCTACTACCACCTGAACCAGATCAACGAAACCGCGCGCCGCTACCTGCCGGACAATGCCTGGCTGCAGCAGCCGCTGGATGCGGTGGTCAACATCAACGCCGCCTGCAACGCCTACTGGGACGGCTGGGGCGTGAATTTCTACAAGTCCAGCGCACGCTGCGCCAACACCGGCGAGATCCTCGGCGTGTTCCTGCACGAATGGGGACACGGCATGGACGAGAACGGCGGCGGTCCGTTCGTCATGGAATACGGCAGCGGCGAGGCCGTCGGCGACACCTTCGCCGTACTCAGTACGCGCAATGCCTGCGTGGGGCCGGGCTTCTTCACCGGCCCGAACAGCATCTGCCACAACTGCACCACCTGCACCGGCGTGCGCGACACCAGCGTCTTCGCGCGGGGCACTGCGCGCCCGATCGCCTCGCCGGCCAACGTGACGGCGGCGAAGGGCATGAACTGCGGCCGCCTGCTCGGCCAGGGCGGCGTCACCTGCCCGTACATCCACCCGCAGATGGGCGTGCCGTACGAGGGCGTGATGGGCTACGAGGGCCACTGCGAGAGCCTCATCGCCAGCTCGGCCAACTGGGACCTGACCCAGGCGCTGGTGCGCCGCTACGGCGAGGACGCCGGCTATGCGCAGATGGAAAAGATCTGGTACGGCAGCCTGGCCTCGAAAGGCAGCGCCTACCAGATCACCGCCGGCGGCCAGTGCAACGTGAACGCCAGCGTGGACGGGTGCGGCGCGGACAACTGGTACACGGTGTTCCTGGCGGTCGACGACGACGACGGCGACCTCGCCAATGGCACGCCCAACGCCTGCCGCATCTGGGATGCGATGAACGCGCACGGCATCGCCTGCGGCCAGCGGCCGGCCTGTACGGCCGACGCCGATGCGCTGTTCGCCGACGGATTCGAAGGCGCCGATCCGCCCGAGGCCGCCGGCCGGTAGCCGCCGGCGGCGCTGCCGGCCACTGCGCGCCGGCCGGTCATGTCCGCCGACGGGCGCGGAGCCGCGGCCGCAACCGCGCTGCCGTGCCGGCCAGCGTGGCGTGCGCAGGCTTCAGCGCCGGAACAACAGGTGCCGCAGCGGAACGGCCACGGTCAGCACGGCGAGGAAGATGCCGTAGGCGACCAGGGTCGCCAGTACCTGCTTCCAGATCGCGCCGGCGCTGGCGTCGGCGGTCAGGAAACCCCAGCGCATGCCGGCGATGCTGAGCCAGACGGACACGGCCAGCACGGCGAGATCGAACAGGCGGCGGCCGATGCCGCGCGGCTGGCGCGGGAACAGCCAGTACAGCGCGCCGAGGATCGCGAACCACGGCAGGAACAGGATGAACGACAGGCCGATCTCGACGGTCGGGTTCATGGGTGACGTCCTCGTGCGGAACCGGGCATCGCGTCAGTCGCCGCGGATGCCGTAGTAGGCGGCGACGTCGGCCGGGCTGACCGGCCGGCTCTGCTCGCCCCAGTTGCTGCGGATGTGGGTGACGATGGCGGCGATCTCGGCGTTGTCGAGGCGGCCGGCATACGGCGGCATCGAATGCGGCCGCGGATTGCCTTCGGTGGTCGGTGGCATGCCACCGTAGAGCACCATGCGCACGGCGTTGATCGGATCGGGCGCGGTGACCGAGACCGCGTCGCGCAGCGGCGGGTAGTCGCGGCCGCGACCTTCGCCGGTGTCGCCGTGGCAACTGGCGCAGTGGTCCTGGTACAGGCGGCCGCCGTTGTGGGGATTGGACGTCGGCTGCGCGCCGGCGTACAGGAAGCGGCTGGCGTCGGGCGCTTCGTCGCCGCCGTGCGGCGGGACGCTCTTGAGGTACGTCGCCATCGCCTGTGCATCGGTGGGGCGCAGGTGGCGCAGGCTGGTGTAGACCACTTCGGCCATCGAGCCGTAGGCGGCGCCGTGCTCGGTGGCGCCGTTGCGCAGGTAGTCGGCCAGCTGGTCGACGCTGTAGCGCGCCAGCTGGCGGCTGTCGAGCGGCGGCGCATACCAGCCCTGGCCGGGGATGCGGCCGCCGGCGAGATACCCGTCGGCCGGCAGCGAGCCGCGCGGGCCGCGGGTGCCGTGGCACATCGCGCAGTGGCCGAGCCCGTCGACCAGGTAGCGTCCGCGCAGCCAGGCCGGCGAGGCGTCGGCGGGTGCCGCCAACGGTGCCGGGCGGTAGTGCAGCATGCGCCAGCCGACCAGCGCCGGCCGCCAGTTGGCGGGCCAGACGAGGTCATTGGCGGGCGCCGGCGCCTGGACCGGCGGCAGGCCGCGCAGGTAGGCGAACAGCGCGTCGATGTCGGTGTCGGTCAGGTGGGCGAAGTTGGCGTACGGGAACGCCGGATAGAGCACGCCGTGGCGGCTGACGCCGTTTCGCATCGCGTGGCGGAACTCGGCCGCCGACCAGTCGCCCAGCCCGGTCTGCGGATCGGACGTGAGGTTGGTGCTGTAGATCGTGCCGTAGGCCGTGCGGAACGGCCGCCCGCCGGCGAACGGCGCGCCGCCGCGAACGGTATGGCAGGTGAGGCAGTTGCCGATGCGCGCGAGGTAGGCGCCCTCGGAGGCGTCGCCGGCGGGGGCGTGGTGGCGTCCGCGACCGGCACGCGATAGGGCGCCAGCCCGCCCTGTTGCAGCAGCAGGAAACCGCCGGCAGCAGCGGCCAGCAGCACCAGCGGCAGCACCAGTGCCGCGGCCCACAGCGCGATGCGGCGGATCATGGCTGCACCTCCGCGTGGGGCAGGTCACCGCAGGCCAGCGGCGGCACGAAGCTGCCGGCCGGCGCCGGCCGGTCGTGCGCCCCGGGCGACTGGTGCGACAGCCACTGGGCGAGGATGCGGATGTCGGCCGGCGCCAGCTTGGCGGCGATCCCGGCCATGCAATCGGGTGCCTTGGAGCGGCGCGTGCCGTCACGCCAGCTGCCGATCTGCGACACGATGTAGTCCTGCGGCAGCCCGACCAGGGCAGGGACGGCCGGCTCCAGGCCGGTCAGGGCCGCTCCGTGGCAGGCGGTGCAGGCGGGAATGCCGGCCTGGGCGTCGCCGTGGCGGACCAAGTGTTCTGCACGCGCCTGCACGGCCGGCGGCAGCGGCGCCGCGGTGACGTCGGCGGCGCGCGTGTGCGGCGGCTGCGCCGCGTAGTAGGCGGCGATCTCGGCGATGTAGGCATCGTCCATGTACTGCGCCAGCCAGACCATCTGCCAGTAGTGGCGGTGGCCGTCGCGGAAGGCCTGCAGCTGTTCGACCAGGTAGCCGGCGGGCTTGCCGGCCAGGTGCGGGTAGTAGATCGATCCGTCGACGCCTTCGCCGCGCTCGCCGTGGCAGGCGGCGCAGGCCGCGAGGCGTTCGCGCAGGTCGGCGGGCGGCTGCGCGGCGGCGCTGGCGCAGACCGCCGCCGACGCCAGTGCCAGGCGCAGCGCCATCGGGCGCAGGCGTCGGCGGGGCAGTGGAGCGGAGCAGGGGGCTGTCATGAGCGGAGTCCGGAGAGAGGCGGAAGAGGAACGGGTTCAGGCGGGATCGCGGAAGGCACGCACCAGCCGGCCGAGCGTCGCCATCGCCGCTTCGCTGCGCGCGTCCCAGGCGTGGCCGTAGTTCAGCCGCAGGCAGTGGCCGTAGTCGCCGCGCGCGGAGAAGATCGGCCCGGGCGCGACGCTGATGCCGTGCGAGAGCGCGTAGCGGTGGATGTCGAGCGCACGCACGTGCGGCGGCAGCTCCACCCACAGGAAGTAGCCGCCGTCGGGCCGCGTGGTGCGGGTGTCCTCGGGGAAATGGCGCGCCACCGATTGCAGCATCGCGTTCTGCTGCACCGACAGTGCATGCCGCAGCTGGCGCAGGTGCTTGTCGTAGCCGCCTTTCTCCAGGTAGGCGGCGAGCGTCGCCTGGGCCGGGATCGACGCGCCCAGGCTGGTGCTGAGCTTGAGCCGGGTCACCGCGCGCCCGAAGCGACCCGGCACGGTCCAGCCGATCCGGTAGCCGGGCGCCAGGCACTTGGAGAACGAGGCGCAGTGCATGACCCAGCCCTCGCTGTCGTAGGCCTTGGCCGGCACCGGCCGGCGCGCGCCGAAGTAGAGCTCGCCGTAGACGTCGTCCTCGATCAGCGGCACTTGGTGGCGCGTCACCAGCGCGACCAGGTCGCGCTTCTTGGCGTCCGGCATCAGGCTGCCGAGCGGGTTCTGGAAGTTGGTCATCAGCCAGCAGGCCTTGGGCCGGTGGCGTTCGAGCACCTGGGCCAGTGCGGCCAGGTCCACGCCTTCGCGCGGGTGCGTGGGTACCTCGATCGCGTGCAGGCCGTTGCGTTCGAGCGCCTGCAGCGCGGCGTAGAAGGCCGGCGACTCGACCACCACCGCGTCGCCGGGCCGCGTGACCGCGCCGAGGCACAGGTTGAGCGCTTCCAGCGCGCCGTTGGTGACGACGATGTCTTCGGTGCGCACGTGCAGGCCGTCGGTCAGGTAGCGCAGCGCGATCTGCCGGCGCAGCCGCGCATTGCCCGGGCCGAGGTCGTCGACGCTGCTCCACGGATCGAGCCGCGGCACGGTGGCCGCCATCACGCGTGCCAGCCGCTGCAGCGGGAACAGGTGCGGGCTCGGGAAGGCCGAGCCGAGCGGCACCACGTCGCGCTCGGCGGTCGATTCGAGCACCTCGAACACGCGCTCGCTGACCGCGACCGGTGCCGACTCGGGCTCCGGCAGCGAAGCCTGCTGCGCCTCGGGCAGCAGCGCCTGCGAGCCGGCCGTGACGTAGTAGCCCGAGCGGTCGCGCGCACGGATCAACCCGCGCGCCTCCAGCAGGTAGTAGGCCTGGAAGACGGTCGACGGGCTGACCTCGCGGCTGATGCTGGCCTGGCGCACGGACGGCATCCGGTCGCCCGGGCGCAGCACGCCGCTGCGGATCGATTCGGCGATGGCTTCGGCGAGGGCTTCGTAGCGTTTCATGGCGGCCTTCGGCAGGAAGAAGGCAGGGCGTCCGGGAATGGCACGCCACGGATTGTGGTGGCGGCCGGTGCGGAGCAACAGATCCAGTCGAACGAGAAAACACCATATCAGTTGCGGCGCCGCCGCAGGGCCGGCCGGGCCGGATGCACGCAAGCCGTTGATGGTGCGGATGCTGCGCGTTCGCGGGTCCGGTGCCATGACTTCGGACACGGTCATGACCTTCGGCCCTGCTGCGGCGTTTTCACGCAGGCTCCAATGCGGACTTCCCCGTCCATCGCCAGGCCCGCCCGGAGGCACCTACCCCATGTCGATCACGCGTCGCGATCTGTTTCGTCTCGGTGCACTGGCCGGCGCCGCCGCGCTGTCCACCCACGTGCTCGGCGCCGCACCGCCGGCTCCGGCGGCGGCGCGGCCGCTGCGCATCCTGATCCTCGGCGGCACCGGCTTCCTCGGGCCGCATCAGGTGCGCTATGCGCTGTCGCGCGGCCATACGGTGACGCTGTTCAACCGCGGCCGCCGTCCGCAGGAGTGGCCGGCCGAGGTGGAGCAGCTGACCGGCGACCGCAACGAGGGCGCGCTCGATGCGCTCAAGGGCCGCGAGTGGGACGTGTGCATCGACAACCCGACCAGCATCCCGTTCTGGGTGCGCGACGTCGGCAAGGTGCTCAAGGGCAAGGTCGGCCAGTACGTGTTCGTCTCGACGATCTCGGTCTACGCCGCCAGCACCGCCGTGGACGCGGACGAGTCGGCGCCGCTGGCCACCTACGAGGGCAAGGACGTCATGAAGGAGACGCAGGCCTCGCTGCGCGCGAACATGGGCCTCTACGGGCCGCTCAAGGCGGCCTGCGAGCGCGAAGCGCAGAAGCGGTTCGGCGATCGCGCGACGATCGTGCGGCCGGGCCTGATCGTCGGCCCCGGCGACGAGAGCGACCGCTTCACCTACTGGCCGGTGCGCCTGGCCGCCGGCGGCGACGTCGTGGCGCCGGGCGATGGCAGCGACCCGGTGCAGTTCATCGATGCGCGCGACCTCGCCGAATGGATGATCCGGCTGGTCGAGGCGAAAGGCACCGGCGTCTACAACGCCACCGGCCCGGACTACACGATGCGGACCGATGCCATGCTCTACGGCATCCGCGCGACCACCACGGCCGGCGCCCGCCTGCACTGGTTGCCGGCCGATTTCCTCGAAGCACAGAAGGTCGCCCCGTGGCGCGACATGCCGGTCTGGCTGCCCGGCACCGGCGAGACCGCCGGCTTCGCCCGCCGCAGCAATGCGCGGGCCGTCGGTGCGGGCCTGACCTTCCGTCCGCTGGCCGCCACCGCGGCCGATACGCTGGCCTGGTTCCGCCAGCAGCCGGCCGAGCGGCAGGCCAAGCTCGGCGCCGGCCTGACCAAGGAGCGCGAGGCGGAGGTGCTGAAGGCCTGGCAGGCGAAGGCCACGGGCTGAGTTTCCGGCACGCCGCCGTGACACGGGCGGCGGCGTAGCGAGGCTACGGCGCCGGCCGGCGGCCGGCCGAGGCTTCATTGCGCAGGACGGGCGGCCTCACCCGGAGCGGACGAGGCCCGGCCCGGCCGGTGGCCGAGGCGGGCGATGCGGTCCGTGATCAGGCCAGCGCCCCGACCAGCTGCCTGACGGCGCGCTCCAGGCGGGACTCGAACACCGGCGCCGGACCGAGTGCGGCCCAGCGTTCGAGCAGGCGCACGAGGGTTTCCTGGGGACTTCCGTCGGCGTCGCCGCCGCGCAGGCGCGCCGACAACCGGCCGACCTGCAGGTCCAGGCGTCGCTGGCGGTCCTCGTCGGGCGAGTCGATGGCGGCGAGGGCTTCGAGCTCGACCAGGCAGTCGCGCACGGCGTCCTCGTCGGCGCCGGCGGCGGGATCGCCGGCCAGCGCGCGGTCGATGCGCGCGTGCAGTGCCGTCGCGGCCACCGCATCGGCACCGATGGCGTCGATACGCAGGCGCGCGGCATCGGTATCGAGCTCGCCGCGTTCGACCGCACGGCAGGCCGCATGCAGCGCCAGCCAGGCGTCGAAGCCGGCACGCCGGCGCAGGCGGGCGGCCTGCTCGGCGGCATCGCGCAGGGCCCCCTGCGCGGCACGGTAGCGCGCGCGCAGGTCCTCGTCGCGGATGCCGAGCGCCAGCCAGGCCTGGTCGATGCGCTGCTGTGCGCCGCGCTCGACGCTGTCGGCGGCGGCCAGGGCTTCCAGCTCGGCGCAGAGGGCCTCGGCGGCCTGCCGTGCGGCCTGGCTCTGGGCGTCGCGGGCGGCGCGTTCGCCGTCGGCACGCGCGAAGACGGCGTCGATCGTGGTGCGGAATTCGGTCCACTGCTGCTGGTCGCGCGCGCGCCGTCCGCTGCCGGCGGCCTGCCAGCGCCGCTGCAGGTCCTTGGCGCTGGCGATCGCGCTGCGCAGGTCGGCCTCGGCGGCCAGGGCGGCGGCCTCGGCGATCAGGCGCTGCTTGCCGGCCTCGATGCCAGCATCGTGGGCGGCGATCTGCGTATCGAGCGTGGTCAGGGCGCCGCGCAGCTGCTCGGCCAGGCGCTTGCGCTCGCGCGGATCGACGCGATCGAGCGCACGCAGCGCCTCGACCACTTCACGCCGCTGCGCGGCGAGCGTGCGCACGTCGGCCGGGGCTTCGCCGGTGCCGGTGATGCGTCCGAGCACGGCGCCGATCGCCTGCGCGTGCGACTGGCGCAGCGCATCGCGCTTCTCGAAATAGGCGCGGGTGGGCTTGATCGCCTCGCGGCAGGCGGCGTGGAAGCGACGGCCCAGGCCGCCGCTGCCGCCGCGGCCGCCTTCGAGCGCGTCGAGCCGGGACCATTCGGCCTGGGCCTCGCGCACGCGGGTGGCGACGGCGTCCGGATGCAGGCCGCTGCCGGCCAGGGCCTCGATGTCGGCGCACAGCGCCTCGCGGCGCTGGTCGTCGCTCCAGCGCTGCCAGCGCGCGATCTGCGCATAGCGGCCCTCGGCATCGGCCAGCCGCTGCGCGAGTTCGCGCGCGGGGGCCTCGGAAAGGGCCTTGCGTGCCTCAGCCACGCGCGCATGCGCCTGGTGGGCCGGCCCGCTGTGGCCGGCCTCGAGCGCGGTTTCCAGTTCCGCGAGCGCCGCCGCGAGCGCGTCCTGGCGCTGCTGCCGTTCGGCCCGGCGGCGCTCGCCGTCGGCCGGGGTGGCCGCCGGCTTCGGAGCAGGGGCGGGCGCAGGCGCGGCGACCACCAGTGGCGGCAGCGGCGCGGAGGCCAGTTCGCCCAGGCGTGCGACGACGGCCGAGAGCCGCCGTTCATTGGCTTCGCGCAGGCTGCCGCCGGCTTCGGCGACGGCGGCCCAGCGCTCGGCCAGGGCGTCGACGCGGGCGGCGATCGCCTCGCGCTGCTGCAGCGCGTCGGCGGCGCCGAGCGCGTGCTCGATCGCCTCGATCTCCTGGCCGATGGCGTCGATCTCGCCGGTGCGCCGGCGCAGGGCGGCCATCTGCTCCGGATCGCGGCGCAGCGCGAGCAGCTCGCCGGCGGCCTGGAAGCGGGTGCGGAACGCGGCCGGCGCGCGATCGGCGATCGCCTGCCAGCGCGCGCGCAGGGCCTGTTCGTCGTCGGTATCGGTGTCGCCGTGGCGCAGGCGCTGTTCGAGCCGCTCGCAGAGCTGGCGAGCCTCGGCGGCGATCGCGGTGTCGTCGCCGCGGGCCAGGCGGGCCGCGTCGATCTTCTCGCGTGCGCGGCGATAGACCTGCTTGTCGCTCTTGCGGCTGCGTTCGGCGATGCGCTCCAGCAGCGTCTCGTCCTCGATCCGCTCGACCACGGCCAGGCGCAGGGCCGGGTCGGGCTCGCCGGTCGCGCGCTCGACCAGGAGCGTCGCACGCGTCACGCGTGCCAGCGCGCTGGCGCGCAGCGCCGGCTCGGCGGCGTGCTGGGCGAGGTGCTCGATCAGCCGCGGCTCGTCCTGCGCTTCCAGCAGGCGCTGCCGCTCGGCCAGGGCCGGCGCCTTGGCATGGCGGCCGGCCAGCAGCTCGAACCACAGCAGGCGCGCGGTCTCGCGGTTGCCGGCATCGGCGTCGTCGTGCGCCAGCGCCTGGGCCAGGCCCGGATCGGCCAGGCGCCGGAGCGCCGCCAGGCGCACCGCGGCGTCGGCGTCGGTGCGTGCGATCTGCGGCAGGGCGGCCTCCAGCTCGGGGGCGCTTTCACCGATGACGGCGGCGAGCCGTACGGCGGCGTCGGCCGACTGCCAGCGGGGTTTGAACAAGCGGCGTACGAAATTCACTAGATCAGCTTCCCGAAGATCCTGAAACCGGCGACCCAGGTACCGAACATCATGCCGATGTTCGTGAACATGAAGACCAGCAGCGTGCGCGAGACGCGGTTCTTCCACCAGCCGGTCCAGTGCACGACGTCGTCGCGCAGGCTGTCGAAGTCGGCCACGCGCGGGCGGTGGAACCACACCTCCACCGCGGCGCTGGCGGCACCCGACGGGACGCCGGGCCGGAACGGCTTGAGCGGCGCGACGATGAACGCGGCCAGGGCGCTCAGCGGATGGCCGCCGCCGGCGAAGGCGCCGAGCGCGGCACCGATGCCGGTGCACAGCACCCAGACCAGCAGCGCGTCGGTACCGAAGCCGGCGCCGCGCGTGAACAGTACCGCGATCGCCAGCGCGATCGCCGCGAAGACCGCGATGCCGATCACCTTGGGCCACGGCGAGGGCGGCGGCGACTCGGCCAGGCGCTGCTGCAGCGCCTGCGGCGGCTCGTTCTGGCCGACCAGCTCGCGCTCGATGCCCGCCATGTGGCCGGCGCCGACGACCACCAGCACGCGCCGGACCGGTGCCTGGGCGGCCTGTTCGCGCAGGTGCGCGGTCATGTAGCGGTCGCGCTCGGCGATCAGCGCCTCGTACAGCGGCGGCGATTCCTTGGCGAACTCGCCGAACATGCTGCCGAGCATGTCGCCCTGCTTGAGCTTCTCGATCTCGCTTTCCTCCACTTCTTCGCGCGAGAACAGGCTGCCGGCGAGGCCGGCCATCAGGCCCATGCGCTCGACGAAGCCGACGCTGCGGATGGCCCGGCGCAGCGTGATGGCGACCTCGCGGTCGATCAGCCACAGCGGTAGCCCGCGCGCCTCGGCCTCGTCGATCGCGGCCTTCATCTCGGCGCCGGGCTCGATGCCGAACTGCTCGGCGATGCGGCGCTGGAACGCGCCGAGCGCGAGATTGGCGGCGACCAGGCCCACCTTGCGCTGGCGGATCACCTGGAACAGGTCCAGGTTGCGCAGCGCATCGGGGTCCTTGATCGAGCGCAGGCGCGGCTCGCACAGCTCGACCGCGATGGCGTCGAAGGCTTCGCTGCGTACGATCGCGTGCACGGCCTCGACGCTGGCACGCGAGACGTGGGCGGTGCCGAGCACGACGTACTCGACGCCGTCGCGCTGCACGCGCGCGATCGGCTGACCGGCGAGTGGCGTGGCGGGCTCGGGGACGACGGCCGGTGGGGGGATGCTTCGGAAGGCGAGGACATGGACGAGGCTGTGTTCAGTCGCGGTAGCGCTTGAGGAGGTCCGCATAGGCGTCGATCCGGCGGTCGCGCAGGAACGGCCAGATCCGCCGCACCGACTCGCTGCGGGCGAGATCGATATCGGTGATCAGCAGTTCGCGCCGGTCGCTGGTGGCCTGCGCGATGAACTCGCCCTGCGGGCCGCTGACGAAGCTGTTGCCCCAGAACTGGATGCCGCGGCCGCCGTCGGGCGCCGCCTCGAAACCGTAGCGGTTGCAGGCCAATAGCGGAATGCCGTTGGCGACCGAATGGGCGCGCTGCACGGTGATCCAGGCATCGCGCTGGCGCTCCTTCTCGGCCGGCTCGTCGGCCGGGTCCCAGCCGATCGCCGTGGGGTACAGCAGTAGGTCGGCGCCGGCCAGGGCCATCATGCGCGCCGCTTCCGGGTACCACTGGTCCCAGCACACCAGCACGCCGAGCCGGCCGACCGAGGTCTCGACCGGATTGAAGCCGAGGTCGCCGGGCGTGAAGTAGAACTTCTCGTAGAACGCCGGATCGTCGGGAATGTGCATCTTGCGGTACTTGCCGGCGATCGCCGCGGAGCGGTCGAACACCACCGCGGTGTTGTGGTACAGCCCGCCGGCGCGCCGCTCGAACAGCGAGGCGACCAGGACCAGCTTCAGTTCCGCGGCGAGCGCGCCCAGGCGCTCGGTGCTGTAGCCGGGAATCGCCTCGGCACGGTCGAACTCGTCGACGTTCTCGTGCTGGCAGAAGTACGGGCCGTTGTGCAGTTCCTGCAGCAGGACCAGCTGCACGCCGGCGGCGGCGGCCTCGCGCAGCCCGGTCTCGATCGCGGCGAGATTGGCGTCGCGGCTGCCGCGGTCGGACTCCTGCAGCAGCGCGACCTTGAGGGTCTTGGTCGTCATCGGTGTCCTGGGAAAGGCGGAAGGACGGAAGGCCGCGGATGGTACCGCGGTTTGGCGCATGCGGTCACAGCGCCGGCCGCGTGTGCGCGCCGGTCGCGCCGTTGTCCGGCTGCTGCCAGGTCGTCGAGCAGGGGCCGTCGCGCCGTTCTCGACGGATACGGTCGCGGCAACGCCGCGCCGCCGGTGCGGCGGATCGACGGCCTGCGCCGCCGTCGCGCGAGCGATCCTTGCCGAGGATCGCGCCGGCAGGCGGTTTCCCGACCGCCGGCTAGAACGCGAACGTGACGCCGGCGGTGGGGCCGTGGATGTTGATGTCGAGCTTGCCCGACCAGTAGGTCTGCGCGTAGTCGGCGCTGAGCTTGAACCAGTCGTAGCCGACCTGCAGGCCCAGGTGGTCGTGCACGCGGTACTCGACCGCGAGCCCGGCGCGGGTGAAGCGCGCGTCGATGCCGTCCACGCGCGCCTTGAACGCCTGCCCGTAGCCGCTGAGCCGCAGCCGCGGCACCGGCGTGGCGAGCACGCGCAGGCCGAGCGCCGGCGAGCCGCCGCTGGTCCGCTCCTTGACGTCGATCAGGGAGGTGTCGGCGGCGACGATGCTGGCCTGGGCCTCGGCCCAGTGGGCGCCGATCGAGCCGGCGACGAGCCACTGCGGCGTCTCCAGGAAGGCGTACTCGTAGGAGAGCGTGGCCAGCGAGAACTCGAAGCGCGTGGTGATCAGCGTGTCGATGTCGTAGTGCTGGCCGTTCCACGAGAACTCCTCGTCGACGGCCAGGCTGCGCTTGCGGTTGATGTTGTAGTAGACGAAGGTCAGCCGCTGGCGTTCGCTCAGGCGCACCATGCCCTCGATGCGCGTGCGCGTGGCCTTGCGCGCCAGGTCGAAGTCCTCTTCCAGGTTGAGCGTCTCGCCGGGCACGGCCGAGGAACTGCCCTGGAATTCGGTGGTGGAGGTCGGGCGGAAACCGGAGATCGTCAGCGAGAAACGGTCCTCGTCGGCCTGCGCCGCCGATGCGACCGCCAGTGCGAGGATCGGCGCCAGGCGGCGGCCGGCGGAACGTGGGCGGGTCGTCGCCCGGGGCGGCGCCGCGATGCGGCCGGTGTGGGTCATGGAATCGGCTGCAGCTCGCTTCCCCGTTGCAGGCCCGACAGCGTGACCGTGCCGGCCTGAAGCTGGCGATAACGGATGCGCAGGTCGCCCACGGCCGGTGCGTCCGGATCGCCGCTGTAGAGCACGCCGTCGCGCTCGGAGAAGCTGGCGGCGAGGTTGGGCGGCAGCTGGCCGAGCGTGGCCGGGAGCGGCTCGGTCGGCAGCGTGCGCAGCAGCGCCGGCACGACGGTCAGCGCACCGATCCGCACGCGGTCGGCGTAGAAGGCGGCATCGTCGAACGGCTGCTCGCCCGGATTGGCGTGCCCTTCGGGTTGGCGGAATGCGGCCGAGTCGATCGCGCCGTCTTCCCAGCCGGTGTCGTAGCGGCAGCGGTCGCCATCGCAGTGCTCGCGCCACTGGTACATCGCGACCTCGCGCAGCAGGCCGGGTGCCCGCGTGCCGATGCCGAGCGGGTCGTCGTGCGCCGCGCCCTCGACCACCAGCTCGCCGGTCAGGCTGACCGTGCGGCCTTCGTCGGCGGGATCGGGGTGGGCGGGATCGATGGCGATCGAACCGGGCGCCGACGGCGGCGCCTCCGGCGTGCGCAGCAGCCACCAGCCGGCACCGGCCGCGATCGCGGCCAGTGCCAGACCCAGGACGAGCGGGCGCTTCATTGCGGCCGTCAGGCCGCCTTGAGGATCAGCACCGAACGGGCGTCGATCTGCAGCTCGCGCTCGGCCGGTGCCTTGGCGCCGTCGTCCTTGAGGTGCTGGACCTCCTTGGCGTCGAGCTTCTTCTCGCTGAGCGTGCCGTAGACGATCGCCTGGCCGCTGGCGTCCTTCGGGACGCTGTAGGCATGGTCGTGCATGAACACGCGCGCGTGGCGGTCGCCTTCGCCAGTCAGCACCAGCCAGCAGCCCATCTTCTGGCAGACCTGGGTGATGCGGCCGCTCCAGGCACCGTCCTTGCCGGCCTGTGCCGTCAGGTTCGCGTGGGCATCGTCGATCGAAACGGCCGTGGCCGGCGCCGCGGCGAGCGGTGCGCCGTAGACGGCGCCGGCTTCGGTCTGCTGTACCGGCGTCGCGCCGGCCGGCGTGCGGTCGTGGTCGACGCCGCCGCCGTGGCCGGCACCGTCGTGCGCGCCTTCGTGGGCGCAGGCGCCGCCGGCCAGCAACAGGGACAACACGAGTGCAAAGGGGGTGCGCATCGGGACTCTCCTTGATGAGGCACGCGGTCGGCCGCGGCCGGTGATCGGTGTCAGGCGGCCAGCGGCCAGGCGTCGAGGCGGTCGCGCTCGTCGCGGGTGCCGTAGCGGCCCTTGGCGTCACGTTCGATGGCGGCCAGCGCGCAGCCGGCATCGTGCGTGAAGAACAGCTTGACGTCACGGGCGAGCTTGTCTTCGAGGAAAGCCCGCTTCTCGTCGATCAGCAGCTCCGGGTAACGATCGTAGCCCATGGTGATCGGCAAGTGCACCCAGGGACGGCCGGGGATCAGATCCGCGCAGAAAACCACCCCGCCGCCCGGTGCGACGATCTCCGCCAGCAGCAGGCCCGGCGTGTGGCCGTCGGACACCTCGAACCGCACCGCGTCGCCGAGTGCCTGCGCCTGCGCGCCCTCGACCCGTTCCAGCCGCCCGCTGTCGAGCAGCAGCTGCGGCAGTTCCGGGATGAACGAGGCGCGATCGCGCGGATGCGGCGCCAGCGCGCGCTGCCAGTGCGCCGCGCCGACGACATAGGTGGCGTTGGGAAACAGCAGGCGTGGCGGCTGCCCGGCTTCCCAGGCGGCCAGCAGGCCGCCTGCATGGTCGAAATGCAGGTGCGAGAGCACGACGACGTCGATGTCCTCGTGGCTGAAGCCGGCGGCGGCCAGCGAGTCGAGCAGCACGTGGCGCTCCTCGACCACGCCGTAGCGTTCGCGCAGCTTCGGCTCGAAGAACGCGCCGATGCCGGTCTCGAACAGCACGGTCTTGCCGGCCAGGCCTTCGGCCAGCAGGCAGCGGCAGGCGAGGGGAATGCCGTTGCCGGCGTCGGGCGCGATCCAGGTCTGCCAGACCGCGCGCGGCGCGTTGCCGAACATCGCGCCGCCGTCGAGGCGCTGCGAGTTGCCGAGGATCGACCAGAGCTTCATCGCGGAGTCCTCTATTTCACGGCGGCCGCGCCGGCACCGCCGCCGCCGCGCGGGTCCGAGCCGGCCTGCACGGTGCCGGTCGTGCGTTCCCAACTGACGACGTTCATCAGGCCCCAGGTGCGCTCGCCGCGGTTGACGACGTGGCCCATCGCTTCGAGCGCGCGGGTTTCCTCGGCGGAGAAGGCGTCCGGTTCGGCGGACACGACGTCGGGCAGGTACTGGTGGTGGAAGCGCGGGTTGGCGGCGACCTTGGCCGGCGCCTCGCCGTCGATGAAGGCCAGGATGCCTTCGAGCACCATCGTGATGATGCGGCTGCCGCCGGGCGTGCCGATCACGCCGACGCGATCCTTTCCGATCACGAAGCTCGGCGTCATCGACGACAGCGGGCGATGGCCGGGCCGCGGCGCGTTGGCGTCGCCGCCGACCAGGCCGAAGGCATTGGGCTCGCCGGGCCGCAGCGCGAAGTCGTCCATCTCGTTGTTGAGCACGAAGCCGGTGCCCGGCACGACGAAGCCCGAGCCGAGCGTGAGGTTGACCGTCTTGGTGACCGACGCGAGGTTGCCGTCGGCGTCGATGATCGAATAGTGCGTGGTATGGGTGGACTCGGCCGGCGCGCCGTAGCCGGGCAGCAGGGCGCTCGGCGTGGCCTTCTGCGGATGGATCGAGGCGCGCAGGCCGGCGGCGTAGAGCGGGCTGGTCAGCTCGGCGACGGGCATCTGGACGTAGTCCGGATCGCCCAGGTACTCGGCGCGGTCGCGGTAGGCGCGGCGCATCGCTTCGATCGTCAGGTGGGTGCGCTGCACGCGGTCGAGCCGGCCGAGCTCGTAGCCGGAAAGGATGTTGAGCATCTCGGCCACCGCGATGCCGCCGGAGGACGGCGGCGGCGCGGTGACGATGCGCCAGTCGCGATACGCCACCGTCAGCGGCTCGCGCAGCTTCACGCGGTAGCCGGCCAGGTCCTCGGCGCTCCAGGTGCCGCCAGCGGCACGCACGGCCTCGACCATGCGCTGCGCGAAGGCGCCCTGGTAGAAGCCGGCATCACCGGACTCGGCGATGCGCTCGAGCGTGGCGGCCAGGTCCGGGAAGCGCAGGCGCTGGCCTTCGGCCGGCACGGCGCCGTCGACGAGATAGAGGCCGGCGGCCGCCGGCCAGCGCTCGAGCACGGCGCGGCGCTGGCCGATCGCCGCGACCAGGCGCGGGTAGGCCGGGAACCCTTCGCGCGCCAGCCGGATCGCCGGTGCCAGCGAGACCTTGAGCGGCAGCTTGCCGCGCTGGGCGGCGAGCCAGGTGAACGCGGCCGGCTCGCCCGGGATGCCGGCGGACAGCGGTCCGTTGACCGACTTGTCGCGGTCGAGCTTGCCGTCGGTGCCGATCCACAGTTCGCCGCGCGTCGCGGCCGGCGCGGTCTCGCGTGCGTCGAGGAACACGTCCTTGCCGTCGGCAACGCTGTGCAGCAGGAAGAAACCGCCGCCACCGATGCCCGAACTCTGCGGCTCGACCACCGACAGGGCGGCGCCGACGGCGATCGCGGCGTCGAAGGCGTTGCCGCCGCGGGCCAGTACCTCGAAGCCTGCGGCGGTCGCCAGCGGGTGCGCGCTGGCGATCGCCGCCTTGCCGGGACGCTCGGCACCGGCCGGGGCGGCCAGGCACGGGACGGCCAGCAGCACGGCCAGCAGCAGGAGCACGGCGCGCGGCAGGCCGTGGCGGAAACGGGGTGATCTCATGCGGCGTTCTTCGCGATCAGTGCCTGGTACTTGGCGAACAGCTGCTCGCGCGACTCGGGGTGTGCGTCCTCGACGACGATGCACTCCACCGGGCAGACCTCCACGCATTGCGGAAGGTCGAAATGGCCCACGCATTCGGTGCAGCGGCTGAGCGCGATCTCGTAGATCTCGGCGCCCAGCGAGATCGCCGTGTTGGGGCAGACCGGCTCGCAGACGTCGCAGTTGATGCAGTCTTCGGTGATCTTGAGCGACATGGCGGATCGGCCGGCCGGCGGACGTGCCGCCGGCCGTGCTGAGTACGGGGCCTACTTCAGTTCGGCGGCGCGCACGTTGGCGCCGCTCGGTGCCAGCGCTTCCTTGACGCGGGTGGTGTCGTCCGGCGTGCCGACGACCAGCACGACGACGTCCTTGAACGAACCGGACTGGGCGCCGCCGAAGGCCTCGATGACGAAGTCGGCGGTGATCTTGGAGTCCGGACCGCCGAAGGCCATCATGTTGCCGGGCAGCACGCCGCGGCCGACGACGCCGCGCACGTTCTCCAGCTGGTTGCTGCGGTCGTCGAGGGCCTTCTCGTCCTCGCCACCGGGGATGTAGTACATGTACGGACGGGTGGTGGTCACGCCCTGCATGTTGTTGGTGACGACGTTGGCGAGGTACTTCTTCCACGCCGCGGTGTCGGCCGGGTCGGTCGGCAGAGGCACGGTCTCGACGGTCGGGGCGGCCTGCTGCGCCGAGGTCTCGGCGGCCTTGTCGCAGGCGCTCAGGACGAAGGTCGAGGCCACGGCGAGGGCGAGGGGAATCAGGATCTTGCGCATGGGAGGGATTCCTGGAGGATCGAAGGAGCGTAAGAAAACGGATCAAGAGTACCAGCTTGCGCCGGCGCCGGTGATGTCGGCCGCCGGCGACGGCAGCGGCACGTCAGGCGGCGGGGGTGGCCCAGCGCCGGCGCAGCGCCTCCTGGACCACCGGGTGGACGAAGCCGGACACGTCGCCGCCGAGTCGCGCGACCTCGCGGACCAGCGAGGAGGAAATGAAACTGTACTTCTCGGCCGGCGTCAGGAACAACGTCTCGGCCTTCGGGATCAGGTGCCGGTTCATGCTGGCGAGCTGGAACTCGTACTCGAAATCCGACACCGCGCGCAGGCCGCGCAGGATCACGCCGGCGCCGGTCTGCTCGACGAAGTGGGCGAGCAGCGAGGAGAAGCCCTGCACCTCGACGTTGGGCAGGTCCTGCAGCGCGATCCGGGCCAGCTCGATGCGCTCCTCCAGGCTGAAGCCGGGTCCCTTGCTGGGGCTTTCGGCGACGGCCACCACCAGCCGCTCGAACAGCGGACTGGCGCGGTGCACCAGGTCGATGTGGCCGTTGGTGATCGGATCGAACGTGCCGGGATAGATCGCCAGGCGTGAGCGCTGCGGGGAGGTCGGCATCGGATAGAGACCGTGCGGGGGACGGGCTGCGTTAGCTTAGCAGCCCGGCGTTTCGCGATGCGCTCCGGCGACCTGTTTCGCGGCCCGCTCTAGCGCCGGTAGAGCGCGTGGCGCACGGCACCGGCGCGTCCTTCCCGGTGCAGCTGCCACGACGGCGGGACCGCGAACGCCTGGGTGGCCGGTGCCTCGACATGAATCCAGGCCGCCGGCTTCAGGCGGCCTGCGCTTTCCAGGCGTGCCAGCGTCGTGTCCCACCGCTGGTCGGCGAACGGCGGATCGACGAAGGCGATGTCGAAGGCTTCGCCGTCGGGGCGGCTCAGCCAGTCCGCCGCGTCGGTGCACAGCACCTCGCCGTTGCCGACCTTGAGCCGCGCGAGGTTCTGGGTGAGCGCGCGGGCCAGCGCCGGATCGCGTTCGACGAAGAGGCAGTGCGCCGCGCCGCGCGAGAGCGCCTCGATGCCGAGCGCGCCGGTGCCGGCGAACAGGTCCAGGCAGCGGGCGCCCTCGATCAGCGGCGCCAGCCAGTTGAACAGGGTCTCGCGCACGCGTTCGGGCGTGGGGCGCAGCCCCGGCGCGGCGGGGATCTGCAGCCGTGATCCGCGCAGGTGGCCGGCGATGATGCGCAGGCGGCCCGGCGGGAATCGGGGGTCGGGCATGAAAGGGCGATGATAGGATGGGCGCCCGCATTTTGGCCCCAATACGCACGCAATGCTCAAGTTCTGGAAGAAGAAACCGCCGGCCGAGGACGTGCAGGCGGCGGTACCGGCGGTGGCCGACGACGCCGTGCCGCCGGTCGAGGCACCGGCATCGCCGCCGGACGCCCCGGTGGACGAGGCCGCCACCGAGGAGACGGAGGCCGATCTCGCCGCTTCCGCCGCAGCGGCGTCCGAGGCCGGCGCGCCGGCGCGCCGCAGCTGGCGCGACCGCCTGGCCGGCAGCGCGTTCGCGCGCAACCTCGGCGCCTTGTTCGTGCGCAACCCGAAGCTGGACGATGCGCTGCTCGACGAGCTGGAGACGGCGCTGATCACGGCCGACGTCGGCGTCGCCGCCGCGACCGACCTGGTCGACGGCCTGCGCCGGCGCGTCGCCAAGCGTGAGTTCGCCGACGCCGGCGCGCTGCTGGCGGCGCTGCGCGCCGACCTGGTCGCGCTGCTCGAACCGGTGGCGCGGCCGCTGCAGGTGGACGGCGCCCGGCCGTACGTCGTGCTGGTCGTCGGCGTCAACGGCGTCGGCAAGACGACGACGATCGGCAAGCTGGCGCGGCGCTATCGGGGCGAAGGCCGCAACGTGATCCTGGCCGCCGGCGATACGTTCCGTGCCGCCGCGGTGGAACAGCTGACGACCTGGGGCGAGCGCAACCAAGTGCCGGTGATCGCCCAGGGCACCGGTGCCGACTCGGCCAGCGTGATCTTCGATGCGCTGCAGACGGCGCGCGCGCGCGGCGCGGACCTCCTGATCGCCGACACCGCCGGGCGCCTGCACACGCAGTCGGGCCTGATGGACGAGCTGGCGAAGATCCGCCGCGTGCTCGGCAAGCTCGACGCCGCTGCGCCGCACGAGGTGCTGCTGGTCATCGACGGCACCACCGGCCAGAATGCGGTCAACCAGGCGCGCCAGTTCCGCGAGGCGATCGGCGTCACCGGCCTGGTCGTGACCAAGCTCGACGGTACCGCCAAGGGCGGCGTGGTGTTCGCGCTGGCACGCGAGTTCGGCCTGCCGATCCGGTTCGTCGGGCTCGGCGAAAGCAGCGAGGACCTGCGCGTGTTCGATGCGACGGCCTTCGTCGAAGGCCTGCTGCCCGCTTCGCTGGGCTGACCGGCGTTTCGCGCGGCCCGGTCAGGGCTCGGGAAAACCCAGCAGGCGCCATGCCGACAGCGCCGCCACCGCGGCGAGCGCGATCAGCAGCACGGCACCGATGCGGGTCGCCGTGGCGACCCGCAGCGCGTCGGCGCCGCGGCGGACCGGTACGTCGCGCAGCGTGCGTGCCTCGGCCCGCGGCCAGCGCTGCTGGCGGCTGACGCCGGCGGCGACGCGCAGGGCATGCAGGGCGAGCACCAGCACGCAGGCGCCGCCGATCATCGTCAGCGCGCCGGTCAGCTGGCGGACCACGGCGATCAGTTGCTCGATCGACATCATGTCCGCCGCACCGGCGAGCCAGTGACGAAACCCGAGCGTGACGAGGACCGCCGCGAGCACGGCGCCGCTGAGCGCCGCGAGCGTGGTGCGCCGCAGGCGCGGATCGGCGGGATGAATCTCGCGGCTCATCGCAGGCCTCCCTCGACCGGCTGGCGGTGCCTCGCACGGTCGGGGTGACAGGCAGGCGGACGTCGCAGGATAAGCGGCCCTCGCGCGTGCGACGTGCCGCCCGTCGCCCAATCGCCACGCTGGTCGCGGCTGCTATGCTTCGGCGGATGAAGCGCGTGCTTTCGATGATTCTCCTGCTGCCGCTGGCGGCCTGTCACAGCCTGCGGCCGACGGCCGTGGCGCCGGCGCCGGCTGCGGCCGGCGTGCCCGACGGGCTCTACGACAACCACGAGCAGGTCTGGCGTGCCGCCGGCGACGCGGCGGCGCTGGCGCCGCCGCGATTGCGCCTGCAGGTGCGCTCGTACAAGGGCGGTTGGCAGACCTGGCGTATCGAGCCGGAAGGCGGCGCGCCGGCGACCTGGCTGATGCAGGTCGCGGCGACGGCCGATGGCGGGCAGCAGATGACGCCGTATCGTGCGCGCGTCGCGGCGCCGAAGCTCGATCCGGCCCCCGACCCGAACGAATGGACGGCACTCGATGCCTGTCGCCTGTCACCGGAACGCCCGTCGCAGTCCGGCGCGCGCCTGGCCGCCGATGCGGCCGCCTGCGCGACGATCGCGCCGGGAATCGGCGCGGCGATCGCGTTCCTGCCGATCGCGGTCACGCGGGCCGACGAAGGCATCCAGCTGCGTGTCTACGCCGACCAGGCGCGCGGGCCCGACGCGCAGGCGCAGGTGCGTCGCGTGCACTGGTACGGCGGCTGGGCCGCCGTCAACGGCGCCGGCCCGCAGGCCAGCGCGGACAACCGCGACTGGCACATGAACCGGCAGCTGCGCCTGGGCAACGAGGGCGGGCGCAGCGCATTGAACTGGCGCGACGGGACGCCGAGCGGCTGGTCGCTGGGGCTGGAGCGGCTGACCTTCCGCGAAGGCGGGACGCCGGTGCTGAAGCTGTCGATCATCGACGACGCCGACGGCCGCGTGCTGGCCTACGCCTGGGCCGATCCGCGCGCCGAACGCATCGGCATCAACCTGGGCTGGATCCAGGTCGGCCTCGAACGCGAAACGAAGGAGACGAGCCGATGAGCGAACCGACGATCACCTGGGCCGATTTCGAGAAGGTGGTGCTGGCCGCCGGCACGGTCCTGCGCGTGGAACCGTTTCCGGAGGCGCGCAAGCCGGCCTACAAGATCTGGGTCGATTTCGGCCCGTACGGCGAGCGCAAGACCAGCGCCCAGGTGGCGGCGCTGTACCAGCCGCAGGACCTGGTCGGCCGGCAGATCGTCGGCGTGGTCAACTTCCCGGAGAAGCAGATCGGGCCGTTCCGGTCGCAGTTCCTGCTGACCGGCTTCCCGACCGAGGACGGCGTGGTCGTCACCGCGCTGGAGCGCCCGGTCCCGAACGGAACGCGGCTGGCCTAGGTCGGGCGATCCGGCGTACCCGGCGCGGCATGCGCCTGGAGCCGGCCGGCACCGAGCACGGCGGCCAGCGCGACCGCGGCGAGGCCCGAGCCCAGCCACGGCAGGGCGGCCAGCGGCAGGCCGCTGCCGATCGCCAGCCCGCCGAACCAGGCGCCGATTGCGTTGCCGAGGTTGAACGCGCCCTGGTTGAGCGTGGAGGCGAGGTTCGGTGCGGCGCGCGCCTGCTCGATCACGTTGAGCTGTGCGCCCGGCACGATCGCGAAGCAGACGATGCCCCAGGCGAACAGGGTGACCAGGGTCGGCAGCCGGTAGTGGCTGGTCCAGGCGAACAGCGCCAACACCAGCACCGTGCCGGCGCACAGTGCGGCCAGCGCGGGCAGCAGCTTCCAGTCCGCCAGGCGGCCGCCGATCAGGCCGCCCAGCGTGATGCCGGCGCCGAACACCAGCAGTGCCCAGCTTTCCTGCGGCGGCACGAAGCCACCGACGTCGCGCAGGATGTAGGCGATGTAGGTGAAGACGCTGAAGAGGCTGGCCGAGCTGACGGTGCTTATCAGCAGCGCGAGCTGGATGCGCGCGCCGACCAGGGCGCGGAACTCGCGCAGGATGCTGCCGCCCTGCATCGGCAGCTGGCGCGGCAGCCACGCCTGCAGCGCGGCGACCGCCGCGACGCCGATCGCCGCGACCACCCAGAACGTGGAGCGCCAGCCGGCCGCATGGCCGAGCGCCGTGCCGAACGGCACGCCGAGCACGTTGGCGAGGGTGAGGCCGGTGAACATCAGCGCCACCGCCTGCGCACGCCGGTGCGGCTCGACGATCTGCGCCGCGACCACCGCGCCGATGCCGAAGAACGCCGCGTGGCAGAACGCCGTCACGACGCGGGCCGCCATCAGCCAGGCGTAGCCGGGCGCGAGCGCGCAGCACAGGTTGCCGATCACGAACAGCACCATCAGCGCGACCAGGGCGCGCTTGCGCGGCCAGCGCGCCGTGGCGATCGCCAGCAGCGGGGCGCCGACGGCGACGCCGATCGCGTAGCCGGAGACCAGCAGGCCGGCTTCGGGCGTCGATACCGCCAGGTCCGCGGCGACGTCCGGCAGCAGGCCCATGATGACGAACTCGGTGGTGCCGATGCCGAACGCGGCGGCGGCCAGAGCGAACAGCGGGCGCTTCATCGGCGGCGGAGGACGAGGGGACGGGCGGGTGCGGACGGGAACCTGCCCGGCCGGAGGCAATCAGAGCAGCATGCCGCGGTCCGGGGCCCGCGAAAATCGGCCGCTGCCGCGATACGCTCTTTCGCCTGCATCAAGAATCCTCCGATGATCGACAATCTTCTGGACCTGTCGCTGTTCACCCGCATCGTCGCCACCGGGACGTTGTCGGCGGCGGCGCGCGAACTCGGCCTGTCGCTGGCGGTGGTCAGCAAGCGCCTGGCGCAGATGGAGGAGCGGCTCGGCGTGCGCCTGATCCAGCGCACCACGCGCCGCCTGGCGCTGACCGAGGAAGGCGCCGTGTTCCACGAACACTGCCTGCGCATTCTGGCCGAAGTCGCCGAGGCCGAGGCGGCGATCTCGCGTACGCGCGACAGTGTCAGCGGCCTGCTGCGCCTCAATGCGCCGTGCGCGTTCGGCCGGCGCCAGCTGGCGCCGATCGTGGCGGCGTTCGGCCGGAACCATCCGGACCTGCGCATCCAGGTGGAGCTGACCGACACGGTGGTCGACCTGGTCGAGAGCGGGGCGGACATCGCCATCCGCTACGGCCGCCTGGCCGACTCGACGATGATCGCGCGCGAATTGGCGCCGAGCTACCGGGTGCTGTGCGCCGCGCCGGCCTACCTCGAACGCCGCGGCCATCCGGGCCATCCGCTGGAGCTGGCCGCACACGACTGCATCGTCCTGGGCGACGCGTCCGGTGCCGACTGGCGCTTCGGCAGCGGCGAGGACGAACTGGTCGTGCGCGTGCGCGGCCCGTTCCTCTGCAACCAGGGCGAGATGACCCACATGCTGGCGCTGGAAGGCGCGGGCATCGCGATGAAGTCGATCTGGGACGTGGGCGAGGACATCGAGGCCGGCCGCCTGGTGCAGGTGCTGGCGTCGTATCCGATCCCGGCGGCACCGCTGCACGCGATCTATCCGCATGCGAGGCACTTGGCGCCGCGGGTGCGGCAGTTCGTCGAGTTCCTCGGCGAGCGGCTGCGCGCCTCGTGGCGCTGGGGACGGTCCGATGTGCCGCGCGCCGCGCGTTGAGCGGCGGCGCCGATACCGCCTGGAGGGGTGGCGGCTCCGCCAGCCTGATCCCGGCACCCGAATCACCTGCTACCGTTGCTTCCTTCCGGACCTGGCGGAATTCGCAGGCTATCGTCGCGGGAGAACCGACGGAGCCACCATTGAACTGTTCCGGGACCGCTGGACCGGGCCGGGGGTCTCGCTCGCACGCAATCCCTGGCGATGCGACGGCATTACTGGCGGAGAGAGCGGGATTCGAACCCGCGAAACGGTTACCCGTTTACACACTTTCCAGGCGTGCTCCTTCAACCACTCGGACACCTCTCCGCACTCACGTAACGCTACAACTTCGATCCATCCCTGGAGCGCAAGCCGCTCGGCTCCTGCCTCGCCCTCGCGCGACGCGCCGTCGCTGGAGGCGACGGCGAAAGCCATCGCGCTCGACCACTCGGACACCTCTCCGCACCACGTAACACCTAAAGCTACAACTTCGATCCATCCTGGAGCGTATTCCGTCCGGCATCCATGCCTCACCCTCGCGCGATACGCCGCCGCCTGAGGGCGGCAGCGAAGCTATCGCGCTCGACCTCTCCGCGCTCACGTAACGCTACAACTTCGATCCATCCCTGGAGCGCAAGCCGCTCGGCTCCTGCCTCGCCCTCGCGCGATGCGCCGTCGCTGGAGGCGACGGCGAAAGCCATCGCGCTCGACCACTCGGACACCTTTCCGCACCACGTAACACCTAAAGCTACAACTTCGATCCATCCTGGAGCGTATTCCGTTCGGCATCCAAAGCCTCAACTCTTGCGCGATGCATCGCCGGCGGAAAGCGACAACGGAAGCCTCGTCAAAGGCCCTTCGCGAAGAGCCGCGCAGGATAGCGGACGCATCGCGGACGCACAAGAACGGCAGCGGGGCCGACGGGCGCGAGGCCCGTCGCGCAACGTCACTCGTGGGCGACCACCGGCTTGCTGAGGTCGGCCAGCGTGACCGGCAGGCTGGCGTAGAACGCCGCGAGATCGTTGATGTCCTGGTCCGACAGCGTGGTCGCGAAGCCGGCCATGATCGGGTTCTTGCGCGCACCGGAGCGGTACTCGTGCAGCGCGCGCGACAGGTAGTCGGCGTACTGGCCGGCCAGGCGCGGATACTGCGGGTCGATCTTGGCGGCACCGTCCTGGCCGTGGCAGGCCTGGCAGGCGAGCGACTTTTCCTTGCCGGCCTCGACGCTGCCCTTGCCGGCGCGCGCTTCGGCGGCCCAGACCGGCAGGGCGTGCGCGCTGGCGAACAGGATGAGGGTGGCGAGAATCGGCTTCATCGGGTGCATGCGGGGCGGGCTCCGGCGGCTCACGGCTGGATCGTGGACAGATAGGCGGCGATGTCGCGGATGTCCTCCGCGGACAGGCTCTCGCCTTGCGCCTGCATCGTCGGGTGCTGGCGGTCGCCGCTCTTGTAGCCGTTCAGGGCGGCGACGAGGTAGTCGTAGTTCTGCCCGCCGATGCGTGGCACGTGGTAGCTCGGATAGGCGTTGCGCCAGCCGGTGACGCCATGGCAGCCGGTGCAGGTGTAGACCTTGAGCTTGCCGGCGGCGGGATCGCCTTTGCCGGTGTCGGCAAGGCCAAGGCTGGGCAGGGCGAAGAGCAACGTCGTGGCGAACAGCAAAGCGCGGGTCATGTCGGGCTCGGATCCGTCTGGCTACGCGAAAAAATCGGCGGAAGTATAGCCTGTGGCCCCAGTCGCCTGGCAATCACGCGCCTGCCGGAGCGGGGCCTTGCGGCCATTCGACGCAGGCGGCGCCGGCACGGATCACGCGGGCGGTCGGATGTCGGCGGCCGATGGCCGGCGGCGGTACGTGCCGCGCGGCACTGGATGCGAATGGGTCTCGCCCCTATCTGGGGCTATACTCCCGCTTTCGCCGCCGCCCGCGAGGCGCGGCGGCCGCCGCCGCAGGTCCTTTCGCTCCCGGAGGCCCTGCATGCGCGATCGATGAAGGTTTGCCGTGCGCTTGTCCGAGCTTCAGAAGAATATCCCCGCGGTGGTCACGGGCGTCGTCGACACCGGTGCCGATGATCCGATCGCGCGGCGACTGCGCGAGCTGGGCTTCGTCGCCGGCGAGCCGATCCGGATCGTGGCATCGGCGCCGCTCGGGCGCGACCCGGTGCTGGTGCAGATCGGCTCGACGCGTTTCGCGTTGCGCCAGAGCGAGGCGGCGCGGGTCGAGGTGACGGCCGGCACGGCCGGGCAGGTGCCCGCATGAGCGTCCTGCAGATCGCCCTGGTCGGCAATCCCAACTGCGGCAAGACCGCGCTGTTCAATCGCCTGACCGGTGCGCGCCAGAAGGTGGCCAACTACGCCGGCGTCACGATCGAACGCAAGGAAGGCCACTACACGGCGCCGTCGGGCCGCCAGGTGCGCGTGCTGGACCTGCCGGGCACGTACAGCCTGGCGGCGACCAGCCCGGACGAGGCGATCACGCGCGACGTGTGCCTGGGCCGGCATCCGGGCGAGGCGGTGCCGGACCTGATCGTGTGCGTCGTCGACGCGACCAACCTGCGCCTGCACCTGCGCTTCGTACTGGAGCTCAAGGCGCTGGGGCGGCCGCTGGTGCTCGCGCTCAACATGGTCGACGCCGCACAACGGCGCGGCATCGTCGTCGATGCCGCGGCGCTGGCGCGTGAGCTGGGCATCCCGGTGGTCGCCACTGTCGCGGTCCGCCGGCACGGCGCGCAGGCACTGGTCGAGTGGATCGACACGGCGGCGGTCGCGGCCCCGTCGGCAGCGCCGGTCGGGGACGTGCACGCCGAGGTGCGGCGCATCCTGGCGGTCGCCGTCGGCAGCCCGCGCGATACCGCGGCGACCGATCAGGCGATCGACCGGGTGGTGCTGCATCCGCTGGCCGGCCCGCTGATCCTCGCCGCGGTGATGTTCCTGATCTTCCAGGCCGTGTTCGCCTGGGCCGAGCCGCTGATGGACGGCATCGAGGCCGGCTTCGGCGCGCTCGGCGCGGGCCTGGCGGCGCTGCTGCCCGACGGCCTGCTGCGCAGCCTGCTGGTCGACGGCATCGTCGCCGGCGTCGGCGGGGTGGTCGTGTTCCTGCCGCAGATCCTGATCCTGTTCCTGTTCATCCTGGTGCTGGAGGAGTCGGGCTACCTGCCGCGCGCGGCGTTCCTGCTCGACCGGCTGATGCGGCGGGTGGGCCTGACCGGACGCTCGTTCATCCCGCTGCTGTCGAGCTTCGCCTGTGCGATCCCCGGCATCATGGCCACGCGCAGCATCGCCGATCCGCGCGACCGCCTGACGACGATCCTGATCGCGCCGCTGATGACCTGCTCGGCGCGCCTGCCGGTCTACACGCTGCTGATCGCTGCCTTCATCCCGCAGCGCAGCGTGGCCGGCGTGTTCAACCTGCAGGGCATCGTGCTGTTCGCGCTGTACGCGGCGGGCATCCTCAGCGCGATGGCCGTGGCCTGGGTCGTCAAGCGCTTGCGCCGCGACCAGGGCGAGCACGCGCTGCTGATGGAGCTGCCCGCGTACCGTTGGCCGCATGTGCGCGACGTGGCGATCGGCCTGTGGGAGCGCGCGATGATCTTCCTCAAGCGCGTCGGCGGCATCATCCTCGCGCTGACGGTGATCCTCTGGTTCCTGTCCAGCTTCCCGGCACCGCCGGACGGCGCCAGCGGACCGGCGATCCAGTACAGCCTGGCCGGCCGCATCGGTGGCCTGCTGGAGATCGTGTTCGCGCCGCTCGGGTTCAACTGGCAGATCTGCATCGCCCTGGTGCCCGGGCTGGCCGCGCGCGAGGTCGCGGTCTCGTCGCTGGCGACGGTGTATGCGCTGTCCGGCCACGAAGAAGGCCTCGCGGCGATCGTCGCGACGCAGTGGTCGCTGCCGACCGCGCTGTCGCTGCTGGCCTGGTACGTGTTCGCGCCGATGTGCCTGTCGACGCTGGCCACCGTGCGCCGCGAGACGAACAGCTGGCGGCAGGTCTGGATCATGGCCGGCTACCTGTTCGCCCTGGCCTACGCGGCGTCGCTGGCGACCTACCAGATCGGCCGGTGGCTGGCATGAGCGCCGCGCTCGAACTCGCCCTCGTCGTGCTGATCGTCGGCTGGGCCGCGATCGCGGCGCTGCGCCGCCTGGCGCCGCGCACGGCGCGGCGCTGGCAGGCGGGCATCGCCGACCGCATCGACCGGCCCGGCCGGCCGGCGTGGCTGCGCCGCTGCGGCCGCGTGCTGCGTCCGTTGGCGGCATCGGGCGGGTCCTGCGGCGACGGCTGCGGCAGCTGTGGCAGTTGCGGGCCGGCGCCGGCCGGACCGCAGCCGCTGGTGTTCCACCCGCGGCGCCCGCCGGCGCCGCGGCCTCCCGGCGGCGGGCGCTGAGCGAGAGGACGCCGGTGCGGTGCTGCGTCCGTGCCCGCTGCGTGGCCCCGACGGTGCCGATACGCTCTAGCATGCCCTCGCCATGCCGGCGACGATGGATGTGACGCAATGACGATCTTCACCCTGCATCGCGGCAGCGCGCCGCTCCTGGTCAGCCTGCCGCACGACGGTACGGCGGTGCCCGACGCGATCGCGGCGCGGCTGACACCCTCGGCACGGCAGGTGCCCGACACCGACTGGCACGTCTCGCAGCTGTATGCGTTCGCGCGCGCGCTGGGCGCCTCGATCCTGGCGCCGCGGCACTCGCGCTACGTGGTCGACCTCAACCGGCCGCCGGACGACACCTCGCTGTATCCGGGCCGGAACACCACCGGCCTGTGCCCGCTGGTGCAGTTCAGCGGCGAGCCGGTGTACCTGCCGGGGCAGGCGCCGTCGGCCGACGAGGTCGCCGCGCGCGTGGATACCTACTGGCGCCCGTACCACGCGGCGCTGGCCGGGGAACTGGACCGCCTGCACGCCACCCACGGCCGCGCCGTGCTGTGGGAGGGGCATTCGATCCGTGCCGCGGTGCCGTTCCTGTTCGAGGGGCAACTGCCGGACTTCAATCTCGGCACGGCCGATGGCGCCAGCTGCTCGACCGGCCTGCAGCAGCGCCTGACCGGCGTGCTGGAGGGGCAGGACGCGTACAGCTTCGTCGTCAACGGCCGCTTCAAGGGCGGCTACATCACGCGCCACTACGGCCGGCCCGGGCAGGGCATCGATGCGGTCCAGCTCGAGCTTGCCCAGCGGCGCTACATGGACGAGGCGACGTTCGCGTACGTCGAGGAACGTGCCGGGCCGACGCAGGCGCTGATCCGCCGCCTGCTGGAAGCGGCACTGGAACCCTACTGAATGACACCGCCGGCGACGGAGCGCCTGCTCGGCGGCGTGGTGCTGGCGGCGGTCGGCGCGGTGGCGTTCTCCGGCAAGGCGATCATCGTCAAGCTCGGCTACCGGCACGGTGTCGATGCGGTCACGCTGCTGGCACTGCGGATGCTGGTGGCGCTGCCGTTCTTCGTGGTGATGGGGCTGTGGGCGCAACGGCGCGGCGGGCCGCCGATCGGCCGCGGCGACGCGCTGCGCATCGCCGCGCTCGGTTTCTTCGGGTACTACCTCGCCAGCTTCCTGGATTTCGCCGGCCTGTCCTACATCACGGCGACGCTGGAACGGCTGATCCTGTACCTGACGCCGACGCTGGTCCTGCTGATCGGCTACCTGGCCTACCGGCGGCGGGTCGGCACCCGCCAACTGGCGGCGCTGGCGATCAGCTATGCCGGCGTGGCGCTGGCCTTCGGGCACGACCTTTCGCTCGGCGGCACCGACGTGGCGCTCGGCGGCGCGCTGGTGTTCGCCAGTGCGCTGAGCTATGCGATCTACCTGGTCGGCAGCGGGCAACTGGTCGCGCGCATCGGTGCGTTGCGGCTGACCGCCTATGCCAGCACGGTGGCCTGCGTGCTGTGCCTCGCGCAGGCCTTCATCCTGGCCGGGCCGGCTGCGTTCGCCGGCATCGTGCCGCCGGTGTGGTGGCTGTCGCTGCTCAACGGCACGCTGTGCACGGTGTTCCCGGTGCTGGCGGTGATGATGGCGATCGAGCGGATCGGTCCCGGGCTGGCCGCGCAGATCGGCATGCTCGGGCCGGTCTCGACGATCGTGCTGAGCGTGCTGGTGCTGGGCGAGGCGATGGGTCCCTGGCAGGTGGCCGGGACGGTGCTGGTGCTGGCCGGTGTGCTGGTGGTGTCGCGGCCGCCGGCCTGAGGCCGCGGCGGTCAGCCGGCGCGTGCCGGGCGTGTCGCGCCCGGCCGCATCGCCGGCAGGAACCAGGCGAGCAGGCCGATGGCCGGCAGCCAGGCGCAGAGGCGGTAGACGGCCTGGATGCCGATGTGGTCGGCGAGCTGGCCGAGGACCGCCGCACCGATGCCGCCCATGCCGAACGCGAAGCCGAAGAACAGGCCGGCGATCGTGCCGGTCCGGCCCGGGACCAGGTCCTGCGCATAGACCAGGATCGCCGCGAACGCCGAGGCCAGGATCAGGCCGATCACGATCGTCAGCACGGTGGTCCAGAACAGGTTCGCGTGCGGCAGCAGCAGCGTGAACGGCAGCACGCCGAGGATCGAGCCCCAGATCACGTAGCGGCGGCCGATGCGGTCGCCGATCGGTCCGCCGGCGATGGTGCCGACCGCCACCGCGCCGAGGAACGCGAACAGGTGCAACTGCGCGCGCTGCGCATCCACGCCGAAGGTTTCCATCAGGTAGAACGTGTAGTAGCTGGTCAGGCTGGCCAGGTAGAAGTACTTGGAGAAGATCAGCAGGCCCAGCACGGCCAGGGCGGCGGCCACGGTCCGCCGGGGGAGCACGGGCTCGCCGCCACGCTGGCCGCGCTGCGGCACGCGGGACAGGTGCGCGCGGTACCAGCCGCCGATCCGGCCGAGCAGCACGATCGCGACCAGTGCCGCCAGCGCGAACCAGGCGACGCTGCCCTGGCCGCGCGGCATGACGATCCAGGCCGCCAGCAGCGGGCCGATCGCCGAACCGACGTTGCCGCCGACCTGGAACAGCGACTGCGCCAGGCCGTGGCGGCCGCCGGAGGCCATGCGTGCGATGCGCGAGGATTCGGGATGGAAGACCGAGGAGCCGGTGCCGATCAGCGCGGCGGCGACCAGCAGCGCGGTGAAGCTGGCCGCCTGCGAGAGCAGCAGCAGCCCGATCAGCGTCGAGCCCATGCCGATGGCCAGCGAATAGGGTTTCGGGTGGCGGTCGGTGTAGAGGCCGATCACCGGCTGCAGCAGCGAGGCGGTGAACTGGAACGTCAGCGTGATCAGGCCGATCTGGCCGAAATCGAGCGCGAAGGATGCCTTGAGCAACGGATACAGCGCCGGCAGCAGCGACTGGATCAGGTCGTTCAGCAGGTGGCAGACGCTGAGGCTGGCCAGGATCGGGAAGGCGGTGGCGGCCGGCGCCGGTGCGGCCGGTGCGGGCAGCGGAAGATCGTTGGCGGAGGTGGACATCGGATCGGGTGCGGGAAGGGGCGCCAAACCGGGAAGGACGGCTCCATCGGCGATGCCGGGGAGCCGTCCCACCCGCATCCGCCAGTAGGGAGGGAGGTGCTGGCGGAGTGCACGGGCCTGACGAGGGCCAGGCGGCAGTAGACTCCCGGGGGGCGGTCCACGCATCATTGCCCAGGCCAATCATCCTTTCGATCGGGCCATCGTGAAGAACGTCCAGCCGCACGAGGTCGAAGCTACGCCGGGGCCGTTCGTCGCCGTCGGCAGCTGTTATCCGGCGGGCCACCACGTGCCCCGCCACCGGCATTGGCGCGCGCAGTTCCTGTATGCCGCCGACGGCGTCGCCCTGGTCGATACCGACCTCGGCAACTGGGTGGTGCCGCCGGAACGCGCGGTCTGGATTCCGGCCGGCGTCGCGCACGAGGTGACGATGCTGGCGCCGGTGGACCTGCTGAGCCTGTATGTCGCGCCCGATGCGGCCACGGGGTTGCCGGTGGCCTGCCGGGTCGTGGGTGTTTCGAGGCTGGCAGGCGGCCTGCTGCGCGAGGCGGTCGAGCTGCCGCCGGCCTATCCGAGCGGCTCGCGCGAGGACCTGATCTTCTCGCTGCTGCTGCTGGAGATCGGCCGCGCCCCGGAGCTGCCGCTGAAGGTGCCGTTCCCGGGCGACCCGCGCCTGGCCGCGCGCTGCCGCCGCTACCTGGAACAACCCTCGCCGCACCAGACGATCGACGACTGGTGCGAGGAACTGGCCATGAGCCGGCGCTCGTTCACGCGCCGCTTCCGCGCCGAGACCGGGTTCGGCTTTGCGGCCTGGTGCCGCCAGGCCTGCCTGCTGGCGGCGCTGCCGCGGCTGGCGGCCGGCGTGCCGATCACGACGATCGCCTTCGACCTCGGCTACGAGAGCGCTTCGGCGTTCGCGACGATGTTCCGCCGCACGCTGGGCGCGGCGCCGAGCCGGTTCCTGGCCGGCGCGGCGGCCTGACCGCTCGCCGGGCGCAACGGCGCCATGACGGCACGGCCGGATCCCGCGCACGGGAACGGCGACGAGGCGTGTCGTCGGGTCGAGCAGGGAGAGAGCGCGTGGGTCCCGGGCGGGCGCCGCGGGAACGTCGGGCCGGTACGGCGATCCGCCGTCGCCGCGACTACTTCATGCGGTAGGTGATGCGACCCTTGGTCAGGTCGTAGGGGTCATCTCGCACTTGACCTTGTCGCCGGTCAGGATGCGGATGTAGTTCTTGCGCATGCGCCCGGAGATATGGGCGGTGACCACGTGGCCGTTCTCGAGCTTCACGCGGAACATGGTGTTGGGCAGGGTTTCGAGAACCGTGCCTTCCATTTCGATGACGTCGTCTTTGGACATTCGGGGGCAGGCAGCCTTGGTCGGCAGGCGGAAAGGCGCGGGATTCTGCCACGAACGCGCCGTGAACGAAACGTTTTCGTTCGGATCGGCGCCGTTCGCGGCCTTACCGGCCGGCCAGCTGCGGCGGCGCCAGCGGCGGGAACGCCGCGGTCCAGGCGCCGATCCGCCCGGTCTCCCCGGCCAGCCGGCGCACCTGGGCCAGGAACTGCGTCCGCGGCAGCGCGCGGGCCCCGAGCGTGACCAGGTGGGCGGAACGGACCTGCGCATCGAGCAGCGGCCAGGACCAGCCGTCCAGCGCCCTGGCCAGGGCGAGCAGGGCGACCTTGGAGCCGCCACTGGCGCGGCTGAACATCGATTCCCCGAAGAACATGCGGCCGACGGCGACGCCGTAGATGCCGCCGACCAGGGTGTTGCCGTCGCGGACCTCGACCGAATGGGCGTGGCCGCGTTCGTGCAGCGCGACGTAGGCGTCGAGCATCGCCGGGCCGATCCAGGTGCCCGGCTGGCCCTCGCGCGGTGCGGCGCAGGCCTGCATGACCTCGGCGAAGGCGGTGTCGGCGCTGATCGTCCAGTGGCAGCCGCGCAGCCAGCGCCGCAGCCGCTGCGGCACGTGCATCGCGCCGGTGGCGAAGACCATGCGCGGATCGGGCGACCACCACAGGATCGGTTCGCCGTCGGAGAACCACGGGAAGATCCCGTGTGCGTAGGCATCGAGCAGGCGCTCGGGCGACAGATCGCCACCGGCGGCGAGCAGGCCATCCGGGTCGCGCAGGGCGGTCTGCGCCGGCGGGAACGGCTCGCGCCGGTGCGGCGAGAGGATCGGTATGCGGATCATGGCGTGGCCGCGTACGGGCTGTGCGCCAGCACCTCGTCGCGATAGGCGTGCAGCAGCGCCGTCTCGCGCGTCAGCGCGGCGCCGATCGCGTCGCGGAAGCGCGCATCGGCGATGTGGTGGAACGAATGCGTCGCCACCGGCAGGAAGCCGCGTGCGACCTTGTGCTCACCCTGTGCGCCGGGCTCGAAGCGGGCCAGGCCCTCGCGCAGGCAGTAGGCGATGCCCTGGTAGTAGCACGCCTCGAAATGCAGGCCCGGCACCTCGGCGTCGGCGCCCCAGTAGCGGCCGTAGAGCGTATCGGACGAGCGCAGGAACAACGCCATCGCGACCAGCGTGTCGCCGCGCCGGCACAGCGCCACCAGGGTCTGCGCCGGCAGGGCGCTGCCGAGGTAGCGGAAGAAGGCGGGCGTCAGGGCCGGGAAGTTGCCGTGGGCGTCGAAGGTCTGCCGGTAGAGCCGGTGCACCTCGCGCCAGGTGGCCGCGTCGAGCGCGCCGCCGGGCACCAGGCTGCAGGCGATGCCGGCGCGCGCGACCTGCGCGCGCTCGTGGCGGATGTTCTTGCGCTTCTTGGCGGTGAGCGCGGCGAGGAACGCGTCGAAGTCCTGCCAGCCGCGGTTCTCCCAGTGGAACTGCCAGTCCATCCGTGCCAGCCAGCCGGCCTCGCCGAGGGCCTGCGCGTCCGGTGCCGTCGCGAAGTTGGCGTGTGCCGAGGACAGGCCGAGCCGGCCGGCTTCCTGCTCGATCAGGCCGGCCAGCACGCGGCGCAGGGCCGGTGCGTCCCCGCCGGTACCGGCCAGCAGCCGCGGGCCGGTCACCGGCGAATACGGCACGCCGACCAGCAGCTTGGGGTAGTAGGGCAGGCCGTGGCGCTCGTAGGCGGCGGCCCAGTTCCAGTCGAACACGAACTCGCCGTGCGAGTTGCCCTTGAGGTACAGCGGGGCGGCCGCGACCAGCGTGTCGCCGGCGTAGAGGCCCAGGTGGTGCGGCTGCCAGCCGTACTCGGGCGACAGGCAGCCGTGGCGTTCGAGGCCGGCCAGGAACGCGTGGCCGACGAACGGGTTGTCGTCGGGCCGCAGCGCGTCCCAGGCGTGGGCCTCGATCGCGTCGAGGCGCGGATGGAACCGCGCTTGCAGCATCGGCGGGCCGGTGCGCGGTCCCGGTGCCCTCAGCCGGCCAGCCCGATCGAGTCGAGGTAGCGCTCGGCGTCGAGCGCGGCCATGCAGCCGAAGCCGGCCGAGGTCACCGCCTGCCGATAGACCTGGTCGGCCACGTCGCCGGCCGCGAACACGCCCGGCACGCTGGTGGCCGTGGCGCCGCCGTCCAGGCCGGTGCGGATCGTGATGTAGCCGTTGCGCATGTCCAGCTGGCCCTCGAAGATGCCGGTGTTGGGCGTATGGCCGATCGCGACGAACATGCCGGTGACCGGGATGTCGCGCGTCGTGCCGTCCTGCGTGCTCTTGAGCCGCACGCCGTTGACGCCGGTCGCGTCGCCCAGCACTTCGGCGACGGTATGGTTCCAGACGACCTCGATCTTGCCGGCGCGCTCCTTCTCGAACAGCTTGTCCTGCATGATCTTCTCGGCGCGCAGCTTGTCGCGGCGGTGCACCAGCGTCACCTTGCGCGCGATGTTGGCCAGGTACAGCGCCTCCTCGACGGCGGTGTTGCCGCCGCCGATCACGGCGACCTCCTGGTCGCGGAAGAAGAAGCCGTCGCAGGTGGCGCAGGCGGAGACGCCCTGGCCCTTGTACTTCTCCTCCGAGGCGAGGCCCAGGTACATCGCGGTCGCGCCGGTCGCGATGATCAGCGCGTCGCAGGTGTACTCGCCGGCATCGCCCTTCAGGCGGAACGGGCGCTGCTTGAGGTCCACGCTGTGGATGTGGTCGAACACCATCTGCGTCTCGAAGCGCTCGGCGTGCTCGGCCATGCGCTTCATCAGGGCCGGTCCCTGCAGGCCCTCGACGTCGCCGGGCCAGTTGTCGACGTCGGTCGTCGTCATCAGCTGGCCGCCCTGGGCGATACCGGTGATCAGGGTCGGCTTGAGGTTCGCGCGGGCCGCGTAGACCGCGGCCGTGTAGCCGGCCGGGCCGGATCCGAGGATCAGCAGGCGGGTGTGCTTCGGAGTCGTCATGTATAATCCCGGCCGATTTTTCCGGCCCTGTTCGCTTGGGTTCTCTGCCACGCCGGGCGCGAGGTTCGTCGACCTCGGCGACCGGCTCCGGATGCTCCCCCGTCGTTGCGTCTTCGCGGTGTCCGTCGGACGGCCGCGCAGGCGATCGCGGGGAGTCGGGAGGATGGGGCGAAGGGGCTGGCGAATCAAGGTTGCAATGCGGGATGCGTCGCGATGGCGCACCGCTCAGAATGGCTACTCACATCATCCTTTTTGCGGAGATCACGATGCGCATCGGTATTCCTGCCGAAACCAAGACCCTCGAAGGCCGTGTTGCCCTGGTGCCGGCGGCCTGTGCCGATCTGGTCAAGCATGGCCACGAGGTGTTCATCGAGTCCGGTGCCGGTCGCAAGAGCGGCTTCTCCGACGAGGACTTCGCGAGAGTGGGCGTCAACGTGGTCGCCGATGCCGACGCGCTCTATGCGGCGGGCGAGCTGATCGTCAAGGTCAAGGAGCCGATCGCCGGCGACCTGGCGCGCCTGCGCAAGGACCACCTCCTGTTCTGCTACCTGCACCTGGCGGCCGAGCCGGCGCTGACCGCGCGCCTGCTCGAGATCGGCCTGACCGGCGTCGCGTTCGAGTCGGTGCAGGAAGCGGACGGCTCGCTGCCGCTGCTGGCACCGATGTCGGTCATCGCCGGCCGCATCGCCGTGCAGATCGGCACGCACCTGCTGCACCAGCCGGCGGGCGGCAAGGGCAAGCTGCTCGGCGGCCTGCCGTCGACCGAGCGCGGCAAGGTCGTCGTGCTGGGCGCGGGCGCGGCCGGCAGCAACTCGGCGGCGCTGGCCGCCGCGGGCGGGGCCAACGTCGTCGTGTTCGACATGAAGCCCGAGCGGCTCGCGCAGATGATGGCGCTGGGCAGCAACGTCACGGCGCTGTACCCGTACGAGGAATACGTCGCCCGCGAAGTGCGCAACGCGGACCTGGTGATCGGCGCGGTGCTGATCCCGAGCGCCAAGGCGCCGCGCGTGGTCACCGCCGAAATGGTCAAGTCGATGGAGCCGGGCAGCGTGCTGGCCGACATCTCGATCGACCAGGGCGGCTGCTTCGAGACCTCGCGGCCGACCACCTGGGCCGAGCCGACCTACGTCGTCGACGGCGTCACGCACTTCGCCGTGACCAACATGCCCGGCGCGGTGCCGCAGACCTCCTCGCAGGCGATCTCGGCGGCGATCCTGCCGTACGTGCAGCGGCTGGCGAAGGGGCCGGCGTGGCGCGAGTCGGCGGCGCTCAAGGCCGGTATCAACATCGCGGCGGGCGAGATCGTTCACCCGGCTTTGAAGTCCTGACAAAACAATAGATTGTCTGGAAAATCTCAGGTAAATTGTTTCGGTGGCGCGCGAATCCGGCAGTAAACCCCGACCTGTCTCCAATGCCTGGCTGCAACGCCTGGTGCGCGAGGCCGGCTTCCTGCTGCTCCTGCCGCTGGCGATCTACCTGTTCGCCTGCCTGCTGACCTACAGCCCGCAGGACCCGGGCTGGTCGCATGCCGGCCAGCCCGACCGCATCGGCAATTTCGGCGGTGCGGTCGGGGCGTGGTTCGCGGACCTGCTGTTCTATTTCTGCGGGCGCCTGGCCTACGCCTTCCCGCTGCTGTTGCTGGCGATCGGCGCGGCGGTGCTGCGCGGTGGCCCGGCCAGCCAGCGGACGGCGTTCGGGCCGATGCTGCGCCTGGTCGGCTGCGTGGCGGTGTTGGTCGCCGGTTCGGGCCTGACCCATCTCAACGTCGGCGGCCCCACGATCCTGCCGGCCGGCCCCGGCGGCATCCTCGGCCAGGTGGTCGGCGACGGCCTGATGCATGCCTTCGGCGTCCTCGGGGCGGACCTGTTCCTGCTGGCGCTGTTCCTCATCGCGGTGACGCTGGCGACCGGGCTGTCGTGGTTCGCCCTGATGGACCTGATCGGCCGCAACCTGGTCAATGCCGCCGGCTGGCTCGGCGGCACCCTGCGCAAGGCCGACGACTGGAGCGCCGCGCGCGAGGCGCGGGTCGAGCGCGCCGAGACGCGCAAGGTCGAGACGGTGCGCCAGGCCAAGCGCGAGCCGATCAAGATCGAGCCGGTGCTGGCGCCGATCGAGAAGAGCGAGCGTGCCCAGCGCGAGAACCAGATCCCGCTGTTCGCCGGCGCCGCCGCCGAGGGCGAGCTGCCGCCGCTGTCCCTGCTGGACGAGCCCAAGCAGCAGGTCAAGGGCTATTCGCCCGAGACGCTGGAGGTGCTGTCGCGCCAGGTGGAGCTGAAGCTGCGCGACTTCCGCATCGAGGTGCAGGTGGTCGGCGTGTTCCCGGGGCCGGTCGTCACGCGCTTCGAGCTGCAGCCGGCGCCGGGCATCAAGGGCAGCCAGATCTCCAGCCTCGACAAGGACATCGCCCGCGGCCTGTCGGTGGTCAGCGTGCGCGTGGTCGACGTGATTCCCGGCAAGTCGGTGATCGGCCTGGAGATCCCCAACGTCAACCGCGAGATCGTGTACCTGTCCGAGATCCTGCGCTCGGACCGCTACGACGCGATGAAGTCGCCGCTGGCGCTGGCGCTGGGCAAGGACATCGCCGGCCGGCCGCACGTGGCCGACATCGCCAAGATGCCGCACCTGCTGGTCGCGGGCACGACCGGCTCGGGCAAGTCGGTGGCGCTCAACGCGATGGTGCTGAGCCTGCTGTACAAGGCCACCGCCGCCGACGTGCGCATGATCATGATCGACCCGAAGATGCTCGAGCTCTCGGTCTACGAGCGCATCCCGCACCTGCTGGCGCCGGTCGTCACCGACATGAAGGAAGCGGCCAACGCGCTGCGCTGGTGCGTGGCCGAGATGGAGCGGCGCTACAAGCTGATGGCCGCGGTCGGCGTGCGCAACCTCGCCGGCTTCAACAAGAAGGTCAAGGAGGAGGAGGCCAAGGGCCAGCCGCTGCTCGACCCGCTGTTCCGGCCGGACGCCTCGCAGCCGCAGCGCGTCGCCGAGCCGCTGCAGCCGCTGCCGTACATCGTCGTCATCATCGACGAGTTCGCCGACATGATGATGATCGTCGGCAAGAAGGTCGAGGAGCTGATCGCCCGGCTGGCGCAGAAGGCGCGCGCCGCCGGCGTGCACCTGATCCTGGCCACGCAGCGGCCGTCGGTGGACGTCATCACCGGCCTGATCAAGGCCAACATCCCCACGCGCATCGCGTTCCAGGTGTCCTCGAAGATCGACTCGCGCACGATCCTCGACCAGAGCGGCGCCGAAACCCTGCTCGGCCACGGCGACATGCTGTTCCTGCCGCCGGGCACCGCCAGCCCGGAGCGCGTGCACGGCGCCTTCGTCGACGACCACGAAGTCCATCGGGTGGTCGAATGGCTGCGCCAGCAGGGCGAGCCGGACTACATCGATGGCGTGCTCGAGGAAGTGCAGACGCTCGCCGACGGCAAGGTCATCAGCGACATCGGCCTGCCGCTGGATGCGGAGGAAAGCGAGGGCGGCGAGGACGCGCAGCTGTACGATCGCGCGGTGCGCATCGTCACCGAGACGCGCCGCGCATCGATCTCCGGCGTGCAGCGCCACCTGCGGATCGGCTACAACCGCGCCGCGCGGCTGATCGAGCAGATGGAGCGCGACGGCGTGGTGAGCACGCCCGAGCACAACGGCAACCGCACGGTCCTGGCACCGCCGCCGCCGAAGGACTGACCCGCATGCGCGCGCGAGGTCCGGTTCGAACGCGCTTCATCCGCGCTGGCGTCTACTGCGCGGCGTCCTTCAGCCCAAGAGAGTGTTCCGCGTGCGCCCGATCGCGACCTGCCTGACCCTGTTGCTCGCCGTCCTGTCGCCGCTCGCCGCGGCCGCCGAATCCGCCCGTGCGCGGATGGAGGCGTTCTCCAGGGACCTCAAATCGGTCAGCGCCGATTTCAGCCAGACCGTCCGCACCGCCCAGTCCGGCGGCGGTGACGCGTCGCGCGGCCGGCTGGCGCTGCAGGCGCCGCGCCAGTTCCGCTGGCAGACGACCGAACCGTTCGAGCAACTGATCGTCGCCGACGGCACGCGCGTGTGGATCTACGATCCGGACCTGGAGCAGGTCAGCGTGCGCAGCCAGAGCACCGAGGAAGCGCAGAGCCCCCTGACGGTCCTGACCGATCTCTCGCTGATCGACCGCGATTTCGTCGCCAGCGAAGCCGGCGAGCGCGACGGCCTGATCTGGCTGCGCCTGACCTCGCGCGCCGAGGAGCCGGAGTTCGAGTACGCCGAGCTGGGCTTCGATGCCGGCGGCCTGGCGCGGATGCGCTTCAAGGACCAGCTCGGCAACGAGACCGAGATGCGCTTCACCGATTGGAAGCGCAATCCGGCCCTGCCGGCCGATACCTTCCGGTTCACGCCGCCCAAGGGCGTGGATGTGATCGGCGACACCGGCCCGGGGCCGCAGGTGATTCCGATCGGGGATTGAGGGCCGCCGCGGACGGCGGCCGGGATTGGGATCGCGCCGGCGAGTCCGGATCGAGGGGGAAAGGGGTGCCGACGACAACGCTGTCGGGAAACCGGCGACGCATCGATCCATGAGCCGCCGCGCATCCGCCGGTGCCGCTGCCGGCCTGGCGTGGCTGATCCTGCTGGCCGGTGCGCTGCAACTGGGCGCCGCGCAGGGACAGGATCCGCCCGGCGCCGACGAGCAGCCGTTGTCCGAATGCCGCGCCCTGCGCCATCCGTCGCCGGCCCGTGCGGCCACGGTCTGCGCGGCCGCGGCGGATCGGGCATTGGCGCAGGGGCGCACCAGCGAGGCGGTCGAGGCGATGTTCCATGCCAGCGAAGCGGCCCAGGCGCTGGGCGAGTTCGAGGCGGCCGAGCGCTGGCTGGCGCAGATCGAACGGTCCCTGCGCGAGCACGGCACGGCGGAGGATCGCTTCCGGCTGGCGCGGCGCACGGGCATGCTGGCCTTCCGCCGCGACCGGCCCGCCGATGCCTTGCATGCCTTCGAGCGTGCGCGCGTCCTGGCCGGGCCGCTGGGCGATCGCGAGCGCGCGATCGCGTTCAACGACCTCGGCATCGTCCAGCGCAAGCTCGGCGACTATCCGGCGGCGCTGTCCAGTTTCATCGCCAGCCTGGAGCTGCGCTCGCGTGCCGGGCAGGAGCAGGAGGTCGGCCCGGCCCTGCAGAACATCGCCGACGTCTACCGGGAGGCGGGCGACCTCGACCAGGCCGAGGCCTACCTGCGCAAGGCGATCCAGCTGCACACCGAGGGCGGCGTGCCGCTCAAGGCGGCGCATGCGCACGAGTCGCTCGGCCTGGTGGCGGCGGCGCGCGGCGACACGGCGGCGGCCGCCACGGCCTATGCGGCCGCCGCGGCGATCTTCGACGAGGCCCAGGCGGCGCCGGACCGGTTGCGCGTCGTGCTGCGCCAGGCGGACCTGGCGTCGAGTGCCGGTGACGCGGCGGCGCTGACCGCGGGGCTGGCCGCGGCCGGCCCCCTGGTCGAAGCGCTCGGCGGCAACGAGCCGCTGGCCTACGTGCGCCTGGATGCCGAGCGTCTCGCCTTGGCCGGCCGCCCGCGCGAGGCCTTCGGGCGCCTCTCGGCGCGGCTCGATCGCGACGATCCGTCCGACGCGTTGGCCGAACGCCAGCAGGCGCTGGCACGCCTGGCCGCCTGGGCGGAGGCGCTCGGCGACTGGCGCCCGGCACTGGCCTTGCAGCGCCGGGCCTTCGAGGCGCAGCAGGCGCTCGACGAGCGCCAGCGCAGCGAGGTGGTGGACCGCCTGCGCATCCGCTACGGCCTCGCCGAGCGCGAGCGCGAGCTGGCGCAACTGGAACTGGAGAGCAGCCGCCAGCAGGGCGCGCTGAAGGACGCGCGGCGCACACGCGACGGACTGCTGGCCGCGGCGGCGGCGATCCTGCTGGCCCTGCTGGCCCTGCATCGCCGCCGCGTGTGGCAGCTGCGGCTGCAGGCCGAGCGCAGCCGCGTGCAGCTGGAGCAGGAGCTGGATCGGTTCCGCGCGGCGGCCGCGCGCCTACGCGCGGACCGCCATCGGCTGCGGCTGGCGCTGGACCGGGCCGGCGAGCCGCTGCTGTTGGTCGATGCCGCCGGGCAGGTCTATCTGGCCAACCGGGCCGCGCGCGCGCTGCTCGGCCGTCCCGACGCGGAACCGTCGGGCAGCCCGGAGCAACTGGCCGATTGGATCGAGCCCGGTCAGGCGCAGCGGATCGGCGACTGGCTGCGGGGCCTGGACGACGCCCCCGGGGCACCGGTGGCGATCGACGCTGCCGGTGCCGGCATGTGGCTGATGCCGCTGGCGCTGGAGGAGGAACTGATCGTGCTGGGCCTTTCCGCGGCCGCCGGTCCCGACGCGCAGACCCGCCACCTGCTGGAGGACCTGCGCGACGCCCATGCGCGTGACGAGTCGACGCTCGCGCCGGCCACGCCGCCGCCCGCCGGCGCGGCACCGGAGGCGTTTCGCCGGGCCCTGGTCGCCCTGATGCGGGCGGCGGTGGACGCCTGGGAATCGAGTACGCGCAAGTCGCGCCTGGACCTGGCCGAAGCCAGCGGCGTCTGGCGGATCACGATCGACGACGGTCGCCTGCGGGTCCGCACGATGGAGCGCTACCTCGGCATGGAGCGCATGCCGGAGCGGCCGCGCTGGCGCGAGGTGCTGCGCACGGCCTATTTCGTGCTGGCCGAGTGCCCGCTGGACACCGGGCAGCGCGAACGGCTGCGCGGGCTCATCGACGCCGTCAAGGCGCTGGCCCGCTGATACTCCCCCGCGGCGGCTATCGGACCGGGTTGTTCGGCTGCGTCGGCAAGGTCGGCAGGCCCAGCGGCCGCCGGCAGACCAGGCACACCCCACTCAGCCCGCTGGATGCCTGGTAGCTGTGGTGGTGGTCGTCGTCGAGGAACGAGGCCGGTCCGGTGACGACCGGGATGATCGACACGGCGCCGGTATCCTGCTGCAGGTTCGAGGCCAGCAGCACACAGTAGGCAGCCGAGTAGCTGCGGGCGGCGTGGTAGTCGTCGTCGAACACGCCGCAATCCCTGTTGTGGATCTCATAGGCGCAGGCGGGGCTCTGGCGGAAGTTCGACAGGACCTGCCCGGGGATCTGGAAGGTTCCCAGCTCCGTGACCTGGCCGCCGCTGCACCAGGTGGTCGAGTAGGGCTCCTCGTGCGCGGCGGCCGGCAGCGCGGCGGCGGCCAGTGCCCAGAGGGCGGCGATAGGGGCAAGCGGCTTCATCGCGAACGGCTCCACGGTGGGGATGCCCGAGTCTGGCGGCGCTGCCGCCAGGCTGTCGAGGCCGGAGCCGGGACGAAACCGGGAAAAAAGACCCGCCGGGCGCCATTTGATCCCGGTTTCGTCCTCGCGCCCGGCGGCGGCCCGCCGCTAGCGTCGTCGCGCTGCCGGGCGACCGCCCGGAGCCCAACGACGGAGAACGACACCGATGAAGATCACCATGCACCTGCTCGCACTCGGCCTGGCTTGCGCGGCACCGCTCGCCCATGCCACGCATGACGGCGTGAGCGGCTGGGCCGGCCTGGTCTGCTATTCCGACGGCAGCGGCAGGACCGTCATCGACTACCAGAGCATCAACGCCTGCAATGTCCGCGTCGCCGATGCCGCCGCCAACCCGCCGACCGGTGCCAGCGTGACTTCGATCACCTACTGCGCCTTGCGCGGCACCGGTACGGCGCTGCCGTGGTGCCTGCGGAGGAACGACGACTTGTTCAGTGTCGAGATCGAGAACGGCGACATCCGGCCGGCGCTGGACTTCAAGCAGCGGCTGGACGACCTGCGCAAGCGCTACCTGATCGACGAGTACGAGCGCCAGCTCCAGGAACTGCATCGCGGACGTTGACCGCCGCGGCGGCTCACGGCGCGTCGGACGCGTCCGACGCGCCGACCTGCATCGGCCGGTAGCCGGCCGGCACCTCGAACGTTGCCTCCGGAACGTCGACGCCGCTGCGGAACGACAGCGTCGCCGTACCGGTCGGGCGCCCGTCGCGGTAGCAGCGGCGGCGTAGTGGCACGCTCGGCGGGCCGGCCTCGTCGGCGGCCTCGGGGTGCAGCTCGGCCAGCCCGCGGCCGACGGTCGCGCCGACCGTGGCGATGCGATTGAGCCGGCGCAGCGCCGCCGGTTCCAGGTCCAGGTCCGCGATCGGACTGAGGCAGTCCTCGCGCAGCACGGTCTCGCCGCGGACGGTGCGTTCGACGCGGCAACGGCGGCCGTCGATCGTGGCCTCCTCGCCGCGTTCGGTGCGGGTCTTGCGCCACGGCGTCGCCGCGGCGTCCTGCGGTGCGACCGGATGGGCCGCTTGCGAGGCCCGGCCACCGGCCATCGCCGCGGCGACCGCCTGCCGGCGGTCACCGCTCGGGACGGTGCTCGCCATCGTTTCGGCGCAGCGCGCGGCGGCCTCGGCGTAGTCGGGATCGCCGAAGCCGAGATCGGCCATCTCGGGACAGGACGCCACCTGCTGCGCGCGCAAGCGGGCCGTCAACGTCGCACGGTCCATGCCGGTCACCTTGGCGGCCTCGTTGCCGGCGTGGATGTGGCTGCTGCGCATGACGTCGCTCTGGAAATCGATCGCGTCGTCGTCCGACTCCATCGTCATGTACGTGCCGAGCTCGTGCAGCACCTGGGTCATCAGCTGTTCGCCGTCGTCGGCGATCGTCGACATCGGCGTGCCGTCCACGTGCATGTCGATGCGCGCGCGCAGGCCGCTGATCGTCATGCGGTCGAAGTCGGTCGGGCAGTCGCCTTCGTGGCGGTACTCGATGACCGTCCCGGCGTCGACGCCGGCCGAGGCGGCGAGCAGCAGGACGAGCAGGCGGGCGGGGCGGTGATGGTTCATCGCGATCGTTTCCGGGTGTCGTGGTCGAGGTCGATGGCGCGCCGCGTCGCGTCCACGCGGCGCCGGTCCTTCTCGGCGTACCCGGCCATGCAGCCGTCGCGGCGGACCATCGCGCATTCGAGGTAGTCGATGACCTCGATCACCGCGGCGCGCACGACGCGGGCATCGGCCTCGCTCTTGAACGCTTCGTAGCCGAGGCCCGCGCCGCCGAGACCGACCTGGACCGACGTGGCGGTCCGGGTCGTACGCCCTTCGATCGAGCGCGCATAGCGGATCTCGCCGCTTTCGGTGTCGACCACGCGCAGGTCGATCGCCAGGTACGCCGTTTCCGATCGCCGCGAGCCGCCGATGCCGGCGAAGCCGCCGCGAACGGCGCGGGTCTCGACGCCGGGCTGGAATGCGGTCACCGTGCCCATGACCAGGTAGTCGGCACCGGTCAGCTGGCCGATGCGCGGGCCGTCGCCGGGCTGCACCCGGCCGGAGGTGCCGAGGTCCTGCTCCTCGAGCACCGCCGCCAGCCGGCGCCGCTCGACGACGGTGAAGACCGGGCGCGCCGCCAGCTCGTTGGTCAGGATGTTGGTCAGCACGCGGCCGATGCCGCCCTGGAACGGCAGCGCACCGGTCTCGTCCTGGAACTTGACCACGCCGAGCACCGGCGTCCCCGCGGCGCTGGCCTGCACGGCCGGCGCCGCCGTCCAGGCGATCGCCAGCGCGGCGGTGAGGACATGGCGCATCAGGCGGGCCGGAGCGGTCGGAAGGGGCGCGTTCATGCCTTCCAGGACGACGCGGCGCCGCGGTTCCTATCACGCGGTCCGGCCGATGCCGCGGGCAGGGCGGGTATCATCGGGCGATGCCTCGCCGACCGCCCCCTGCACCCGCCCTGTTCACCGAATCGGACACGCTCAAGCCGCTGGCCGAGCGCATGCGCCCGCGCACCCTGGACGACATCGTCGGCCAGAGCCGGCTGCTGTCCGCGGGCAAGCCGCTGCGCCGCGCGATCGAGGCCGGCAAGGTCCACTCGATGATCCTGTGGGGTCCCCCGGCTGCGGCAAGACCACGCTCGCGTTGCTGCTGGCACGCTATGCCGACGCCGATTTCCGCGCGATCTCGGCGGTGCTCTCGGGGTTGCCGGAGGTGCGCGCGGCCCTGGCCGAGGCCGAGGTGCGCTACCAGCAGGGGCGCCGCACGGTGCTGTTCGTCGACGAGGTCCACCGCTTCAACAAGGCCCAGCAGGACGCCTTCCTGCCGCACATCGAGCGCGGCGTGATCCTGTTCGTCGGCGCGACGACCGAGAACCCCTCGTTCGAGCTGAACTCCGCGCTGCTCTCGCGCTGCCGCGTGCACGTGCTCGAGGCGGTCTCGGTCGAGGACATCCGCCGGGCGCTGGCGCGCGCGCTGGCCGATCCGGAGCGCGGGCTCGGCGAGCTCGGCCTGTCCGTCGACGACGCCTCGCTCGGCCTGATCGCGCAGGCGGCCGACGGCGACGTCAGGCGCGCGCTGACGCTGCTGGAGATCGCCGCGGAACTGGCCGAGGACGGCCGCATCGACGAGACCACGCTGACCCAGGTGCTGGCCGACCGCACGCGGCGCTTCGACAAGGGCGGCGAGCAGTTCTACGACCAGATATCGGCCCTGCACAAGTCCGTGCGCTCGTCCGATCCGGACGCGGCGCTGTACTGGTGCACGCGCATGCTCGACGGCGGCGTCGACCCGGCCTACCTGGCGCGGCGGCTGACGCGAATGGCGATCGAGGACGTCGGGCTGGCCGATCCGCGGGCCTGGACGATGACGCTGGAAGCCTGGGACACCTACGACCGGCTCGGTTCGCCGGAAGGCGACCTGGCGCTGGCGGAAGCGGCGCTGTACCTGGCGATCGCCGCCAAGAGCAATGCCGCCTATGCCGCGTTCAACACCGTCAAGGCCGAGATCGCGGCGAGCGGCACGCTGGAGGTGCCGATGCACCTGCGCAATGCGCCGACGCGGCTGATGAAGGGCCTGGGCTACGGCAAGGGCTACCAGTACGACCCCGATGTCGAGGGCGGTGTCGCGCTCGACCAGCAATGCCTGCCCGACGCGCTGGCCGGCCGCGTGTTCTACGCACCGGTGGCGCGCGGCATGGAGCTGAAGATCGCCGAGAAGCTGCATGCGCTGCGCGCGGCCCGCAAGGCGGCCCGCGGCGAGGCCGGCGATTGAAACGGCCGGCGTGCTGGCTGGCGGCGCTGCTGCTGGGCACGGCCGGCGGCACCGTCCAGGCGGCCGGTGCCGCCGCGACCCGCGCGCAGATCGATGCGATCCTCGCCGAGCCGCGCTTCGCCGCGGCGAGCTGGGGCGTCCAGGCGGTGTCGATCGACAGCGGCCGCACGGTCTATGCCCACCAGGCCGAGCGCCTGCTGGTACCGGCCTCGACGGCCAAGCTCTACACCGCGGCGCTGGCGCTGGCGACATTCGGCGGCGACTACCGGATACCGACGACGCTGTTCGCGACGGCGGCACCGGCTCGCGACGGTGAACTGCACGGCGACCTGGTCCTCTACGGCTACGGCGATCCGGCGCTCGGCGCCGATGCGGACGTGTCCTGGGCCGACCGGCTGGCGATCGCGCTGCGCCGGCGCGGCGTTACCCGCGTGCACGGCGACCTGATCGGCGATGCCACGCGCTTCGCGGCGCCGCTGTTCGGCGCCGGCTGGGAAGCGGCGGACCTGCAGAGCTGGTTCGGCATGCCCGCGGCGGCGCTCAGCGTGGACGAGAACCTGGTGACGGTCCGCATCCGGCCGGCGCCGCAGGTCGGGGCGATGGCCGGCCTGCGCTTCGAGCCGCCCGGCTCGGCGCCGGACCTGGCCAATCGCCTGCTGACGGTCGCCCGCGGGCGGCCCACCGATGTCGGCCTGTTCCGCGCACCGGGACAGGCCACGCTGCAGGCGTTCGGCAGCATCGCCGCCGATGCGGGCGAGCAGCGCTACCGCCTGGCGCTGGTGGACCCGGCGCTGACGGCGGCCGGCCAGCTGCGCGACGCGCTGGCCCGGCAGGGCGTGACGCTGGAAGGGCGGTTGCGCAGCGTCTACTGGCCGGAGCGCACCGTGGCGATGGCCGCCGATGCGCCGCAACGCATCGCCGAGGTGCACTCGCCGCCGCTGGCCGACCTGGTACGGCGCGGGCTCAAGGTGTCGCAGAACCTGTACCTGCAGAATCTGTTCCTGCTGGTCGGCGCGGCGGAGGCGGACAAGGTGCGCGCGCTGCAGCCCGACTCCCTGCCGTTCCGCAGCACCGATCAGCGGGCGGCCGATGCGCTGCGCCGTTATTTGTCGGGCCTCGGCATCACACCGCAGCAGGCTTCGATCGAGGACGGGGCCGGCCTGTCGCGGCGCAACCTGACCTCGGCCGCGGCGCTGGCCACCCTGCTGCAACGCTGGGGCGACACGCCCGACGGCGCGGCCTTCCGGTTGGCGCTGCCGCAGGCGGGCGTCGACGGCTCGCTCGCCGGCCGCCTGCGCGATACGCCCGCGCAGGGCCGCGTCCATGCCAAGACCGGCGCGATGAACGGCATTCGCGGCCTGGCCGGCTACCTGACCACCGCCGCCGGCGAACGGCTGGCGTTCGCGATCCTGCTCAACAACTACCAGCCGCCGGGGGACGCGGCCACGGCACGGCCGAGCGGCGAGATCGACCGCATCGTGCTGGCGCTGGCCGCGCTCGACGAGCGCAGTTCCGCGGCAAGGCCCTAGCCGGGGCAGCGGTTTCGTCGCCGGGTCGCACCGGCAGGCTGCGCGGCGCCGGCCGGTCGAAGCGGCGGGCCGCCGCGGCGTGGCCCGATAAAGAGAAAGCGGCCGCCCGATGGCGGCCGCGCTCGTCTGCCGATGGCGACGGCAACCGGCGGCGAAGCCTCGCCGCCGGCCGCGCGGGTCAGGGCAGGACTTCGAAGCCGTCGGTGAAGATGCCTTCACCGCGGCTGCTGCAGCCTTCGATGCGGATGTCGTCGACGTACCAGGCGTCGGCCGCGGCCGACTGGTCGGTGCCCAGGCGCCAGCGCAGCTGCACCGAGCGATCGGCCCATTCGCTGAGATCGATCAGCGTATCGGCGTAGGCACGCGTGCCGCACCAGCCGTCGAGGCCAGCGAGTGGACTGCCCCAGCTGGTGCTGACCGGTGCGACGTACGGATCGTTGATCAGGCGTGCCCCGGTGACCTGCGTGAACGCGCCGCCGTCGACCGCGATCTCCAGTATGCCGGCGTCGTAGCAGGTCGTCGTCGCCGCGACCGGCTCCAGCGCGCGCCAGTTCTGGTAGCGCAGCGTGATCGGCGACTGGCCGGCCGGCAGCGCGATGACCGGCGAGGTCAGCCGCTGATCGGTGACCGTGGCGACGTCGGTGGCCTTGAACGCATTGCCGCCGGACAGCGGGCTGGGACGTTGCGTGGACAGCGCCCAGTTCGAGGCGCCGCTGCCGCCGGTCGTGACGAAGCCGCCGGCACCGGCGGTGAAGGCTTCCTCGAACAGCATCGTCGTGGTCTGGTCGAAATCGCACTGTCCCGGCGCCGCCGCCGTCCGGAACCGGTAGACGGCCGATGCCGTGCCGGTGCCGCAGACGTTGTCGGGCGTGATCCGCCAGTAGTAGGTCGTCGCCGAGGCGAGTGCCGCCGCCGGCGTGTACTGCGTGTCCTCGACGGTCTCGTCGAGGATCACCGTGCCGAACGCCGCGTCGGTGGCGATCTCCAGCCGGTAGGCGGCCGCCTGCGGGCTGGCCTGCCAGATCAGCGTCGGCAGCAGGGTCTGGCCGACCGCCTGGTCGGCCGGCGCGACCAGCTGCGGGCTGGCGGGCGCCGCCGTGGCGATCAGCAGGCCGCGTTCGACGGTCGAGGTCCGGTCGACGTTGCTGGCGGCGATCGTCAGCGTGGCGCCGCCGGCGGCCGCCGCGCCGGTGTTGCCGATCGTCAGCGTCGCGCTGCCCGGTGGCGTCACGCTGGGCTGGGAGAACGTGGCGGTCGTGCCGGCCGGCTGGCCGCTGACCGACAGCGCGACCGGCGTGGCGTAGCCGAGGATCGAGCCGATGTCGATCGCGTACTGCGCGTTCGCCGGCGCGCAGACGGCCTGCTGGGCCGGCGAGGCCGTCAGCGTGAAGGCGGCCTCGTAGGCGCAGTTGCGGCAGACCAGGGCGAAGTCCTGGTCGGTGGCCGAGCCGCCGGGCACGCCGTCGCCGGGCAGATTGGTGGCGATCACGCGCACGGTCACGCTGCCGCCGGGATTGGCGATGATGACGCCTTCGGTGTTGTTGCGCGTGTCGGCCGCACCGCCGGTGGTCGAGACATTGTTGGCGATGACGTTGCCGCGGTAGAGCTGGCCGCCGGTCTCGACCTCGAGGTCGAGGTTGTTGACCAGCGCCGGGTTGGCGCCGGTCGCCGCGGCGGCGTCGGTCCAGGCCAGCGAGATCCGCAGCGGCTTGCTGGTATCGGGCACGCCGTAGATGGCCTGCCAGGACTGGCCGACCGAGGTCAGCACCTGGCTCTGGTCGACGTAGGTCGAGGCGGCGTAGTCCAGGCCCATGCTGCCGGGCAGGTCGACGCGGCCCCAGCCGAAGCTGGTGTTCGGGATGCTGGCGCTGCCGACCGGCTTGGCGCCGTTGATCAGCAGGGCCTTGATCATCGCCGGGCTGGGCGTCGCGCCGCTGTTGGTGTCGCGCCACCATTCGGTCAGCAGCGCGGCGGCGCCGGCGGCATGCGGCGAGGCCATGCTGGTGCCGGAGCAGTAGGCGTACTGGTTGCTGGTGCCGGCGATCGCGGTCGCGCATTGCGCAGCGCCGGCGACGCGACGGGCCGAGGCGATCTGCTCGCCGGGCGTGGCGATGGTCGGGCCGAAGCGGCCGTCGTTGGTCGGGCCGCGGCTGGAGAAGCTGGAGATCGCGTCGATGTCGCCGACGCGGTAGTTGCGCGAGCTGGCCGTGACGATCGGGTTCTTGGCCGCCTTCGGCGCGGTCAGCGTGCCGGCGCCGGGGCCGCTGTTGCCGGCCGAGAACACCATGACGAACGGCTCGGCGGCCGGCGTGTCGAAGTTGCCGTCGCGGATGATCTGGTCCCAGGTGCGCGCGGCGGCGGTATAGCTGGTGCCGCCGCTTTCGCCGGAGGTCCAGCTGCCGTTGCCGCCGGTGGCGCCGCCGAGCAGGGCGTCCTTGGACAGCACCTGCCAGCCGCCGGTCGGCGGCCAGGGCACCGAGCCGGTGCAGATCGGGTTCTGCGCGAAGATGCGCACGCCGGGCGCCATGCCCAGGCCGAAGAGGAAGCCCTGCGCATCGGTCAGGCCGGTGGCCGCCGTGCCGGCGATGATGCCGGCCACGTGCGTGCCGTGGCCGCCGCTGGTGTTGTCGTCGCCGGGACCGTTGCCGGCGGGGCAGCCCGGGTAGGTCTTGCCGCCGGCGATGCGCGAGGCGAGATCCGGATGCGTGAGGTCCACGCCCGAGTCGATGACCGCCCAGGTCACGCCGGTGCCGCGATAGCCGATCAGGTCGAGCCAGGGCGCGTAGCCGGTCACCGGCACGTTGCCGCTGCCGTAGTTGCGGGCGCTGATCTGGTCGGACATCTCGTCGTCGAGAATCGCGGCCGGGCTGGCGTGCTCCAGCCAGATCACCTGCGGCAGCGCGGCCAGGGCCTGCAGCTGCGCGGCATCGGCCTCGATCCAGGCGTTGTGGAACACGCCGTCGGTCTGCGCCGGGCCGTGGTTGACCACCGTCGCGCCGGCCTGGCCCAGCGCGGCGAGCACGGCATCGACGTCGCCGTCGTTGTAGAAGAACACGCCGACGTTGCGGATCGCGCCGCTGCGCTTGGCCAGGTCCGGCGCGATCTTCCAGGCGGGCAGGTAGTTGCCCTGCCAGCGCACCTGCGGATGGCTGGCGAAGCGCGCGACGGCGGCGGCCTCGGCCCAGACCAGGTAGGTGTTGTCGGGGTAGTACTGCAGCGGGCGGATGCCGGTGGCGGCCAGCTCGTCGAGCCATTGGCCCTGGATCGCACGGCCGAACTGCACGAAACGCAGGCCGCGGCCATCGCTTTCGCTGCGGTAGCTGCCGTCGTCGCCGGGGACGCCGTGGCGCGGATCGAAGCGCAGGTCGCCGAAGCTGATGATGCCGCTGCCGGCGGTGCCGGCGACGGTGCCGGCGGCCAGGCCTGCGCCGATCGCGCTGGCGGGTGCGGCGCTTGCGGCGGCCGCCGTGGTCAAAATCAAGCCCAGCGCGGCGGCGAGCCGCGTCACGTGAATGGTCTGCATGATGTGGTGAGCCCCAGTCGGAAAACGGTATCGCCAGCGGTCGCCGATCCCTTCGCCGCGGACGGCCCGACCATACCATCGGCTGCGGTGGCGATCGAGTCTCGCCGGCGTGCGCGGGCGCACGGTTTGCGCGGTGCCGGTGCCGGGCCCGATAATCGCCGGCCGTCACTCCTCTGCCGTCCGGACACCCCCCATGCTCGATCCTGCCTTGCTGCGTGGCCAGCTCGCCACCGTGGCCGACCGTCTCGCCACGCGCGGCTACACGCTCGACGTCGCCGCCATCGAATCGCTGGAAAGCGAGCGCAAGGCGGTGCAGTCGGCGACGCAGGAGCTCCAGAATCTGCGCAACACCCGCTCGAAGGCGATCGGCATCGCCAAGGGCAAGGGCGAAGACGCGTCCGCGCTGATGGCCGAGGTCGCCGCGATCGCCGGCCAGCTGAGCGACAACGAACAGCGCCTGGCCGAGGTGCAGCAGCGCCTGGGCGCAATCGCGCTGCAACTGCCGAACCTGCCGGACCTGGAGGTGCCGCACGGCGCCGACGAGGCCGGCAACGTCGAGCAGCATCGCTGGGGCGAGCCGCGCGTGTTCGATTTCCCGGTGAAGGACCACGTCGAGCTGGGCGCGCGCAAGGGCTGGCTCGATGCCGAGACCGCCGCCAAGCTGTCCGGCGCGCGGTTCACGCTGCTGCGCGGGGAACTGGCGCGGCTGCACCGGGCGCTCGCGCAGTTCATGCTCGACCTGCACGGCGGCGAGCACGGCTACGTCGAGACCAACGTGCCGCTGCTGGTCAACGCCGAGGCGATGCAGGGCACCGGCCAGCTGCCGAAGTTCGAGGACGACCTGTTCGCGACCGCCGTCGGCGACAGCCGGCGCTACCTGATCCCGACCGCCGAGGTGCCGCTGACCAACACCGTGCGCGACGGCATCCTCGACGCGGCCGAGCTGCCGCTGCGGATGACGGCGCACTCGATGTGCTTCCGCGCCGAGGCCGGTTCCGGCGGGCGCGACATGCGCGGCATGATCCGCCAGCACCAGTTCGAGAAGGTCGAGCTGGTCAGCATCGTCAAGCCGGCCGAGAGCGCGGCCGAGCACGAGCGCATGACGCGCTGCGCCGAGGTGGTGCTCGAGAAGCTGGGCCTGCCGTACCGTCGCATGTTGCTGTGCACCGGCGACATGGGCTTCGCCGCGGCGCGCACCTACGACCTGGAGGTCTGGCTGCCGAGCCAGCAGACCTACCGCGAGATCTCCTCGTGCTCCAACTGCACCGACTTCCAGGCGCGACGCATGCTGGCGCGCTGGCGCAACCCCGACGGCGGCAAGACCGAGCTGGTGCACACGCTCAACGGCTCGGGCGTGGCGGTGGGCCGCGCGCTGATCGCGGTCGTCGAGAACTACCAGAACGCCGACGGCTCGATCGAGGTGCCCGAGGTGCTGCATCCGTATATGGGCGGCCTCGCGCGCATCGCCTGACGCAAGGGCGGACCGGCACGCCGGACGCCCGCGAAACGGCGCCGTCGGCGCGCGCGATCCCGGGTGGGATCGCCCGCAGGTCGAAGGCGCAAGCGGTCGATCGGCGCAACCGGTGGCGCGGCATTGCCGCGACCGTGCGCCTGGAGAAGGGCAGGACAGGCCGTTCTCGACCCGCTAGTGCAGGCCCTGGTCCCAGTACGGGGCCGGCGCGAAGCGCTCGACCAGGAAGTCGATCAGCAGGCGGGTCTTGCGCGGCAGGCTGCGCACCTGCGGGTAGACGGCATGGATCGCCGAAGGGGCGATCTGCCATTCCGGCAGCAGGCAGCGCAGCCGGCCGCTGCGTATCTCGTCCGCGGCGATGAAGGTCGGCGAGATCACGATGCCCAGGTCCGCGGCCGCGGCATTGAGCAGGAAGTCGCCGTTGTTGACGCCGAGCCGCCCCTTCACGCGCACGCTGACCTGCTCGCCGTTGCGCCCGAAGCACCACTCGCTGTTGCGCGGCAGCAGCGTGTAGATCAGGCATTCGTGGCCGGCCAGCTCGGACGGATGGGCGGGCTCGCCGTGCGTGGCGAGGTAGGCGGGCGAGGCGGCGGCGACGAAATGGCACGGCGCGATGCGCCGCGCGACCAGGCGCGAATCGGCCAGCTGGGCGATGCGGATCGCCAGGTCGTAGCCTTCGTCGACCAGATCGACCTGGCGGTCGTTGAGGTTGAGGTCCAGCTCGATGAACGGGTAGCGCTTCTGGAACTCGGCCACCGCCGCCGCCAGATGCCGGATCGCGAAGGACATCGGCGCCGTGACACGCAGCTTGCCGCGCGGTTCGACCTGCAGCTCGGCGGCCTCGGCCTCGGCTTCGGCGAGCTGGGTCAGCAGCTCGCTGACGCGCTGGTAGTAGTTGCGTCCGGGATCGGTGAGGCTCAGCCGGCGCGTGGTGCGGTTGAGCAGGCGCACGCCGAGCGATTCCTCCAGGGTCTGCACCAGCTTGCTGGCCAGGGCGCGCGAGATGTCCATCTGGTCGGCGGCAGCGGTGAAGCTGCCGCTGTCGACGACGCGCACGAACAACTGCATCGCCTGCAGCTTGTCCATCAGAGGATCTCCAGGATCGCCTCGGGCGGGCGGCCTATCACGGCCCGGCCGCCGTTGACCAGGATCGGGCGCTGGATCAGGCGCGGATGGGCCGCCAGGGCGGCCACGAGGGCGGACCGGTCGAGGTCGGGGGCGTCCAGGCCGAGCGCCCGGTACTCCGGCTCGTCGCGCCGCATCAGCTCGCGCGGCCCGATCCCGAGCAGGCCCAGGATCTCCTCGATGCGGGCGGGCGAGGGCGGGGCGGCAAGGTAGTCGACGACGACCGGCGCGAGGCCGCGCGCCTCCAGCAGCGCCAGCGCCTGCCGGGACTTGCTGCAGCGGGGATTGTGGAACAGGGTCGGGCGCGTCATGGGGAACAGGAAACCGGGACCGGAGGCTGCACTTTGCGGGGAGGACCGCGGTCGAGGCAAGCGCGGCAGTGCCGGGCGGAACGTGACGCGGTTGGCACTGGTGCCGCGGAACGGTGCCGGTGGCGAGCGTCGATTGGTGCTTAGGTCGGCGTCTGCGCCGCTGCTACAATGCGCGCCGCTCACGCTGCCAGGCAGCGGGGCGGGCAACGGAGCGGGCGCCAGGGGGATCGATCGCGCTGTCCGTCTGGGGATCAACGGTTCGCAATCTCATCGTTCGGGAGTGGGCGTCATGAAGAAAGTAATTTTTGGTGTCGCGCTGGCGTTGGGCGGCATCGCTCTGGCAGGTGGCGCGTTGGCGCAGGGTCGCAGCGGCAAGCCGTCCATCGGCGTGGCCGAGTTCAAGAACGAGTCCGGCGCCGGCTGGTGGCGGGGCGGGGTGGGCTGGGAGCTGTCGGGCATGCTGAGCAACGAGCTTTCCTCGCTCGGCTCCTTCCGCGTGGTGGAGCGCTCCAAGCTCGAATCGGTGCTCGAGGAACAGAACCTGGCCGCGTCCGGCCGGGTCAGCTCGGGGACCGGCGCCAAGATCGGCAAGCTCACCGGCGCCGAGTACCTGGTCATGGGGACGGTCACATCCTATGAGGAGAACACCGCCAGCACCGGCGGCGGCGTCAGCTTCAAGGGCATCTCGCTCGGCGGCAAGAAGAGCGATGCCTACCTCGCGGTGGACATCCGCGTCGTCAACACGACCACCGGCGAGATCGACTACTCGCGCACGATCGAAGGCCGCAGCTCCGGCGGCGGCATCAGCGTCGGCGTGTTCCGCGGCGGCTTCGGCGGTGCGCTGGCGAACGAGTCGAAGACGCCGGCCGGCAAGGCGATCCGTGCGGCCCTGGTCGAGATCACCGACTACCTCGATTGCGTGATGGTCCAGCAGGACGGCTGCGAGGCCGAGTTCGGCGCCAAGGAGCGCAAGCGCCGGGACAGCAACAAGAAGGCGCTGAAGCTCGACTGAGGCGCGTTCCGGAGCGGACGGACGAACGGCGGGGGAGCGATCCCCCGCCGTTTTTTTGGTTTCCACCACCCGTCAAATCATGCGGCTCCGCTCTGGCTTCGGCTCCGCTTTTTCGCCCTAAAGCAAGCCGAGCATCGGAGGGCGGCGGCCAGGGATGGCTGCCGCAAAAGGGACTCGGCCGGGCAGCGGACGAAAGCTCTTGATCTTGCTTTTCCGTCCTCATCAGAGCCACAGCGAAAGCTAAGAGCAACAGCTTCCGCACGCTACGCGCGCGGGTCACTTTTGCGGCCCGCCATCCCTGGCGGCCGCCCTTCGGGCCGTCGCTGCGCGACGTCAAGAATTTCTCCAGGAAATTCTTTGTCTTGGCAAAAGTAACCAAAACCGCCGTCGCCGGCGCGAGCCGGCACGGCTGCGCCGCGCCGGTCCCCTGCGCTTCTCGGCCAGCCAGGCGCGCTGCCCCAACTCGCTTCGCTCAGACACGGGACAGCTCTCCGGCCTGGCCGTCCTGCGATGCTCGGCTCGCTTTAGGCGCCAACGGCAACAGCAAAAGCGACAGCAGAAACGACAGCGACGATGAGGGTGACAGCCGATCGATTACCGATGGGCGAAGAACTTTACGAGCGGGCCGCTAAGGGATAAGAGGCCGCCGGGCGCTACCGGCCGGCGGCGCCGGATCAGCGCGGCCCGCGGTTGCCGCCGCCACCACCACGGCCGCGCGAGGCATTGCCGCCCGGGCGCGGCCGGTTGTTGCCGCCACCGGGGCGCGGTCCGTTGCCACCACCCGGACGTGGACCATTGCCGCCGGCGGGGCGCGGACCCGGGCCGCCGGGGCGCGCACCGCGTCCGGGCGGCCGCGGACCACCGCCATCGGGCCGCGGCGGGCCGCCGCGGGCGCCGTCGCGCCCCTTTCCGCGCGGCGCGCCGCGTCCGTACGGGCTCGACGGCGAAGCGCCGGGCGCCGAGTTCCAGTAGGCGGTGCTGTTACCGTCGACCGCACGCGGCTCCACGGCGCGATTGCCGTCGCGGCTGCCACGGTTGCCGCCGTCCTGATGACCGAAGCTGCCGTGCGGTACGGCCTGGCCCGGTCCGGGGCCGCGGCGCGGCTTGCGGCCCGGGCCATTGCCGGCATCCGGGAACCAGCTGCGCAGCACGGCCGGATTGATGCCCGGTTCGGCGAAGGCGGGATTGGCATTGGCATGCTGCGGCTGCGGCGCGTGCGGCGCCCGCCGGGGCTTGCCCGCACCGGCACCGGCCGGCTTGCCGCTGCGCGGGCCGCCCGGACGTGCGCCGGGCCCGCGTTGATTCGGATTGCGGCCGCCGGGCCCCCCGGGACCGCGCGGGCCGGCACCGGGGCCGGCGCCGGGACGGCGCTTCTTGCCGGGCTTGCCGGAGGGCGCGCGCCAGCCGTCGTCACGGATGCGGTCGAACGCGGCGAACTCGCGTGCCTCGTCGTTGCGGGCGGCGGTCCAGGCCTGCTGGGTCTTAGGGTCCGGCCGGAACTCGGTCGTCGTCGCGCGGCGCTGGCCGATGACCGGCGCCAGCGTCAGCCGCGGTGCCGATTCGGGCGCGCCGGCCGAGTCGCGCAGCTTGCGCACGGCCTGGGCGTCGAGCGGCTCGGACTGGCCGCGCTTGAGCAGGCGCGGCAGTTCGACGTTGGCATAGCGGACCCGCTTGAGGCGGCTGACCATCAGCCCCTGCGATTCCCACATGCGGCGCACTTCGCGGTTGCGGCCTTCGCGGATCACGATGCGGAACCAGGAATGGCTGCCGCTGCGGCTGATGACGCCGACATCGTCGAAATGGGCCGGGCCGTCCTCCAGCTCGATGCCGCTGCGCAGGCGCTCGATCACCTCGTCGGGCACTTCGCCGTGGACGCGGCAGATGTATTCGCGTTCCAGCTCCGAGCGCGGATGCATCAGCGCGTTGGCCAGGTCGCCGTCGGTCGTCAGCAGCAGCAGGCCGGTGGTGTTGATGTCGAGCCGGCCGACGGCGATCCAGCGCGCGCCCTTGATGCGCGGCAGCTGCTCGAACACCGTCGGGCGCCCTTCCGGATCCTCACGCGTGATGACGACACCTTCGGGCTTGTTGTAGACCAGGACCTGGGCCTGTTCGGCGCTGTCGCTGACGACGACGAAGCGTTTGCCGTCGATCTCGACGCGGTCGCCGATGCGCACGCCCGAGCCGAGCGTCGCGACGCCGCCGTTGACCTGGACCTCGCCGGATTCGATGCGCTGCTCAAGCAGGCGGCGCGAGCCGAGTCCGGCGGTCGCCAGCACTTTGTGCAGGCGCTCTTCGAGTGCCGGGGCGGTCGAGTCGTTGCGCTTGAGGGAAAGGACGGAACGGGGGGTGGTCATGCGGTCTGCTCTGCAGAGTCGGCGCGGTCGGGCGCGTCCGGGGAGGGGGCGCCGTCGGAACCGGCGTCGGAAGGAACGGAGGAGCGGGGGGTCTCGTCGTCGTCCGTGACCGGTGCAGCCGGGGCGGCATCCGGCGGCGGACCGTCGTGGCCGGCGGCCAGCTCGGTCGCGGCTTCGTCGCCGGCCGGGTCGTGGTCGTCGGCCGCTGCGTCCAGCGCATCCTGCGCGGCGGCCGCCAGCGCGGCGGCATCGGGCGGCGGCGGGCCGTCCGCGCCGATCGGGGCCAGTGCCAGCTGCGGATCGAGCTCGTCGATGTCGTGCAGGTCGCTGAGCGGCGGCAGCTCGTCCAGCGACTTGAGGTTGAAGTAGTCCAGGAACAGGCGCGTGGTGCCGAACAGCGCCGGCCGGCCGGGGACGTCGCGATGACCGACGACGCGGATCCACTCGCGTTCCTCGAGCGTGCGGACGATGTTACTGGACACCGCGACGCCGCGGATCTGCTCGATCTCGGCGCGGGTGATCGGCTGCCGGTAGGCGATCAGCGCCAGCGTTTCCAGCAGAGCGCGGGTATAGCGGGCCGGCCGCTCGGTCCACAGCCTGGAGATCCAGGGGTGGACGTCCTGGCGCACCTGGTAGCGGAAGCCGGAGCTGACTTCGACCAGCTCGACGCCGCGGTCGGCGCAGTCGGCCTGCAGCGACTCGATCGCGCGGGCCAGGTCCTCGTGCCCGGGGGCTTCGCCCTCGTTGAACAGCGCGGCGAGCTGCACCACCGAGAGGGGGTGCGAGGTGGCCAGCAGCGCCGCCTCGACGATGCGTTTGAGAGTGTCGGGTTCGTTCATCTATATCGTTGTGTGGGCTGCGCATGCGCAGCGGTATGCGTATTCCGCGAGGACGGACGCCGGGCCGGGGGTTTCAATCGGCGGTCGCCAGCGACTTGACGTAGATCGGCGCGAGCGGCTCGTCCTGGAGGATCTCGATCAGCCGCTCCTTGGCCAGTTCCAGCATCGCCAGGAACGTGACGACGATGCCGTGGCGCCCCTCCTCGGCGCTGAAGAGGCTGTCGAAGGCGTGGAAGGCGCCGTCGCCGAGCGCGTTGAGGACGTCGCTCATGCGGTTGCGCACCGACAGCGCCTCGCGCTGGATCGCGTGGTGGCCGAACAGCTCGGCCCGCTTGATGACGTCCTTGAGCGCCAGCAGCAGTTCGCGCAGCTCGACCGGCGGCGGCAGCTTGATGACGTTGCGGTCGGGCACGTACGCGGCCGCCACGGCGGTGTCGCGCTCCAGGCGCGGCAGCCGGTCGATGTCCTCGGCGGCCTTCTTGAACCGCTCGTACTCCTGCAGGCGGCGCACCAGTTCGGCGCGCGGGTCCAGCTCGATGCCTTCCTCGGCCGGGGGGCGCGGCAGCAGCAGCCGCGACTTGATCTCGGCCAGGATCGCGGCCATCACGAGGTATTCGGCCGCCAGCTCGAGCTTGAGCTCGTGCATCATCTCAATGTAGTCGACGTACTGGCGCGTGATATCGGCGATCGGGATGTCGAGGATGTCCAGGTTCTGCCGGCGGATCAGGTACAGCAGCAGGTCGAGCGGGCCCTCGAACGCGTCCAGGATGACTTCCAGCGCATCGGGCGGAATGTACAGGTCCTGCGGCATCTCCAGCACCGGCTGGCCGCGGACGATCGCCAGCGGCATTTCCTGCTGCTGGGGAACTGGTGAGAACGCGCTCTCGCGCTCGTTCTGGCTGGAAGGTTCGGTTGTCTGGATGTTCATGCCCGATCCGTCGCGTCCTCGTCGCCTCACGGCGCGGACGAAGCACAGATCCCGTCTGTCGATCGAGTTGCGGCGCGGCGCGGGCATCGCCCGAGGGCGTGTCGTTCGCGCGAGGCCGGCAACAGCCTCGGTCCGGACCCCTCGTCCGGCCGATGGCCAACGCTCTTGAACTCATGGGCCAGCGGGCGAATCGGCACCGTGTCCGGCGCTGGTGCGGATGCTTGAGACGACATCCGATCCCGAAGGCTGTCGCGAGGTTACGCTGTTGCCGGTCGCAAGTCCAGTGTCCGCGCATGCATGGCGACCCGTGCCGATCGGCTACCATGTGGCGCCGCGGGCCGGCGCCCGGCGCCGTTGCCCGTTTTTCAAGAGGATCCTGTCCAGCATGTGGTATGCCATCGTCGGTACCGATGTCGCCGATTCGCTCGGCCGGCGCCTGGAAGCGCGCCCGGCGCACCTGGCGCGGTTGACCGCCCTGCACGAAGCCGGCCGGCTGTTGCTGGCGGGTCCGTTCCCGGCGATCGACGCCGCCGATCCGGGTCCGGCCGGCTTCACCGGCAGCCTGATCGTCGCCGAATTCCCCGATCTGGCTGCGGCCCGGGCCTGGGCCGACGCCGACCCGTACCTGGCGGCCGGCGTCTACCGCGAGGTGAGCGTGCGCCCGTTCCGCCAGGTGCTGCCGTGACCGCGACGGTCGGCAGCGACCGCATCGAACGCATCCGCCATGCCCTGACCGACGCGCTGGCGCCGGTGGCGCTGGACATCCGAGACGACAGCCATCGCCATGCCGGCCATCCCGGCGCGCGCGACGGCCGCGGTCATTTCCACGTCCGCATCGTCAGCCCGGTCTTCGCGGGGCAGGGTGCGGTCGCCCGCCATCGGGCAATATATGCGGCGCTGGGCGCGCTGATGCAAACCGATATCCACGCGCTGGCGATCGACGCGCGAACTCCCGAGGAGGTCTGATGCTTGCTGCTGCACACCGCAATCGTTTCCTGGTCCTGACTCTCTGCACACTCGGCTTGGCCGCTTGCGGCGGCGGTTCGTCGTCGTCGGGATCCGACGCGGTGATCCAGATGGCGTCGGAGCCGGCCGTGGTCGTCATCAACGGGCAGCCGGTGCCGCAGGCCTTGCTCGATGCGCTCGCCAAGCTGCGCCAGCTCGACCTGACCCGCTCCGAGGACTACGAGAAGGCGCTCAAGGAGCTGACCGAGTACGTGCTGCTGGCGCAGGAAGCCAAGCGCGAGAACCTGACCGCCGATTCCACCTACAGCGCCCAGGTCGAGATCGGCCGGCTGCAGGCCGTCGCCAACGCGTCCGTGCTGGCGCTGCGTGCCCGCGCCGAGATCGATCCGAGCATCCTGATGGCCGAGTACGAGGACCAGCTGACCAAGGTCGGCAAGTTCAACTACGACCTGACCCAGCTCGTGTTCGCCACCGAAGAGGAAGCGCTCAAGGCCGCGGGCGAGGTCGTCGCCGGCAAGCCGTTCGGCACCGTGTTCAACGAGTACAACGGCTCGGCCCGGCAGGCGCGGTCGTTCGCGCAGATGCGCCTGCCGCAGCTGCCGCAGGCGGTCGCCGCGGCGCTGCAGGACCTCAAGGCCGGCGAGACGACCAAGGTGCCGATCCAGACCCAGGCCGGCTGGCACCTGATCCACGTCGACAAGATCGAGCCGTTCGTGCCGCCGCCATTCGAGCGCGTCCGCGATGCGATCCGCGAGCGCATGGCCGGCCAGCTGGTCGACGAGCGGCTCGCCAAGTTGCGCGAGGAAGCCAAGATCGACCTCGTCGGCCAGGCGCCGAAGGCGGCCGAGCCGGCGCCCGCGGCCGATGCGGCCGCACCCAAGGACGGCGCCGCCGCAGGCGAAAAGAAGGACTGACCCGCACCGATGCGACTGAGCGCGATCAAGCTGTCCGGATTCAAGTCGTTCGTCGATCCGACCACGCTGCACCTGCCCACCAACATGACCGGCATCGTCGGTCCGAACGGCTGCGGCAAGTCCAACATCATCGACGCGATCCGCTGGGTGCTCGGCGAGAGCGCCGCCAGCCGGCTGCGCGGCGACGCGCTGACCGACGTGATCTTCTCCGGGTCGTCCGGCCGCAAGCCGGTCGGCAGCGCCACCGTCGAGCTGATCTTCGACAACAGCGACGGCACGCTGCTGGGCGAGTACGCCGGATACAACGAGATCTCGATCAAGCGCAGCGTCTCGCGCGACGGCCAGTCGCAGTACTTCCTCAACGGCGGCCGCTGCCGGCGGCGCGACATCACCGACGTCTTCCTCGGCACCGGCCTCGGGCCGCGCAGCTACTCGATCATCGAGCAGGGCATGATCAGCCAGATCATCGAGGCCGATCCGGAGCAGTTGCGTAGCCACCTGGAAGAGGCGGCCGGCATCTCCAAGTACAAGGAGCGCCGCAAGGAGACCGAGAGCCGGATCAAGGCGACGCGCGAGAACCTCGACCGCGTGCGCGACGTCCGCGACGAGGTCGACAAGCAGCTCGAGCACCTCAAGCGCCAGGCACGGGCCGCGGAACGCTGGCAGGAATACAAGACCGAGCAGAAGAAGAAGGAAGCCGAACTCAAGGCCCTGACGCTGCGCGAGGCGCAGGCGGAGCTCGAAGGCCGTTCCAGTGCGCTGCGCGGGGTGGAGCTGGAGATCGAGCGGCTGCTGGCCGGGCAGCGCGAGCGCGAGGCGAAGATCGAGACCTGCCGCGAGCGGCATTCCGCGGCGAGCGAGCACCTGAACGCCGTGCAGGGCGAGGTCTACCGCGTCGGCGCCGACATCGCCCGCGTCGAGCAGCAGATCCGCCACAACCGCGAGATGGCCGAGCAGCTCGGCCGCGCCCGCGAGCAGTCCGCGCGTGCGCACGATGAGATCAGCGAGCACATCGCGGCCGACGTCGAGCAGATCGAGGGCCTGCGGGCCGCCCTGTCCGACCACGAGCCGCAGCTGGCCGCCCTGCGCGAGAGCGACGAGGGCACGGCCGAGGCCGCGCGCGAGGCCGAACTGCGACTGACCCAGTGGCAGTCCCAATGGGATGCGTACGCCGGTTCCAGTTCCGAGGCGGCGCAGGCGGCCGAGGTCGAACGTACGCGACTGGACTACCTGGATCGCCAGTGCCTGGAAGCGGACAGGCGCCGCGAGGCGCTGCAGTCCGAACGCGCCGCCGCCGACCTGGGCGAACTGGGGCGCGTGCTGGAGAGCCTGCAGGACGACCATGACGGCCTGCGCGAGCAGGTCGATACCTTCACCGGCACGCTCGACGAACGCCGCATGGCGCTCGAGCAGGCGCTCGAGCACGAGCGCGGCACGCAGGCGCTGCTGAGCGGGCGCCGCGGCGAGCTGGAGAAGACGCGCGGCCGGCTGGCATCGCTGGAAGCCTTGCAGCAGGCCGCCCTGGCCGAGCACGACGGCGCATTGAAGAACTGGCTCGACCAGGCCGGCATCGGCCACGCGCGCCGGCTCGGTGCGGCGCTGGATGTCGATCCGGGCTGGGAACGCGCGGTCGAGACCGTGCTCGATGGCTGGCTCGAGGCGGTCCTGGTCGAGGCGCCCGAGGCGCTCGCCGGCGAGCTGGCCGGGCTGGCCGATGCCGACCTGACGCTGCTGGCCGAAGGCGGGACGTCGTCGGCGACCCTCGCGCGGGGTCTGGCCCTGCACGTGCGCGGGCCGGCGGCGGTGCTGGCGCGCCTGGCCGACGTGCAGACGGCCGATACGCTGCCGGCGGCGCGAGTACGGCTCGGGCAGCTGGCGCCCGGCGAATCGATCGTCACGCCGGAGGGCGAGTGGCTGGGGCAGGGCTTCGCGCGCATCGCGCGCGGCGGCGGCGCCCAAGTCGGCGTGCTGGCGCGCGAACGCGAGATCCAGGTGCTGCAGCAGCGCCTGGAGGATCTGGAACGCCAGATCGAGGAAACCTCCGCCGGCCTCGACGACGGCAAGCTGGCGCGGATCGAGGCCGAGCGGCTGCGCGACGACGCCCAGCGCGAGCTCTACACAGCGCACCGGCGCCTGGCCGAGCTGGCCGGGCAGCTGCAAAGCCAGCGTGGGCGCCTGGGCACCGCGCAGGAACGCATCGGACGCATCGAGACCGAACTGGGCGAGCTGGCCGGCAAGCTCGACCACGACCGCGAGCAGGCACGCGAGGCGCGCGGCCGCCTCGAGACCGCGCTGTCGCGCATGGGCGATCTGGAACAGCAGCGCCAGGCGCTGGACGGCGAGCGCCGGCGCCTGCTGGAGGCGCGCGAGGAAGCACGCATGAACGCGCGCGAGGCGCGCGAGCAGGCGCATCAGCTGGCGTTGTCGATCGAATCCAAGCGCTCGCAGCTCACCTCGCTCGAGCAGGCGCTGCAGCGCCTGCACGGACAGCTGGCGCAGGTGGAGGCGCGCAAGGCGGAGATCGCCGCGCAGCTGGAGTCCAGCCACGATCCGATGGCCGAGCTCGACGCCGAGCGCCAGACCTACCTGGACCAGCGCCTGCTGGTGGACCGCCAGCTGGTGGAGGCACGCAAGGCGCTGGAGGATTGCGACGTCGAGCTGCGGCGCCTCGAGCAGGAGCGGCACCTGCACGAGCAGACGCTCAACGAGCAGCGCGAGCAACTGGCCAACCTGCGGCTCAACGAGCAGGAGAACAAGCTCCGTGCGCAGGCCCTGGTCGCCGCGATCGGCGAGGCCGGGTTCGCGATCGAGGAGATCCTCGCGACCCTGCCCGAGCAGGCCGACCTGGCGCTGTGGCAGACCGAGCTGGCGGACCTGGGGCAGAAGATCGCACGCCTGGAGCCGGTCAACCTGGCGGCGATCCAGGAATACGAGGAACAGTCGCAGCGCAAGGACTACCTCGACGCGCAGCTGGCGGACCTGGCATCGGCACTGGAAACGCTCGAAGGGGCGATCCAGAAGATCGACAAGGAAACCCGCCAGCGCTTCCGCGAGACCTTCGAGCGCGTCAACGCCGGCGTGCAGGAACTGTTCCCGCGCCTGTTCGGCGGCGGACACGCCTACCTGGAACTGACCGGCGAGGACCTCCTGTCGACCGGCGTCTCGATCATGGCGCGTCCGCCCGGCAAGCGCGTCACGTCGATCTCGCTGCTGTCCGGCGGCGAGAAGGCGCTGACCGCGGTGGCGCTGGTGTTCTCGATCTTCCGGCTCAATCCGGCGCCGTTCTGCCTGCTCGACGAGGTCGACGCGCCGCTGGACGAGGCCAACGTCGGCCGCTTCTCGAACATGGTCGGCGAGATGAGCGAGCGTGTTCAATTCATCTTCGTCACCCACAACAAGAGCACGATGGAAGCGGCTCGCCAGTTGTGCGGCGTTACCATGCGTGAGCCCGGCGTTTCGCGTCTGGTCCAGGTCGACCTGGCCGAAGCGGCGAAGCTGGCCGGAGCCGCCTGAGCGGACCGCGACGAGAGGAGGGTGTGATGGAGCAAACAGCCTTGAGCGCCACCGAGTTGCGCGTGATCATCGGCGTGATCGGCGTGATCGCCTTCATGCTGATCTACCTGTTCGGACGGCCGCGCAAGCCGGAACAGGGCAAGCGCACGCCACCGCGCAGCGGCGAGGCAGGGCGGGTCGAGCCGGTGCTCGGCGAAGTCGGCGCCGAAGCGGCCGACGCCGATCACGCGCCGAGCCAGGGCGAGCTGCCGATGCCGGTCGACGCCGTTGCCGATCCCGGCGAGAAGCCGGTGCACGTGCCGCGGCGTTCGTCGCTCGGCGCGCGGCCGGAAGGCCAGATCGAACGCATCGTGACGCTGTACGTGGCGGCCCGCGCCGACCGGACGATCGGAGGAACCGACCTGGTGGTGGCCGCGGAGAAGGCCGGCCTGGAGTTCGGCGACATGGGCATCTTCCATCGCCTCGCGCCCGGCAAGGCGGAGCAGGGGCCGGTCTTCAGCATGGCGCAGATGACCCGCCCGGGCAGTTTCGACATGGCGCAGATCGACACGTTGCAGACGCCCGGCATCACGTTGTTCATGACCCTTCCCGGGCCGGTGCCCGCGCTCGATGCCTGGGAGGCGATGCTGCCGGCCGCGCAGCGGCTGGCCGAGCTGCTCGGCGGCGTGGTGCTGGACGAGCAGCGCAACGCGCTCGGGCGCCAGCGCGTGGCACACCTGCGCGACGAGCTGCGTGCCTGGGACCGCGAGCAGGAGCGCAACCAGATCCGTCCGCGCTGGTAGCGGGCGGCGCCTGCCGGCCCGGACCGGGCCTGGCGCTCAGTTGCGGCCGAACGACTTCAGCCGCAGCGTGATGGTCTCGTTCTTCTTGCCGTCGCTCTGCTCGATCTGCACCGGCAGCCAGCCGGCGGACGCAGCGAACCAGCTGGTCGATACCCGCGGTCCGCGTTCGCGCGTGACGCGCACCGCGCGGAACTCGCCGGCCGGGACGCGCACCGCTTCTTCACCCTGCCGCGCATAGTGCAGGGTCTCGATCCCGTCCATGCCGGCGACCGGGTAGTCGAGCGCCTGCGTGCCGCGCGCCAGGTCGGCGGCGATCGCCAGCGTCACGGCATGGCGGTCGAGCGTTCCGGCCTGCAGCGGGAAGCGCTTCGCGCCGTCCTGGTCGCTCATCTGGACCTCGGCCCGATCCCAGTCGAACGCGCCGCGGCGCGTGCGCTTCTTCAACAGCGCGTCCTGCTGGTACTCGTAGGCGGTGCTTTCCAGGCGCTCGTCGCGCCAGCGCAGCCGCGACTGCTCGGTCACGTCCAGGCCGGCCACCTTGGCCAATCCCTGCGTCCCCTGCGTACGCGAGCGGAACACCCAGGCGCCATCGCCGTCGGCGGCCAGGTCCAGGGTCGCGCTGCCGAGCTCGCTGCCATTGCGCGAGACGCTGTACTCGGCGTGGAACGGCTGCAGCGGCGGCGCCGGTGGCGCGGCCAGCGCCGATCCGGCGATCAGGGAAGCGATCAGGCAGAGAGGTTTCACGGGGGACTCCGAAGATGACGGGCGGCAGTCTGCGCGAGCGCAGCTGAACGGATGCGCGGAGCCTGCCGGGGCGCCTGCAGCGGGCCGGGGTGACGGCTGCGGATCAGCGAGCGCCGAAGAAAATGAATGAATATAAATAGATCAAAACTATAAGAAGTGCGAAATTCCCCATCGCACAGTCACGGCCGCTCCATTAGACTCCGCGCGTCAGCGCATGGAGGGGAGGGCCGCCCGGTGCTGATCGAGACAGCGGGCTCGCTACGGGGGAATCTGCCATGCATCGTCTTTTTCGTGCGCCTGCGCGCCGTGCCGTATCGTCCGCGCGAGTGTGCGTGCCGGTGCGCTCGATCGCGGCGATCTTCGCCATTGCCGCTGCGCCTGCGCTCCACGCGCAGACGATCGTTCCGAATGCTTACCTGCATACCGGGCTTCCGCCGTGGACGACGTTCCAGTCGGGCGCGCCCGATCCGGTCGGTACCGGCGAAGCGCCGCTCTGGCAGTCCCCGCCTGATGTCGACGGCAGCCCGACGTCCGGCTCGGCACGCATCCGCCTCACGCCGTCCGTGCAGGACGCAGCCTCCGGCATCGCGCAGTGCCTCGATTTCGCGACGCCGACCAGCGTCTCGTTCCTCAACTACGGCATGGCGTTCCGGGCACCGACCGCCGCCACGCTCGACGGCAGCATGAGCGCCGTCGTGGAGATTCGCCTGTATTCCGACCCCGGATGCACCGGTTTCCTCAGTGGTGGCACGCAAGGCCAGACGCTGGTCGCCGGCTCGCCGCCGGCGGAAACCTGGTACCGCATCGCCGACAACGGCTTCGTGCCGAACGATGCGCCGGTGATGGCGGCCAGCGCACAGGTGCGGGGTTACCTGCGCCAGACCGGCGGGCAGCCGGCGCAACCGGACTACGCGATCAACCTCGACCATTTCGTGCTCGTGCTGAACAGCACGACGCCGGTCGAGCTGATCCGCTTCCAAGTCGACTAAGGAGAGCCGCCGTGATCCATCGAATCCTGCGCAGCACGACGCTTGCGCTCCTCGCCATGGCCGCGTTCGGCGCCGTTGCGGCCCCTTGTCCCATCACCACGATCGCGCCGGCGGCCTCGCTGCCCGATGCGGCGGTCGGCGCGAACTACACGCAGTCGTTCACTGCGACCAGCAGCACCAGCCTGCCGTTCGTGTTCTCGATCACCAGCGGTCTGCCGGCCGGTACCGGCCTCGGTCTCACGTCGACCGGCGCCGCTTCCGCGGACCTGAGCGGTACGCCGACCCAGGTCGGCAGCTATGTCCTGACCGTGACCGCGACCGACACCTCCGGCTGCAGCGGCGGCCGGACCTACGCGTTCGACGTCGCGCAGGGTACGCAGACGATCGGCTTCACCTCCACCGCACCAACCGATGCGACGATCGGCGGCGCGCCGTACACGGTGTCGGCCAGCGCGACGTCGGGACTGGCGGTGGCCCTTTCGATCGATCCGGCAGCGAGCGTCGTGTGTTCGCTCGCCGGGTCCAGCGTGACGTTCCAGGGCGCCGGTACCTGCGTGATCAATGCGAACCAGGCGGGCGATGCGAACTACGCGCCGGCACCGCAGGTGCAGCAGTCGTTCGCGGTGGTCCAGGCCAGCCAGACGATCACGTTCACCTCGACGGCGCCGGCCGATGCCAGCGTCGGCGGTCCGTCCTATACCGCGTCGGCGACCGCCTCGTCGGGCCTGCCGGTGACGCTGTCGATCGACGCGTCGGCCAGCACGGTCTGTTCGATCGCCGGCGCGGTCGTCTCGTTCCAGGGCGTCGGCACCTGTGTCGTCAATGCCGACCAGGCCGGTGACGCCACCCACGCGCCGGCACCGCAGGTGCAGCAGTCGTTCGCGGTGGTCCAGGCCAGCCAGACGATCACGTTCACCTCGACGGCGCCGGCCGATGCCAGCGTCGGCGGTCCGTCCTATACCGCGTCGGCGACCGCCTCGTCGGGCCTGCCGGTGGCGCTGTCGATCGACGCGTCGGCCAGCACGGTCTGTTCGATCGCCGGCGCGGTCGTCTCGTTCCAGGGCGCCGGTACCTGCCTCGTCAACGCCAACCAGGCCGGCGACGCCACCCATGCGCCGGCGCCGCAGGTGCAGCAGTCGTTCGCGGTCGGCCCCGGTGCACAGACCATCGTGTTCACGTCGTCGGCGCCGGCCGGCGCCGTCGTCGGCGGTGCGGCCTATACGGTGTCGGCGACCGCTTCCTCGGGCCTGCCGGTGACGCTGTCGATCGACGCGTCGGCCAGCGCGGTCTGTTCGATCGCCGGCGCAGTCGTCTCGTTCCAGGGCAGCGGGACCTGCGTCATCAACGCGAACCAGCCCGGCAACGCCAACTACCTGCCGGCGCCGCAGGCGCAGCAGGGTTTCGCGGTCGGACCCGGCACCCAGACGATCACGTTCACGACGCCGGCGCCGACCACCGCCGTCGTGGCCGGAGCGACCTATGCGGTGGCCGCGAGCGCGACCTCGGGTCTGCCGGTGGTGTTCACGATCGACGCCGCCGCGGCGGCGGTCTGTTCGATCAGTGGTGCGGCCGTCAGCTTCCAGAGCGCCGGCACCTGCGTCGTCAACGCCAACCAGGCCGGCAGCGCCCATTGGAACCCGGCGCCCCAGGCGCAGCAGAGTTTCGCGGTCGGCCGCGGCAACCAGACCATCGCGTTCGCGTCGACGGCGCCGAGCGCCGCCGTGGTCGCCGGCGCGACCTATGAGGTCGCCGCGAACGCGACCTCGGGCCTGCCGGTGACGTTCACGATCGACGCTGCCGCTACGGCGGTCTGCTCGATCAGCGGTTCGACGGTCAGCTTCCAGGGGGCAGGGACCTGCATCGTCAATGCCGACCAGGCCGGCGATGCGGACTGGAACCCGGCGCCACGGCTCCAGCAGAGCTTCGCGGTCGGGCAAGGATCGCAGACGATCAGCTTCACCTCGACGCCACCGTCGAGTGCCTTCATCGGCGGCAGCTATACGGTCACGGCGACGGCGACCTCGGGCCTGCCGGTCGCATTCTCGATCGACGCGAGTGCCGGTGCGGTCTGCACGATCAGCGGTGCGGCCGTATCGTTCACCGGTGCCGGCACCTGCGTCGTCAATGCCAACCAGGCCGGCGATGCGAACTGGGGCCCGGCGCCACAGGTGCAGCAGAGCTTCAGCGTGGTGGCGTGCATCGCGCTGGATGTCGGCGAGGTGCGGCACCTGGCGGCGGGTACCGCACCGTGCGTGTTCAATCCGGACGGCATCGATGCCGAGTACACGTTCCTGCCGATCAATTTCAGCGACACCGGCGAGGTGGCGTTGAGCCTGACCGCCACCGGCATCCAGGCCGTGACCGGCCCGCCGACGCCGCGGCCGGCCAACGAGGGGCTGCCGCTCGCGCCGCTGCTCGACGCCAAGGCGGCGGACATGCACGGCATCGAGCAGCCGCCGGCGTTCCCGGACCGCCCGCACGGCCCGTCCGATCTGCTGCCGCTGCCACGCGGCACCGTCACGCCGCTGGTACCGGGGCAGCTGATCGACATCAACGCCGCCGTCGGCGGCTGCACTGCCGCGCCGGACATGCGCAAGGGGCGCGTCGAGGCGGTCACCACGGAACAATGGCCCGGCCAGCCGCTGCTGTATGCGGTGCAGGAAGTCGTCGAGACCACGCCCGGCGCGGGCGACTGGCATCCGCCGGTCGTCGGTGGCTACGCGCTGGCCGATTTCCGCGCGATCATCGATGCATTCGTGATGGAGCCGCCCGGCGACACGTCCGCCGCCAGCGGCCTGCTGGGCGCGCTACCGCGAACCGGCGCGATGGGCCTGGCGCGCGACAACCTCGGCCTGGTGACCGATGTCGACGCCAACGGCGGCGTGATCCTGTTCTACACGCCCAAGATGAACGAGCTGAGCCCGCCTGCGAGCTCGGGCGTGGCGCAGGGCATGTTCCAGCCACGCGACATGTTCTCGACCGCGAGCTGCCCGAGCAGCAACGAGGGCGAGATCCTCTACCTGATGGTGCCGGACCCGACCGGCGCCGTGAACAGCAACGTGCGCACGCTGTCGTTCTCGTTCGGCAATGCCGTCCCGACGCTGGTGCATCACTTCACGCACCTGACCAGTGCCTGGCGCCGCATCTACCTCAACGGCGGGGCGCCGCTCGAGGAGATGTGGCTGGACGAAGCGATCGCCTGGCAGATGCAGGAGCTGCTTTTCTTCAACATCTCGCTGGGCCTGGCACCGCGCATGAACGTGGCATTGGCGAACCTGACCACCGGGCCCAACGCCTCGCGGCGCGTGGCCGCGTTCAACACCTACCAGAACGTGATGTACGGCCACGACCGCACCTGGTTCTTCCAGCTCAACGGCACGAACAGCAACCGCCGCGTCGGCCCGCTGCTGCGCCAGCCGACCTCGACCGGTACGTCGCCGACCGTGCACGACAACGCCGCGCAGAACTTCTCGCCGACCTATACGTTCCTGCGCTACATGCTCGACCGCAGGAACACCGGCGACGCGGCCCTGCTCACTGCGCTGGTCAACAGCAACGCGACCGGCCTGGCCAACCTGCAGGCGGTGTTCGGCGCGTCGCCGCGCGACTGGGCGCGCGATTTCCTCGTCGCCGCCTATGCCGACGACGCTGTCGCCGCCGTGCAGCCCGAGTACAGGCTGCCGACCTGGAACTACCGTTCGGTCTATGGCGGCCTGGGCGGCTACCCGCTGACCGTCCATCCGTTGAGCGACGGCACGACGCTGACGTTCGGGCTGCGGCCTGGCGGCGGCACGCGTTACACGCGCTTCGGCATCGCGGCCGGCCAGTCGGCCGACCTGACGTTGACGGAAGGCGGCGGGCCGCCGAACGCGAACGTCGTGACGTCGATCCTGCGTACGAAGTAGGTTCGAGGACGCCGTCCGCTCGGGTCTCGAGCGGGCGGCGCCGCGCCCGGCACGATCGGGTGGCAGGAAGCGCGGGTGTCCGGTGCCTTCGGTGCCGGCCGCCGGTGCGCTTCGTGCCGATGTACCGCGTTGCCCGATCTGCGCCGCCGTGAGTGGTGGTCAGCCGGGCGCGAGTCCGCCCGGTCCGAGCTGCAGCGGCAGCGGCAGCGGCTGGCCGTCCAGGCACACGCTGGCACCGTCGAGCGCGATCCGTCCGCGCGCGATCAGGTCGACCACGGCCGGCAGCAGGCGGTGCTCCTCGGCCAGCAGGCGCGTGGCGAGCGATTCGGGCGAGTCGTCCGGCGCGACCGCGAGCGCCGCCTGCGCGATCACCGGGCCGGCGTCGAGCTCGGCGCCGACGTAGTGCACGCTGGCGCCGTGGAACGCATCGCCGGATGCCAGTGCGCGGCGGTGCGTGTCCAGGCCCGGATACTTGGGCAGCAGCGACGGATGGATGTTGATGATGCGTCCGGCCCAGGGCGCGATCACGGCCGGGTCGAGGATCCGCAGAAAGCCGGCCAGCACCACCAATGCCGGCGAGAACGCGTCCAGTTCGGCGAACAGCGCGCGATCGAAGCCGGCCCGGTCGGCGAAGTCGCGCGGCCGCAACGCCACGGTCGGGATGCCGCGTTCACGGGCGGCGGCGACCGCCGCGCAGCCGGGGCGATCGGAGAACAGCGCGGCGATGCGGACCGGCAGGGTGCCGTCGCGCGCTGCCTCGTGCAGCGCCAGGAAGTTGCTGCCGCGGCCGGATGCGAAGACGACGAGGCCGAACGCGTCAGGCGATGCGGACACGCTCGTCGCCGCTCGCGGCGACGATCTCGCCGATCGTCGCGGCCTGGAGTCCGAGCGTTTCCAGCGCATCGACCGTAGCACCGGCCTGCGCGCGCGGGACGATCAGCGTGTAGCCGATGCCGCAGTTGAACGTGCGCCACATCTCCGCGCGCTCCACCTTGCCTTCGCGCTGCAGCCAGTCGAACACGGGCGGGAGCTTCCAGGCGCTGCTCTCCAGCGCCACGCCCAGGCCCCCGGGCACGACGCGGATGATGTTCTCCTGCAGGCCGCCGCCGGTGATGTGGGCCATGCCGTGCACGGCTTGCTGCTGCATCAGCTTCAGCACCGGCTTGACGTAGATGGTGGTCGGCGCCATCAGCGCGTCGGCCAGCGTCGTGCCGTCCAGGTCGAGGTCGAACGGGTTGCCGGCGCGCTCGGCGATGCGGCGGATCAGCGAGTAGCCGTTCGAGTGCGGACCGCTGGAGAGAACGCCGACGATCGCGTCGCCGGCCTGGATGCGGCTGCCGTCGATCAATGCGATCTTCTCGACCGCGCCCACGCAGAAGCCGGCCAGGTCGTACTCGCCCGGCGGGTACATGTCCGGCATCTCGGCGGTTTCGCCGCCGACCAGCGCGCAGCCGGCCAGCTCGCAGCCCTTGGCGATGCCGCCGATCACGCTGACGGTGGTGTCGACGTCGAGCTTGCCGGTGGCGAAGTAGTCGAGGAAGAACAGCGGCTCGGCGCCCTGGACCAGGACGTCGTTGACGCACATGCCGACCAGGTCGATGCCGATGGTGTCGTGGCGGCCGAGCGTCTGCGCCAGCTTGAGCTTGGTGCCGACACCGTCGGTGCCGGAGACGAGCACCGGGTCGCGGTAGCGGGCGCCCAGCTCGAACAGCGCGCCGAAGCCGCCGAGGCCGGCCATGACCTCCGGCCGGAACGTGCGCTTGACCAGGGGTTTGATGCGTTCGACGACGGCATTGCCGGCATCGATGTCGACGCCGGCGGCGCGGTAGGTGAGGGCTTCGGTCGCGTTGGCCATGTTCGCTGGGTCGGCGCGAGGGGCGCGCATGATAGCAGCGTAGGACCCGCTTATGGACGTTCGGCCGGATAGCCGCGCCGCATGCCGGTTGCGGCCCGCCACGGGCGGCGGGCGCGGGGCGCGCTTCCGGCCCCGCTGCCGCCGTTGGCCGCCCGGGCGCCCGGGCGGCGCGGTTGGACGCGGCAGCCCGGTTTGGGCAGACTTCCAGCCCCTGCCGATGCCGGATGCCCGCAGATGCTGTCGCGCTGTCTTCTGTTCCTGATCGTGATGGTCTCCTGCGCGGCGGTCCCGGCCGCCGCCGGCTCGCATACCGGCGAGGCGCCGGTGGCCTCGCAGGGCGAGGCCGATCGCGGCCCCGCGCTGGCGGTGGCGATGACCCAGGTGCTGGTGCGCCTGGCCGGCGACGAAAGCCTGGCCGGCCGCGCCGACGTGGCCCGCGAGACGGCGCGGGCCGCGACCTACATGCTGCAGTACCAGTATCGCCGCGATGTCGGCCTGGACGGCCAGCCGCAGCTGGTCCTGGTCGCCGAGTTCGACCCCGCCAGCGTGGCCGCGGTGCTCGGGCGGCTGGGCGTCGGCGTGGCCTATGCCGACCGCGGGGCGCCGACCGAGGCCCGGCTGTGGATCGGCGGCATCCGCTCGGCCGAGGATTTCGCGCGCATCATGCGCTATCTCGGCAGCCTGGACCTGGTGCGCCAGTCGGCGACGCTCGAGGCGCGCGGCGACGGCGTGCTGATGCGGGTCGCCCTGACGGTCGGCTTGCCGTATTTCCTTTCGACCGTCGACACCAGCGCGACGCTGACCGTCGTCAACGGCCAGCCACCGGTCGAGGGCGTCGACGCGACCCTGATCCTGGGGCGCTGAACGCCCGCCGTGCTTCGGCAGCTTCCCAACCTGATCACCGTGGCCAGGATCGTCCTGGTCGTCCCGCTGGCCTGGCTGATCCTGCAGCAGCGCTACGGCGAGGCCCTGGCGGTCCTCGTGGTGGCGGCGCTCAGCGACGCGATCGACGGCTTCCTGGCCAAGCAGTTCGGCTGGCAGAGCTGGATCGGGGGCATGCTCGATCCGATCGCCGATAAGCTGATGCTGATGGCGAGCTTCGTCGCCCTGGGCCTGGCTGGTGCGTTGCCGGCGTGGCTGCCGGTGCTGGTGATCGGCCGCGACGTGGTCATCGTCGCCGGCGCGCTGGCCTATCACCGCCTGATCGGCCGCTTCGATGCGGCGCCCACCGTGCTGTCCAAGCTGACGACGCTGGTGCAGATCGCCTTCGTCGTGCTGGAACTGGTGCGGCTGGCCGGCCTGACGGCCGTGCCGGGCGCGCTGCGCGACGGCGCGCTGCTGGCCGTGGTGGTGCTGACCGTGGCCAGCGGGGCCGACTACGTCCTCACCTGGGGACGCCGCGCCTGGCTGGCGCGGCGCGGCCGCCGATGAACGGCGCGGGACGCGAGCACCTCCGGCAGGCCGTGCGGCCATGGTGGTGCGCCCCCCGCTTCGCCGACAATGGACACCTGAACGGCCCCGCTTCGAGGATGTGAGCCCGATGACCGAGAACAGTCTGGACGTGCGCTGGAAGTGGCTGATCCTGGTCGCCGCGATCGGTTTCGTGCTGTACCTGCTGGGACCGGTGCTCTCACCGTTCGTCGCGGCGGCGCTGTTCGCGTACCTGTTCAATCCGCTGGTCGAGGTGCTGGAGCGCCGCGGCGTGGGGCGCGCCTGGGGCGTGAGCCTGGTCTTCATCGTGCTGACCCTGGCCCTGGTCGGGATCGTGCTGGTGCTGATCCCGTTCATCGAGCGGCAGATCGCCAACTTCCTCGAGCAGCTGCCGCGCTGGACCGCCTGGGCGCAGAACGTCGCCTCGCCGTGGGTCGAGGCGCACCTGGGCATCAGCCTCGGCAGCTTCGACAGCCAGGGCATCGTCGGCATGCTGCAGGCGCATTGGAAGGAGGCCGGGGGCTTCGCCGCCGCCGTCGTCGCGGGCGTCTCCAAGTCCGGCTTCGCGGTGCTCGGCTGGGTGCTCAACGCGGTGATCGTGCCGGTGGCGGCGTTCTACCTGCTGCGCGACTGGAACATCGTCGTGGATCGCGTGCATGCGCTGATCCCGCGTTCGATCGAGCCGGTGGTCGTGCGGCTGGCGCGCGAGTCGGACGAGACGCTGGGCGGCTTCCTGCGCGGCCAGCTCAGCGTGATGATCGTCCTCGGGATCATCTACGGCCTCGGGCTGTGGATGGTCGGCATCAGCGTCGGCCCGCTGATCGGCATGATCGCCGGGCTGATCAGCTTCGTGCCGTACCTCGGCGCGATCGTCGGCGTCGGCATGGGCATCATCGCCGCGCTGGTCCAGTACCAGGACTGGTTCCACGTGCTGCTGGTGCTGGCGGTGTTCGCGATCGGCCAGACGCTGGAGGGCTACGTGCTGGTTCCCAAGCTGGTCGGCGACCGGATCGGCATGCACCCGGTCGCCGTCATGTTCGCGATCCTGGCCGGCGGGCAGCTGTTCGGCTTCGTCGGCGTGCTGCTGGCGCTGCCGATCGCCGCGATCGTCATGGTGCTGCTGCGCTACGCCTACGAGCGCTACACGCAGAGCGAGATGTACCAGGACGTGGGCGAGGAGCCGCAGATCGTCGTCGCCGGTGACCTGTCGCGTGCCGCCACGACGGTGGTCGCCACGGAAACGATCATCGTCACCGGGCACGCGCGCGCCCAGGAGCCGCCGGCCAAGCCATGAGCGGGCAGTTGCCGCTTTCGTTGCGCTGGCCTTCGTGGCTGCGCCTGGAGCATTTCGACCCGCACGGAGCCAGCCAGGGCACGCCCGCGGCCTTGGCGGCGGCCGCGGCCGATGCCGGCGCGCCGTGGGTGTTCCTGTCCGGCCCGCGCGGCAGCGGCAAGACGCACCTGCTGGTCGCCGCCTGCCACGCCGCCCTGGCGCAGGCGCGGCGGGCACAGTACGTCGGCCTGGCCGAGCCGGGAGCCCCGCGCGGCGAACGCCTGCGCGCGCTCGGCGGCGGCGATCTGCTGGCCCTGGACGACCTGCAGGCGTTGGCTGGTGACGGCGCTGCCGAGCACGCCCTGTTCGACCTCTACAACCGCTGCCGCGCCGAAGGCACGGTCATGCTGTTCGCCGCCCAGGCGGTACCGGCCGCATTGCCGATGCAGCTGCCGGACCTGCGCTCGCGGCTGGCCGCCTGCACGCAGGGCCTGCTCAAGCCGCTCGACGAGGCCGGCCGCCGCCGCATCCTGCGCGAGCGTGCCGCGGCGCGCGGCATCGAGCTCGACGATGGCGTGATGGATTGGCTGTTCACGCGCCAGGCACGCGACCTGGCCACGCTGGTGGACTTGCTCGACCGCATCGACCGGGCGGCGCTGGCGGCGCAACGCCGCGTCACCATCCCGTTCCTGCGCCAGCTGCTGGCCGAGCCGGCCTGAGGTTCAGGCCGTGATCGCCGCTTCGGCTTCGGCCAGGCGCTCGGGCGTGCCGATGTCGAACCAGCGCCCGGTATAGCACTCGCCGCCGATACGGTTCAGCTGCATCGCCCGGCGCAGCAGCGGCGCCAGCCGGAAGCGCGGCGGTGTCCGCGCGGCTCCGGCGTCGCCGGCCAGCGCCTCGCGCCAGCCGTCGAACAGCGCGGCGCGGAAGACGCCGATGCCGGCATAGGTCAGCCGGGGAGCGCCATCGCCGTGGACGCGGCCGGCTTCCAGCCGGAAATCGCCGTCGCCGCCGTGGGCGGGCGGCGGCACCAGGACCAGGTGGGCCCAGTCATCGGTCAGTGCCGGCAGGCTGGACAGGGCGTAGTCGCTCCAGACGTCGCCGTTGACCAGGACGAAGGGAGCCTCGCCGAGCAGGGGCAGGGCGTTGAGCATGCCGCCGCCGGTTTCCAGCGGCTCCGAGCCTTCGGGGCGGTAGTGGATCGCCAATCCCCAGCGCGCGCCGTCGCCGAGCGCGGCGGGAAAGCGGTCGGCCAGGTGCGAGGTGTTGACGACCACGTCGCGTATTCCCGCATCGGCCAGCCTTTCCAGGTGCCACTCGATCAGGGGCTTGCCGGCGACCGGCAGCAGCGGCTTGGGCGTGGTATCGGTCAGCGGCCGCAGGCGCTCGCCGCGGCCGGCGGCGAAAATCATCGCTTGGCGGAACACTAGGCCGCGTCCGCCGGAGCGTACCGGCGCAGCAGCTGCTCCAGACCGGCCAGCTCCGGATAGACGGGCAGGACCTCGAACAGGTAGCGGAAGAAGCGCGGCGTGTCGGTCAGGTACTTGGGCTTGCCGTCACGGTAGTTGACGCGCGTGAAGACGCCGATCACCTTCAGGTGGCGCTGGATGCCGATCCAGTCGACGTCGCGGCGGAACGGTTCCCATTCGGGCACCGGCAGGCGGCCCGCGCGTGCCTGGGCGTGGTAGCTGCGCAGCCAGTCCTCGACGGCGGCGGCCGGCCAGCTGGCGAACGCGTCCTTGACCAGGCTGAGCGGGTCGTAGGCGATCGGGCCGACGCAGGCGTCCTGGAAGTCGAGCACGCCGGGTACGTCCGCGCTGCCGACCGGCGGCATCAGGTTGCGCAGCATGTAGTCGCGGTGCACGAGCACCTGCGGCTGCGCCAGCGCCGCCGATACCAGGCGTTCGCGCGCATCCTGCCAGGCCGCCCGGTCCGCGCCGTCCAGCGTGACGCCGCAATGGCGCGCCAGGTACCAGTCCGGGAAGAGGTCCAGCTCCTGCTCCAGCAAGGCTCGCCCGTACGGCGGCAGCCAGTCCGGCGGCGCCATGCGTTGCAGCCGTACCAGCTCGACGATCGCCGCGGCGATGTGCGGCGCCGGGTCGGCCCCGGCCTGGATCGTTTCGAGGCAGGTGCGCTCGCCGAGGTCGGACATCAGCAGGAAGCCCTGGTCCAGGTCTTCGGCGAGGATCTCCGGGACGTTGAGGCCGGCGGTGCGCAGCAGGCCCGCCACCCGCAGGAAGGGGCCGCATTCGACCTTGTCGGGCGGTGCGTCCATGACGATGCGCGACGGCTGGCCCGTGGCGTGGACGCGCCAGTAGCTGCGGTAGCCCAGGTCGGCGGAGGCCGGGACGATCCGGAAGGTGCCGGCGGGAAGGTGGTCGGCGACGAAGCGGTGCAGCGCCTGGTGGCGGTCGGCGATCGGCGGCATCGGAAGCGGGGCAGGGGTGGTCGAACGGCCCGCCAGTCTAGCCGAGCGGTGGTTTGACCGCTGCGGTCAAAATCAGTACCATTTCGGTACTTATTCGATCGTCTCCCCGCCGCGATGCTACGCGTCAGCAAGCTCACCGACTATGCCACCGTCGTCATGACGGTCCTGGCCGCCGCCGACGGCGAAGTGCTGAGCGCGCAGGGGCTGGCCGAGCGTGCCCATCTGGAGGCGCCCACCGTCAGCAAGCTGCTCAAGCAGCTCGGCCACGCCGGCCTGGTCGAGTCGTTCCGCGGCGTCAACGGCGGCTACCGGCTGGCACGGCCGCCGCAGGCGATCACGGTGGCCGAGATCGTCACCGCGATGGAAGGACCGATCGGCATGACCGAATGCAGCGTGCACAGCGGCCAGTGCGGCCACGAGGCGCACTGCGGCGTCCGCGTCAACTGGCGGCGCATCAGCCAGGCGATCGAACACGCGCTCGACAGCGTGACCCTGGCCGACATGGTCAAGCCCGCCCCCCCACCGCTGCGCGTGCCGATCCCGGTCCGCGTGGCCGTCACCTGAACCTGCAAGGCAGCCCATCCATGGCCACCGAACGCAGTGACATCGAATCGCGCCTGCGCGAGCCCGCCGCCAACGACGCGATCGTCGAGGCGATGGGGCGCCGCTACGGCGCCGGATTCGTCACCGACATCGAAACCGAAACCGTACCGCCGGGCCTGTCCGAGGACGTCGTCCGCCTGATCTCGGCCAAGAAGGACGAGCCGGCCTGGATGACCGAGTGGCGCCTGCAGGCCTATCGCCACTGGCTGACGATGACGGCACCGCACTGGGCCAAGCTGGCGATCGCGCCGATCGACTTCCAGGCGATCAGCTACTTCGCGGCGCCGAAGAACCGGCCCAAGTCGCTGGACGAGGTCGACCCGAAGCTGCTGGAGACCTACGACAAGCTCGGCGTGCCGCTGCACGAGCGCGCGCGCCTGGCCGGCGTGGCGGTCGATGCGGTGTTCGACTCGGTTTCGGTCGGCACCACGTTCCGCAAGGAACTGGCCGCCGCCGGCGTGATCTTCTGCTCGATGTCCGAGGCGGTCCGCGAGTACCCGGACCTGGTCCGCCGCTACCTCGGCTCGGTCGTGCCGGTCGGCGACAACTATTTCGCGGCGCTGAACTCGGCGGTGTTCTCCGACGGCAGCTTCGTGTTCGTGCCCAAGGGCGTGCGCTGCCCGATGGAGCTCAGCACCTACTTCCGCATCAATGCGCGCGATACCGGCCAGTTCGAGCGGACCTTGCTGATCGCCGAGGAAGGCGCATCGGTGTCCTACCTGGAGGGCTGCACGGCACCGATGCGCGACGAGAACCAGCTGCACGCGGCGGTGGTCGAGCTGGTCGCCCTCGACGATGCCAGCATCAAGTACTCGACCGTGCAGAACTGGTACCCGGGCGACGAGAACGGCGTCGGCGGCATCTACAACTTCGTCACCAAGCGCGGCGACTGCCGCGGCGCGCGCAGCAAGATCTCCTGGACCCAGGTCGAGACCGGATCGGCGATCACCTGGAAATATCCCAGCTGCGTGCTGCGCGGCGACGACTCGGTCGGCGAGTTCCACTCGGTGGCGCTGACGCATCACCGGCAGCAGGCCGATACCGGCACCAAGATGATCCACATCGGCCGCAACACCAAGTCGAAGATCGTCTCCAAGGGCATCAGCGCCGGCCGCGGCCAGAACAGCTATCGCGGGCTGGTCAAGGTCGAGCGCGGCGCCGAAGGCGCACGCAACCACACCCAGTGCGATTCGCTGCTGATCGGCAAGACCTGCGGCGCGCACACGTTCCCGTACATCGAGGTCAAGAATCCCGGCGCGATCGTCGAGCACGAGGCGACCACCTCGAAGATCTCCGACGACCAGCTGTTCTACTGCCGCAGCCGCGGCATCAGCGAGGAGGACGCGGTCTCGATGATCGTCGACGGCTTCTGCAAGCAGGTCTTCAAGGAGCTGCCGATGGAGTTCGCGGTCGAGGCCAAGAAGCTGCTCGAGGTCTCGCTGGAAGGAGCGGTGGGATGACTGCCACCGCTTCGCTGCCGCTGGCGGGCCTGCTGTGGATCGGCGGGCTGGGGATGGCCTCGGCACACGCCGGGGACTGCCTCGACCGCGCGCAGAACCAGGTCCAGATCGATGCCTGCGCGGCCTCGGACTTCGCCGCCGCCGATCGCGAGCTCAATGCGGTCTATGCCCGCGTCCAACGCGACTACGCGCACGATGCGGCCTTCCTCGGCAAGCTGCGCCTCGCGCAGCGCGCCTGGATCGCGTTCCGCGATGCCGAGCTGGCCGCCCGCTACCCCGACGCCGATCCGGCCACGGCCTATGGCTCGGCCTACCCGGGCTGTGCGGCGGGCGTGAAGGCCGAGCTGACGCGCGCGCGCACCACCCAGCTCGAGCGCTGGCTCGACGGGGCCGCCGAGGGCGAGGTCTGCGCGGGTTCCGTGCGGCCCGCCGGCGCCCCGGACTGACCGGCGATTTCTTTTTCATCGAGGACCCGGCACGACCGGGTCGACGGAAGACCATGCTGAAGATCGAGAATCTGCACGTCCGCGTCGCGGGCAAGGAAATCATCAAGGGCCTGGACCTGGCGGTGAACGCCGGCGAGGTGCATGCGGTCATGGGCCCCAACGGGGCCGGCAAGTCCACGCTCGGCAACGTGCTGGCGGGTCGCGAAGGCTACGAGGTCACCGAAGGCACGGTCACGTTCGACGGCGTGGACCTGCTCGCGCTCGAGCCGGAGGCGCGCGCCGCCGCCGGCGTGTTCCTGGCGTTCCAGTACCCGGTCGAGATTCCCGGCGTCAACAACACCTATTTCCTGCGCGCCGCGCTCAATGCGCAGCGCAAGCAGCGCGGCGAGGACGAGCTCGACTCGATGCAGTTCCTGAAGCGCGTGCGCGAGAAGCTGGCCGTGCTCCACCTCAAGGACGAGCTGCTGCACCGCGCCGTCAACGAAGGGTTCTCGGGCGGTGAGAAGAAGCGCAACGAGATCTTCCAGATGGCACTGCTCGAGCCGAAGCTGGCGATCCTGGACGAGACCGACTCGGGCCTGGACATCGATGCGCTGAAGATGGTCGCGCACGGCGTCAACGCGATGCGTGACGCCGGCCGCGCCTTCGTCGTCATCACGCACTACCAGCGCCTGCTCGACTACATCGTGCCGGACTTCGTCCACGTGCTGGCCGATGGGCGCATCGTCGAAAGCGGCGACAAGAGTCTCGCGCTGAAGCTCGAAGAGCACGGCTACGCCTGGGTCGCCGACCGCAAGCTGGCCGGGGCGGCGTGATGGACGCGCCGCTGATCGACGGCCTGACGGCCGATCCGCCGCCCGCGTCGGCGGCGGCCTGGCTGGGCGAGGCGCGCGAGGCGGCGCTGGCCGCCCTGCGCCGCGACGGATTGCCCGATGCGCGCGAGGAGGCCTGGAAGTACACCAACCTGCGTGCGCTGGGCCAGCGCCGCCTGCTGCGCGGCGACGCCGGCGCGGCGACGCGTCCCATCGATCCGCACCTGCTCGGCGACGCGGTGCCGGCCGGGCCGCGCATGGTCTTCGTCAACGGACGGTTCCGCAGCGAGCTGTCGCACCTGCCCGACATCGACGGGCTGCACCTGGTGCCGCTCGACGCCGCGCTGGCCGATGCCGCCGAGATGGTCCGCGCCGGCCTGGGGCGCCACTACGAGGCGCGCGCCGAGGCCTTTGCGCGGCTCAATACCGCGACCGCCGGCGACGGTGTCGTGCTGCGGGTGGCGGACGGCGCACGCATCGCGGCGCCGGTGGAACTGGTCTGGATCGGCGCACCGGCCGAGGCGGACCTGGCCTGGAACGCGCGCATGCTGGTCGAGCTGGGCGCGGGCTCGGCATTGACGCTGATCGAGCGGCAGGCGGCGGCCGCGCCGCATGCCCACCTGGGCAACCTGGTCGGCCAGTTCACGCTCGGCGCCGGTGCGCGGCTCGACCTGCTGCAGCTGCAGGATGCCGCTGCCGGTTCGAGCCTGATCCGCCGCAGCGAGGCCCGGCTCGCTGCCGACGCGGTGCTGACGCTGCACACGCTGGAAGCCGGTGCGCAGCTGCTGCGCCACGACCTGGTGGTGGAACTGGCCGGCGATCGCTCGCGCCTGGTCTCGCGCGGCGTCTTCGCGCTGCGCGGTCGCCAGCATGCCGACACCCACCTGGACGTCCGCCACGTCGCACGCGACACGGCCTGCGACCTGGTCTGGCGCGGCGTGGCCGATGCGCGCGCGCGCGGCGTCTTCCACGGCGCGATCACGATCGCCCCGGGCGCCGATGGCAGCGACGCCATGCTCAGCAACAAGAACCTGCTGCTGTCGGCCCAGGCCGAGATCGACACCCAGCCGGTCCTGGAGATCCACGCCGACGAGGTCAAGGCGGCACACGGCGCCACGGTCGGCCAGCTCGACGAGCAGGCCTTGTTCTACCTGCGCTCGCGCGGCCTGCCGGCCGAGGCCGCGCGGTCGCTGCTGACGCAGGCGTTCTGCGCGGCGGTCTTCGCCGATGTCGGCTCGGCGCCGCTGCGCGAGCAGGTGATGGCGCGGCTGGCCGCGGCCCTGCCGGCGGAGGCCGCATGAGCCGTACGCTCACACCAGCCGATTCGCAGCGCATCCGCGCGGACTTCCCGCTGCTCGACCGCACGGTCCACGGCAAGCCGCTGGTCTACTTCGACAACGCCAACACGGCCCAGAAGCCGCGGGCGGTCATCGAGACGGTGGATCGCTTCTACCGGCACAGCAACGCGAACGTCGCACGCGCGGTCCACGCGCTCGGCGAGGAAGCGACCTCGCTCTACGAGGGTGCGCGCGACACGCTGGCGCGGTTCATCAACGCCGACGCGCGCGACGAGGTGATCCTGACCAGCGGCACGACGCAGGCGATCAACCTGGTCGCCTACAGCTACGCCCTGCCGCGGCTGGGGCCCGGCGACGTGATCCTGACGACGCGGATGGAGCACCACGCCAACATCGTCCCCTGGCAGCTGGTGTGCGCGCGCAGCGGCGCCACCGTCAAGGCGGCGCCGATCCACGCCAACGGCGAGCTCGATGCCGAGGCCTTCATCCAGATGCTGACGCCGGAGGTCAAGCTGGCCGCCGTCACGCATGTCTCGAACGTGCTCGGCACCATCAATCCGGTCGCACGGCTCGCGCGCGAGGCGCGGCGGCGCGGCATCCCGTTGCTGGTCGACGGCTCGCAGGCGGCGCCGCATCTTCCGATCGACGTGCGCGCGATCGGTTGCGACTTCTACGCGTTCACCGGCCACAAGCTGTTCGGCCCGACCGGTACCGGCGCGCTGTGGGCGCGTCGTGCGCTGCTGGAGGCGATGCCGCCGTTCTTCGGCGGCGGGGAGATGATCCGCGAAGTCCGCTTCGAGGGGACCACGTTCGCCGACCCGCCGCACCGCTTCGAAGCCGGAACGCCCAACATCGCCGGCTTCGTCGGCCTGGGTGCGGCGATCGACTATGTCCAGGGCATCGGCCTGGAGCGGATCGGCGCGATCGAGCGCGAGCTGCTGGAGCACGCGACCTCGGCGCTGCAGGCGGTGCCGGGCCTGCGCATCTTCGGCACGGCACCGGACAAGGCGGCCGTGATCGCGTTCCTGATCGACGGCGTGCATGCGCACGACCTCGGCACCTTGCTCGACCACGAAGGCATCGCCGTGCGTTCCGGCCACCACTGCGCGCATCCGCTGATGCAGTTCTACGGCGTGCCGGCGACGTTGCGCGCGTCGCTGTCGTTCTACAACACGCACGAGGAGATCGATCGCTTCGTCGAGGCGATCAGCCGCGTCCGCAGGCTGCTGGCATGAGCACGGCATCGCAGGCGCTGGGTTTCCGTTGGGCCGGGGCCGGCGACATCGCCGCGATCGTCGCCCTGGTCGAGTCGGCCTATCGGGGCGATGCCAGCCGGGCCGGATGGACCACCGAGGCCGACCTGCTCGACGGGCAGCGCATCGATCCCGAAGGCGTTGCCGCGCTGATCGACGGCGCCGCGTCGGGCGTGCTGCTGGTCGAGCGTGCGGACGGCCTGCTGGCGTGCTGCGAGCTGCGGCGGCAGCCGCCGGCGGCCTACTTCGGCATGTTCTCGGTTCGCCCGGATGCGCAGGGCGAAGGCATCGGCCGGCAGGTGATCGCGCAGGCCGAGCGCATCGCGCGCGACGACTGGGGCTGCGACCGGATACGCATGACCGTGATCGACCTGCGCGCCGAGCTGATCGCCTGGTACGAACGCCGCGGCTACCACCGCACCGGAATCCACCAGCCGTTTCCCTACGGCGATGCGCGGTTCGGCATCCCGCGGCGGGCCGACCTGCGCTTCGAGGTACTCGAGAAGGCGCTGCCGTCCGGCACGGCTGCCCGGTGATTCCGCCGGAACGGGCGCACCGGCGCCCGATGCGGTTTCGCGCCGTCGCCTGGCTGCTGGCGATCGCGACGCTCGGCGGCCACGCGCTGCCGCTGGATGCCGCAGCGAAGAGCGATATGCGCACCGGTGCGAGCGAGGAGACGGTGCTGCGCGGCGGTCGCCGGGCAGCGGTTGTCGCGGCCGTCCGGCGCAGGCCCTCCCGGCCGACGGGTGCTTCGTCCGCGCCGCTGCGCCAACGGCTGCACTCGGCCGGGCTGGCGGCGACCGTGCCGCGCCAGCAGGTGCTGGCCCTGCTGAGCGAACGCGAGCACGCCCCGATGTGCGGCCGCACGATCTATCGGGGCCTGGACTATGCGGTCAGCCAGGTGACCGTGCATCGCGTGCTGGCGCAGCTGGAATCGGCAGGCCTCGTGGAGCGCGTACGGTGCGGCGGCGACCGGCCGCTGTTCCGGCTGCGCAGCTGAGGCGCAGCGACTGACGCGGCTGCGCGTCGGGCACGATCGCGCGGCAGTCCCGGCTTGCGGCACGAACGCCCGAACGGTTCTTTACGCAATCCGGAATTGAGATTTATTCTCATTCGTGATGGAATTGCCGGCCTGCGGCGGGCATCGATGCGCCGCCGCATCGTTCGATGGTGGGCAATGACTGAGCTGCGGGCCGAGAAGCGGCCGGATCCCAAGCGCCGTGCGTTCTGGCTGAAGCATCTGCATCAATGGCATTGGATCAGTTCGGCGCTGTGTCTGGTGGCGATGCTGTTGTTCAGCGTCACCGGCGTCACGCTCAACCATGCCTCCAAGATCGAGGCGCGGCCGCAGGTGACACAGCGCCACGGCCAGTTGCCGGCGCCCCTGCTGGCACAGCTGGCCGAGGCGGGCGACACGGACAAGGCGCCGTTGCCGGCGGACGTGCGTGAATGGCTGAGCACCGAGCTGTCGCTGCGCGTCGGCGACCGCGTGGCGGAGTGGTCCGACGGGGAGGTCTACCTGTCGCTGCCGCGCCCGGGCGGCGATGCCTGGCTCAACATCGATCGCGCCGGCGGGGCGGTGGAGTACGAGAAGACCGATCGGGGCTGGGTTTCCTGGTTCAACGATCTGCACAAGGGACGCAATACCGGGCCGGCCTGGAGCTGGTTCATCGATGTGTTCGCGGTCGCCTGCGTGATTTTCTGCCTGACCGGGCTGTTCCTGCTGCAGCTGCACGCGCGGCAGCGGCCCGGCACCTGGCCGGTGGTCGGACTCGGCCTGGTGGTGATGCTGGTGATCATGATCGTTTTCATCCATTGAGCGAGGTAGTTCCATGCGTACATGGCTTGCGTTGATCCTGGGCGGCCTGGCATCGGCATCGTCGATGGCGGCGGACATGGACATCACCGTCCAGATCCCGAGCCTGGACGTCTCCGAGTACCACCGTCCGTACGTGGCGATCTGGATCGAGCGCCCCGACAACAGCGTCGCCGCCAATCTCGCGGTCTGGTACCAGCAGAAGGACACCAGCGAAGGCGCCGGCACCAAGTGGCTGGCCGACCTGCGCCAGTGGTGGCGCCGCAGCGGCCGCGAGCAGAGCTTCCCGATCGACGGGGTCACCGGCGCGACGCGCCCGGTCGGCCAGCACACGCTGCACTTCACCGGCGGCAAGGCGCCGCTCGGCGAGCTGGCTGCCGGCCCGTACCGGCTGGTCGTCGAGGCCGCGCGCGAGGTCGGTGGCCGCGAGCTGCTGAACATCCCGTTCGACTGGCCGCCCAGCGCCAGCCAGCACCTGTCCGCGCAGGGCAAACACGAACTCGGCGCGTTGGCGCTCGACCTCAATCCTTGAAGACCCGCCGACGGCCCGGCCTCGGCCGGTCCCGCACGCGCATCACCGGAGAACCTCGATGAAATCTGTACTGAAATGGGCGGCCCTGGGCCTCGCCGTCGTCCTGCCGCTGTCGGCCCAGGCCCACAAGGCCTGGATCCTGCCGTCGCAGACCGTGTTGTCCAAGGCCGGCTGGATCACCGTCGACGCCGCCGTTTCCAACGACCTGTTCTATTTCAACCACGTGCCGCTGCGCGTCGAGGGCCTCGTCGTCACCGGCCCCGACGGTGCCGCCGTCGAGGCGCAGAACAGCCACACCGGCAAGTACCGCACGACGTTCGACCTCGACCTGGTCAAGGACGGCACCTATCGCATCGCCACCGTCAACAGCGGCCTGTTCGCCGGCTGGGTCGACGAGAAGGGCGAGCGCAAGCGCTGGCGCGGCACCGCCGAGACCTTCGCCAAGGAGGTCCCGGCCGATGCCAAGGAACTCAAGGTCACCCAGTCCTCGGGCCGCATCGAGACCTTCGTCACGCTGGGCAAGCCCAACGATGTCGCGCTGAAGGCGACCGGCAAGGGCCTCGAGCTGGTGCCGGTCACGCACCCCAACGACCTGTTCGCCGGCGAAGCGGCCACCTTCGCGCTGCACATCGACGGCAAGCCGGCGGCGGGCCTGGAGGTCGAGATCGTCCCGGGCGGCAGCCGCTACCGCGACCGCCAGGACGAGATCAAGGTGACCACCGATGCGCAGGGGCGCTTCTCGGTGACCTGGCCGCAGCCGGGCATGTACTGGCTGGAGGCCTCGCTGTCGGACACCAACACCTCCGTCCCGCAGGCCAAGGAACGCCGCGCCTCGTACGTGGCCACGCTGGAAGTCCTGCCGCAGTAAGCCTCGAAGTCACGAGCGTCCGGCCGGTCCGCCCGTTTTCGCGAGCCGGCCCGGCCCGGTCCTGCGCCGCCATGAAATTCCCGATCCTATCGATCCTGCTTCTGCTCGCGGGCTGCGCGGCTGCGCCGCGCGTGGAGCGCCTGCAGGGCCGGACGATGGGGACCACCTGGTCGGTCACGCTGGTGCGGCCCGACACGGTGGATCCGCAGGCACTGGCGGCGGGCATCCAGCGTCAGCTCGATGCGGTCGTCGCGCAGATGAGTACCTGGGAAGCCGACTCGGACCTCAGCCGCTTCAACCGCGCCCCCGCCGGCACCTGGCAACCGTTGCCGGCCGAGTTCTATGCCGTGCTCGAGCATGCGCTCGCGCTCGCGCGCGATACCGACGGTGCCTACGACCCCACCGTCGGGCCGCTGGTGGAGCTGTGGGGCTTCGGTCCGGTGCGCCGCGATCGCGAACCACCGCCGGCCGAGGCGATCGCCGCCGCGCGCGCGCGCGTGGGCTGGCAGCAGGTCCGGCTGGACCCCGAGCGGCGCAGTGCCTGGCAGCCGGGCGGCGTGTACGTGGATCTTTCGTCGATCGCCAAGGGCTTCGGTGTCGACCAGGTCGCGCGCCATCTCGATGCCGCCGGCGTATCGGATTATCTCGTCGAGGTCGGCGGCGAACTGCGCGGCCGCGGCCGGCGGCCCGACGGCCAGCCCTGGCAGGTGGCGATCGAACGGCCCGGAGCGGCAGCCGGAGCGGTCGGCCGACTCGACGAGGTGGAACGCGTGCTTTCGCTGGACGATCGCGCAGTAGCGACCTCGGGCGACTACCGCCATGCGTTCGAGGATGACGGCGCGATCTATTCGCACCACATCGACCCGCGCAGCGGTCGCCCGGTGCCGCATCGCATCGCGTCGGTCACCGTGGCGGCGCGGCAGGCCGTCGACGCCGACCCGCTCGGCACCACGATGATGGTGCTGGGGCCGGAAGAGGGCATGGCCTACGCGGTCGCGCACGACGTGGCGGTGCTGTTCATCCTGCGCACCGACGCAGGCTTCGAGGAGCGCATGTCGCCGGCATTCGCGACCTTGCTCGGAACTGGAACGAAGACACCGTGATTGATGCGATGAAGCTGCGCCGCCCGTCCGCAACCGCGCTGGCGACGACCGCCATCCTGGCGGCGCTGGCGCTGCTCGCCGGATGGCTGTTCTCGCTGCAGGGCGACGCGACCTTCTGGCGCGATCCGCCGCCGCGGCGCTTGCTGGCGGCGCTGGCGGTCGTCGTCGCCTGGCTGATGCTGTGCGCCGCCGTCGCCTGGCGCACGCGGCGCCGGCGGGAAGCCGCGGCCGAGGCGGCCGTGGTGCCCGCGTCGGCGCCGGTCGCCGGCCCCCCGATCCTGGTCGCGTATGCGAGCCAGACCGGTTTCGCCGAGCAACTGGCCGGCCAGACCTTGCAGTCGCTGGTCGCGGCCGGTGCCGCGGCGCGGCTGCTGCCGCTGGCGCAGCTCGATGCGGCCACGCTGGCCGCTGCCGGCCGCGTGCTGTTCGTCGCCAGCACGACCGGCGAGGGCGATCCGCCCGACGGTGCGATCGCCTTCGTGAGCGAGGTGATGGACCGCGAGCTCCCGCTCGAAGGCGTGCGCTACGGCCTGCTCGCGCTCGGCGACAGCGAGTACGTCAACTACTGCGGCTTCGGCCGCCAGCTCGACGCCTGGCTCAGGCGGTGCGGCGCTGCGCCGCTGTTCGATGGGGTCGAGGTCGACAACGGCGACGAGGGCGCCCTGCGTCATTGGCAGCATCACCTGGGCCTGCTCACCGGGCGCGGCGACCTGCCGGACTGGAGCGCGCCGGAGTACGGCCGCTGGCGCCTGGCCGAACGCCGCTTGCTCAATCCCGGCAGTGCCGGCGATCCGTGCTTCCACCTCGCGCTGGCGCCGGTCGACGGCGCCGCCGCATGGCAGGCCGGTGACATCGCCGAGATCGGCCCGCGCAATGCCCCCGGTGATGTCGCGCGGCTGCTGGCCGCTCTGGGCCTGGACGGGCAGGCCCCGGTCCGGTCGGATACCGGCACCACGCTCGGCGACGTCCTGGCGGCCAGCCGGTTGCCGGAAGCCGCCGAGGTGACCGACCTCGATCCGCAGGCACTCGCCGATCGCTTGCAGCCGCTGCCGCATCGCGAGTACTCGATCGCGTCGCTGCCGGCCGATGGCCAGGTGCACCTGCTGATCCGGCAGATGCGGCGCCCGGATGGCTCGTTCGGTATCGGTACCGGCTGGCTGACCGCACATGCCCCGATCGGTGCGCCGATCGCGCTGCGCACGCGCAGCAACACCAACTTTCACGCGCCAGCCGATGCACGGCCGCTGATCCTGGTCGGCAACGGGACCGGCCTGGCCGGCCTGCGGGCCCTGCTCAAGGAACGCATCGCCGCCGGCCATCGCCGCAACTGGCTGGTGTTCGGCGAGCGCAACGCGGCGCACGACTGGTATTACCAGGACGAGATCCGTGCCTGGCAGGCCGATGGCTGGATCGAGCGCCTGGACCTGGCGTTCTCGCGCGACCAGGCCGAGCGCGTCTACGTGCAGCAGCGCCTGCGCGAGGCCGCCGGGGAACTGCGCCGCTGGGTGGAGCAGGGCGCTGCCGTCTACGTCTGCGGCAGCCTGGACGGCATGGCGCCGGGTGTCGATGCGGCCCTGCTCGAGGTGCTCGGCAGCGCGCTGTTCGATCGCATCGGCATCGAAGGCCGCTACCGCCGCGACGTCTACTGAGGCGCCGTGCCGCCGGACGGCGGCACACTCTGTGTCACGCGTGAGTCGGACTCGAAGAATTGTTGCGAATCATTCGCATTGCAAGTAGCATTTGTTTAACGCCCGCTGTCGGGCCGTTTTTCCCTTTCCGTCCACTTAGAGAAGAGAACCCGCGATGCGCAGTCATCCGTACATACGCTCGAGCTCGAATTCCCCGAGACGCCTGCTGACCACCGCGATCGGCGTGGCCTTTGCGTCCACCGCCTTCGGTGCACTGGCGGCATCCGAGGCGCAGCCGGCCGAAGGCGATGCGGATGCATCCAGCAGTGCGGACGCCGAGCAGCTCGATACCGTCAACGTGCGCGGCGAGGCGCTCAAGAAGCCGTCCTCGTCCAAGTACACCGAGCTGGTGCGCGACACGCCGCAGAGCATCACCGTGGTGCCGCAGAAGATCATCGCCGAGCAGAACCTGCTGACGCTGCGCGACATCCTGAGCACCCTGCCGGGCATCACCTTCGGCGCCGGCGAGGGCGGCGGCGGCTACGGTGACAGCATCAACCTGCGCGGCTTCACCGGCGGCAACGACATCACCGTCGACGGCGTGCGCGACAGCGCGCAGTACACGCGCTCGGATCCGTTCAATCTGGAGGCGGTCGAGCTGGTCAACGGTGCCAATTCGGCCTATGCCGGCGCGGGCTCGGTCGGCGGCTCGATCAACCTGGTCAGCAAGGCCGCCCGCGAAGGTGATTCGACGACGATCGCCGGTGGCCTCGGCAGCGACAGCTACCGCCGCCTGACGCTGGACACGAACCACCAGTTCGGCGAGACGACCGCGTTCCGCCTCAACCTCATGGGTCACCACAACGACGTCCCGGGTCGCGACCACGAGAAGTTCGAGCGCTGGGGCTTCGCGCCGTCGATCGCCTTCGGCCTGGGCACCGACACCCAGGTCACGCTGAGCTACCTGCACCAGAAGGACGACAACATCCCGCAGTACGGCGTGCCGTACTACAACGGCGGTCCGCTGCCGGGTGTGGACTCGTCGAACTACTACGGCTACCACAACGTCGACAAGCAGGACATCACCACCGACGCGTTCACCGCGATCATCGATCACCGCTTCAGCGAGAACCTGGCGCTGCGCAACCTCTCGCGCGTGCAGCAGGTCGACCAGAAGACGATCGTCGACGCCGTGCAGGGCGTGTGGTGCATGCCCAACAACCTGACCCCGACCGGCACGCCGTGCACGTCCGGCACCGGCGCCAGCCAGATCGTCGTGCCGATCGGCGGATACCTGCCGAGCGGCCCGCGCGGCTACGTGCGCGACACCACCAACGACACGCTCTACAACCAGACCGATTTCACCTTCGATTTCGCCACCGGTCCGGTCGCCCACACACTGGTCGCGGGCGTCTCGTTCCTGCACGAGAAGTTCGACCTCGATACCGGCTCGGTCTTCCGCAACGCCGACGGCAGCAATCCTTTCGTCGCGCCGGAACACCTGCCGTTCATGGATCTGTACAACCCCGACTCGTTCTACACCGGGCCGTACAACTACTTCCGTACCGGCAAGACCCGCGGCGAGCTGGACAACCGCGCCGTCTACGCGTTCGACACGATCAAGTTCAACGAACAGTGGCAGCTCAGCCTCGGCGCCCGCTACGAGCGCAACGAGGGCACCTCAACGGCCTATACGGTCTCCACGACGCCGGGCAGCATCGGCCAGATCACCGGTGCCGCCGCGCCGCTGGACAACGACGACAACCTGTTCTCGTTCCGCGGTGGCCTGGTCTACAAGCCGGTCGAGAACGGTACCGTGTACCTGGCCTACTCCAACTCCAAGACGCCGTCGAAGGCGTCGGTCAACGGCTCGTGCACGGTCGGCGGCGCCACCGGCGCCGGCAACTGCAACGTCGATCCGGAGACCGCGGTCAACTACGAGCTCGGTACCAAGTGGGACTTCCTCGACGGCGCGCTGTCGCTGACCGGCTCGGTGTTCCGCAACGACCGCAAGAACTACCGCGTCAACGATCCCGATCCGCTCAACCCGACCGGCGAGCAGGCGCTCGACGGCCAGGCGCGCGTGGACGGCATCCTGCTCGGCATCAGCGGCAAGATCACCGATGCGTGGTCGGTCTACGCCAACTACGCGCGCCTGGACAGCGAGGTGCTGCAGGGCGTGTCGGACTTCTCGGCCGGCGAGGGCCAGGACTGGACGCGCGGCGACCGCCTGACCAATACGCCGGAGAACTCGCTGAGCCTGTGGACGACCTACCAGGTCGCCGACTGGCAGTTCGGCTATGGCGCCACCTACCAGGGCAAGATCTGGCTGACCCAGCACAGCGCCGCCAATCCGGACGGTCCGCTGGTGACGGCGCCGGACTACTGGGTGCACCGCGCGATGGTGGCCTGGCGCGTCAACCGCAACTTCAATCTCCAGCTCAACGTCAACAACCTGACCGACAAGGAGTACTACACCCGGATCCGCAACAACGGCTGGGCGACCCCGGGCGATGGACGCTCCTATGTACTGACGGCGACCTACGGGTTCTGACCCGCCGGCTGCGGAACGGCGTAAAGTCCGACCCCGCCGCGTGAGCGGCGGGGTTTTTTCTTCGAGTCGGGGGCATCGCGATGCTGCTGCACATTCCCGGCGTGCTCGACGCCGACCAGGTCGATCATTTCCGGCAACGGCTCCAGGAGGCGAACTGGAGCGATGGGCGGATCACGGCCGGCTACCAGTCGGCCAAGGCCAAGCACAACCTGCAACTGGCCGAAACCGATCCGGCGGCGCGCGAGCTCGGCGGCATCGTGCTCGACGCATTGGCGAAGAACCCGACGTTCTTCGCCGGCGCACTGCCGCTCAAGATCTACCCGCCGCTGTTCAACGCCTATGCCGGCGGCCAGTCGTTCGGCTACCACGTGGACAACGCGGTCCGCTACGACCGGACCGTGCAGCCGCCGCGCCCGGTGCGGACCGACCTTTCGGCCACGCTGTTCCTCTGCGATCCGGATGCCTACGACGGCGGCGACCTCGTGATCGAGGACACCTACGGCACGCACAGCGTCAAGTTGCCGGCCGGCGATCTCGTCCTGTACCCGGGCACCAGCCTGCATCAGGTGCAGCCGGTGACGCGCGGTACCCGCCTGGCCTCGTTCTTCTGGATCCAGAGCATGATCCGCGAGGATGCGCGGCGCCGGCTGCTGTTCGAGCTGGACGTGTCGATCCAGCAACTGACCGCACGCATTCCGGATGCGCCGGAGCTGATCCAGCTGACCGGCATCTACCACAACCTGCTGCGGCAGTGGACCGATGTCTGAGGCGCCGGCCGATGCCGCCGCCGTCGCGCGGCGCTTGCGGGAGGCGGCACGCGACGGCGACGTCGCCGCGCAGTACCTGCTCGGCCAGATGCACCTGGAGGGGCGTGGCGTGGCGCTCGATCCGCAGGAAGGCCTGCACTGGTATCAGCTGGCCGCCAGTGCCGGGCACGCGCTGGCGATGAACATGGTCGGGCGCTGCCACGAGCTGGGTCGCGGCACGCCGGTCAACCTGGAGCTGGCCGCCGCCTGGTATCGCCGCGCCGCCGAGTGCGGCCTGGACTGGGGCCAGTACAACTACGCGCAGCTGCTGGCGAAAGGACGCGGCGTGCCCGAGGATCGGGCGCGTGCCCTGGCGCTGTATCGCCTGGCGGCCGGACAGGGGCATGCCAAGTCGATGAACCTGGTCGGCCGCCACTACGACGAGGGCTGGCTGGTCGAGCGCGATCCGGCGGCGGCGCGCGACTGGTACCGGCGCGCCGCCGAGGGCGGCGACTTCCGCGGCCAATGCAGCTATGCCTCGGTGCTGGCCCTGGCCGGCGAGATCGACGAGGCCGTGGCCTGGCTGCGCAAGGCGGCACAAACCGCGACGCCGGCCTTCCTCGACCAGCTCAAGGCCAGCCTCGCCGGGTCGCCGATCGCGTCGCTGCGGGCGCTCGGCGCGACGCTGCCGGACGGCGCGGCGGCCGTCGGCTGATACCATCGTGCACTTTGCGCGGCCGCCATGCCGCAGGAGTGCGTGATGGGGGATTGGGTCGAGGTCTGCACGACCTTCGAGTTGCTGCCGGGCGAGTTTCGCGTGGCCTGGGACGGCGACACGGCCATCGCCGTGTTCAACGTCGACGGCCAGTTCTACGCGATCGAGGACGTCTGCCCGCATGATGGCGGCGAGCTGGCCGGCGGTGTCGTCGAGGGCTTCCAGGTGGAGTGCCCGCGCCACGGCGCGCGCTTCGACCTGCGCACCGGCGACGTGCTGTGCCCGCCGGCGTACGAGCCGGTGGCCAGCTTCCCCGTCAAGGTCGAGCACGGCATCGTCTGGACGCGCGACGACCGCTGAGCGCCCGTACCGTCACCGATCCGGCAGGCCAGGGTCGAAGCCGTCGCCGAAGAGCCTGTCGCCGGGCAGCGTGACCACGGCGGCGCGCGGCATGGAGTCCGTATCGCGGCCGTTCAACAGCACTTGGCGGCCGTCCGGACTGACCGCGCTGGCGACCAGTTCCCAGCCTTCGCCGCCGAAGGCGATGCCCTGGCTGGCCAGCAGGGTGCCGAGGTCGCGCATGCCCGAGGCGGCGGTCCACAGGAACGGCCGCCGGGCCGGAAGGGCGCCGAACGGTTCCTCAGCCAGGATCGTGTAGGTGCCGACGATCGTCGTGCCGTCGTCGCTGAGGTCCCAGGCCGTGTACGGCGGCTGCGCCCCCGCCGGCAGTCCCGAAGGATCCAGGTAGGTGGCGCCGCCGGCCTCGGTCCAGAACCAGGCCAGCGCCCAGGCCGGATCGTCCGGGGTGACGTCGCCGCCGGGGCCGCCGCCGACGATCATCGAGCAGTCGGCATTGCAGGCCATGGCGCGGCCGAGCGGGCGCCCTTCGGCGTCGCGCAGCATGCTGGCGACGCCGTCGGACCAGCGTGCGCCGTAGTAGTAGCGGTTCGGAAACGCCGGATCGGGCCGGTAGTAGAAGTGACCGATCGCGACGCGACCGTCGTCGCCGACCGCCCAGGCTTCGCCGCCTTCCAGCTCCGCCGGTACCGGCAGCGTGCGCTGTCCGGCGGCCGCATCCCAGATCCAGGGACGGTTCGGTGCCGGCTGGCCCGGCACCGGCTGCATGCGGCCGGCGCCGACGATGCGCGTGCCGTCGGCGGAGACGCCGTAGGGGAACGCATCGTGCAGGCTCAGGCCGGGCAGGGGAGCCCAGCTGCCTTCGTCCTGCCGGAACCACGGCGCCAAGATGGGTGCCGGCGGCGTCTGCATGGTGCGACGGACCACCGCGATGGTCCTCCCGTTCTTCGACAGCGCCGGAGTGACGTCGCTGGTGTAGCTGATCGGGCCGCCGCCCAGGGGTTCGGGCGAGGACGCCTCCGGCGGCCAGCGCAGCACGCCGTCATCGACGGAAGTGCCCACGACGGTGCCGTCGGCGGCCAGGCTGGCGGCGTGCTCGCCCGGCTGCAGCACCAGTTCCCGGAACGCGAGCCCTTGTGCCAGCAGCGGAGTGCCGGCGAGCAGCAGGCATGAAAGCAGGGCGCGCGGCAGGCGCTGCGCGTTACGGCGGGACGTGCAAGAGGGCATCGGGGCCTCGGCAGGCGGTTCGGGAAGGACCGTAGCCTGCCGTTACGGCATCCGGCGCACATTCGCGCCGGATGCCAGGAGCGCTCCGGATGCTCCAATTGCGCTCGATCCGGAGGACCGGAACGCTAGGCCGCGATGCCGCCGGTTGCCGGCGGCATCGGCAATCGGATCAGCCGGCTTTCTTCTTCGCGAGCTTCAGCCAGGTATCGACGACCGTATCGGGGTTCAGCGAAACCGACTCGATGCCCTGGTCCATCAGCCATTCGGCGAGGTCCGGATGGTCGCTGGGACCCTGGCCGCAGATGCCGACATACTTGCCCTTGGCGCGCGCGGTCTGGATCGCCATCGACAGCAGCTTCTTGACCGCCGGATCGCGTTCGTCGAACAGGCTGGCGACGATGCTCGAGTCGCGGTCGAGCCCGAGCGTGAGCTGGGTCAGGTCGTTGGAGCCGATCGAGAAGCCGTCGAAGATGTCCAGGAACTCGTCGGCCAGCAGCGCATTGGACGGGACCTCGCACATCATGATGATCTTGAGGCCGTTCTCGCCCTGCTTGAGCCCGTTCCGGGCCAGCACCTCGATGACCTTGCGGCCTTCGCCGAGCGTGCGCACGAACGGAATCATGACCCAGGCGTTGGTCAGGCCCATTTCCTCGCGGACCTTCTTCATCGCCCGGCATTCGAGCGCGAACGCATCGGCGAAGCTCGGATCGACGTAGCGGCTGGCGCCGCGGAAGCCGATCATCGGGTTCTCCTCGTGCGGCTCGTAGCGCGAGCCGCCGATCAGGTTGGCGTACTCGTTGGACTTGAAGTCCGACAGGCGCACGATGACCGGCTCCGGTGCGAACGCGGCGGTGATCGTCGCGATGCCCTCGGCCAGCCGGTCCACATAGAAGCTGACCGGATCGGCGTAGCCGGCCAGGCGCTCGTCGATCTTGCCGCGCGTCTCGGCGTCCTGCTTGTCGTACTCGAGCAGGGCCTTGGGGTGCACGCCGATGTGGCTGGCGATGATCATCTCCAGCCGCGCCAGACCGACGCCGGCATGCGGCAGCATCGCGAAGTCGAAGGCGCGTTCGGGGTTGGCGACGTTCATCATGACCTTGAGCGGCGCCGGCGGCATGGCGCCGAGGTCGGCGGTGATGCGCTCGAATTCGAGCCTGCCTTCGTAGACGTAGCCGGTATCGCCCTCGGCGCAGGAAACGGTCACCTCGGCGCCGTCGGGGATCGCGTCCAGGCCGTTGCCGGAGCCGACGATCGCCGGCACGCCGAGCTCGCGGGCGATGATCGCCGCGTGGCAGGTGCGGCCGCCGCGGTTGGTGACGATCGCCGCGGCCCGCTTCATGACCGGCTCCCAGTCCGGATCGGTCATGTCGGCGACCAGCACGTCACCGGGCTGCACGCGGTTCATGTCCTTGAGCGTGCGGATCACCCGCGCGGTGCCCGAGCCGATCTTCTGGCCGACCGAGCGGCCCTCGACCAGGACCGGCCCGCGCGCCTTGAGCTGGAAGCGCTCGACCTGGGTCGCATGCCCGCGCGACTTCACGGTCTCCGGGCGCGCCTGGACGATATAGATCTTGCCGGTGATGCCGTCCTTGGCCCATTCGATGTCCATCGGCCGGCCGTAGTGCTGCTCGATGATCAGGCTCTGCCGCGCCAGTTCCTGGACTTCGCCGTCGTCGATGCAGAAGCGTGTGCGATCGGCCGCCGGGGTCGCCTCGATCCTCACGCGCTCGCCGGGCGTGTCCGAATAGACCATGCGCTGCTGCTTGGCGCCGATCTGGCGGCGCAGGATCGCCGGCTTGCCGGCCTTGAGCGTGGGCTTGTAGACGTAGAACTCGTCGGGATTGACCGCACCCTGGACGACCATCTCGCCGAGGCCGTAGCTGCCGGTGACGAAGACGACGTCGCGGAAACCCGACTCGGTGTCGAGCGTGAACAGCACGCCGGACGCGCCGACGTCCGAGCGTACCATCAGCTGGACGCCGGCCGAGAGGAAGACGTCCTCGTGCTTGAAGCCGTGATGGACGCGGTAGGCGATCGCGCGGTCGTTGTAGAGCGAGGCGAAGACTTCCTTGACCTTGTGGATCACGTCGTCGGCGCCGCTGACGTTGAGGAAGGTCTCCTGCTGCCCGGCGAACGACGCATCGGGCAGGTCCTCGGCGGTGGCGGAGGAACGCACCGCCACGGCGATGTCGCTGGCGCCGGCCTGGGTGCAGAGCGTGGCATAGGCTTCGCGCACGGCCTGGTCGAACTCGGGCAGCAGCGGCGTTTCGACGACCCAGCCGCGGATCTCGGTGCCTGCCGCCGTCAGCGCGGCGACATCCTCCACGTCGAGCGAGGCCAGCCGCTGCTGGATCCGCGCGGCCAGGCCGCTCTGCGCGATGAACTGCTGGAACGCATGGGCCGTCGTGGCGAAGCCGCCGGGCACCGACACGCCGAGCTTGGCGAGGTTGCCGATCATCTCGCCGAGCGAGGCGTTCTTGCCGCCAACCTTGGCCAGATCGGACAAGCGCAATTCATCGAGCCACAAAACCAGATCGCTCAAGACAGTCTCCGGAAAGCGAAGGGAAGGCGTGCGCGGGCCGGACGGCCCGGATGGGCAATTTTCGGGGTTTGCGGCAACAGGGGCAAGGGAAAGCCCACGGGTGCCACGATCCGGCTCCGTCCGCAAGGTCTCGCCGCGGTGTCGGGTCGCTGCCGGCGCGCCGCGCACCGGGAGGGTGGATGCATGGGTCCTGCTACGCTATGCCGATGGCAGCAAGGCATTACCGTTTCCGCACCTTCAGGCTCGACCCCGCCGCCCGTGAACTGTGGAAGGACGACGAACTGGTCGTCCTTCCCGGCAGCGCGCTCGATTGCCTGGTGTACCTGGTCGAGCACCGCGAACGTGCCGTCGGCCGCGACGAGCTGATCGCGGCGGTCTGGGGCCGGGCGGACGTGGCCGATACGCTGCTGGCGCAGACCGTACTGCGGGTCCGGCGCACGCTCGGCGACAGCGGTAGCGATGGCGCGATCCGCACGGTGGCCCGGTTCGGTTACCGCTGGGTCGAAGAAACGATGGTCGACGGCGACGGCAGCGAGCCGGTCGCCGCACCGCGGCCGGCGGTCGAGCCGGCCGGACCGGACGAGGCGGACGGCGAGGCCACGCAGGACGCAGGCGCTCCGGCGGCGGTCCGGGACCCGCCGCCGCGGCGGCGGACGTTCTGGCCCGGCGTGGCTCTCGTGCTGGGCATGGTCTGCATTGCGATCCTGGCGATGCTCTGGCCCGGCCGGCACGGTTCGGATCCCTCCGGTCCGGTGGCCGCGTCGGAAGCTCCGGCGGGGAAGACCTCGCCGTCGCCCGCCCTGGTGCTGCCCGCGAGCGTGCCGGACACGGCCGATTGGAGCTGGCTGCGCCTCGGGCTGATGGACCTGGTCGGCAATCGGCTGCGGCAGGGCGGCCTGCCGACCGCGCCGAGCGAGAACGTGCTGGCGCTGCTCGGCGGTCTCGGCGACGCCGACCTGGCTGCCGCACCGGCCGCCGCCGGCGCCTGGCGCATCGTGCCGAAAGCCGAGTACCGCGATGGCGCGTGGAAGGTCCAGTTGCAGGCGCGGCGGGATGCGGGCCCGCCGCACGAGGTGGAAGCGACCTCCGACGACGTGCTCAAGGCGGCGCGCAGCGCCACCGACGTGTTGCTGATCCGGCTCGGTTACGCGCCGCCGCAGGGCGGCGAGGTGGTGCGTTCGCTGGCCCTGGAGGAACTGGTCCAGCGCACCAAGGCGGCGATCCTGGCCGACCAGTTCGACCTCGCCCGGCACCTGATCGAGCAGGCCCCCGAGTCGCTGCGCGCCACACCCGAAGTGGAGCTGCGCCTGGCCCAGATCGACCAGGGACGCGGCCTCAACGCCGAAGCGGAGGTGCGCCTGCAGGCGCTGCTGGACCGCGTGCCGGCCAGCCTCGACCCGGCGCTGCGGGGCCGCATCCTGATCAGCCTGGGTTCGACCCAGTACCGGCGCCGGCAGCTGGCCGCCGCCAGCCAGACCTTCGACGAGGCGATCGAGGTCCTGGAAGGGGCCGGCGACCCCATCGCGCTGGCCGGCGCCTACGGCGGCCGGGCCGCCATTGCCTCGCAGGACGAGAAACTCGACCAGGCTGCCGCCGACCTCGGCCGGGCCCGGGTGGAGATGGAGGCGGGCGGCGATGCCCTGGGCCTGGCGCAGGTGGACATGAACCTCGGCCTGGTCCAGATCAAGAACTACCGGCCGGCGCAGGCGCTGCCGATGCTGCGCGGCGCCGAGGCCCGGATCGCCGTGTTGGGCGCGCGTGAAGAACTGGCCTATGTCCGCTATGGGATGGTCGGTGCCCAGCTACAGCTGCTCGACTACGGTGGCGCCCAGGCCACGGTCGCACAGTTCTGGCCGCCGGAGGCGCATACCGGCAACGCGCGCCTGCGCTGGCGCCTGACGGTGACCAAGGTCTACGTGCTGCTCGCCACCGGCCGCCTCGACGAGGCCGACACCCTGCTCTCGCAGATCGAGCAGGGCGCGGGTGACGCCGACGACTACGCGGCGCATTCGGCCGGACGGGCGCTGACGGCGCTGGTCGTGGCGGCGCGCGGCCGCTTCGAGGAGGCCGCGCCCCTGGCCAAGGCGGCGCTCACCGGCGAACTGGAGTACGAACAGCCCGACCTGTACCTGACCACCTGGGCCGTGCGGCTGCGCTGCCTGCGCCGCAGCGGGCAGGTGGACGCGGCGGTGGCGGAAACCGTGGCACTGCGCAGCTGGGTCGAGGGACGGCCCAATCTCTGGCGCCGCACCTATGCCACGCTGGCCGAGGCCGAGCAGGCCTGGGCGCTCAGCCGGACCGAGGCGGCGCTGCAGCGTTTCGCCGACGCGTTCGAGCAGGCCGAGCGGTTGGGCATCCCCGACGACCTGGTCGAGGTGGCCGAGCCGTATGCCCTGGCGCTGATCGAAATCGGGCAGGTCGATCGCGCCAGCACCGTGGTCGGCCGCGTCGCTGCCTGGGCCGAGCACGACCTGCGTGCGGCCTGGGCGCAGGCCCAGCTGTACCGTGCCCAGGCGCGGACCAGCGCCTGGCACCGGGCGACCGAACAGGTCCTGAAGCTGGCCGGCGAGCGGGCGTTGCCGGCCGTGACCATCGATTAGAAGTCTGAACGGACGGCCCGTACGCGGTCCGCCATAATCGATCGCGCATCGCGTAACTGACTGATGCATCGGTATTCGGCGCGCTTCTAATCGTTCCCGAACCGTTCACGCATCGCGGCCGAATGCAACCGGCGCCGTCCCGCGGGAGACTCGGCCTGCAATAAGCGGCCGCGCCGCTCTGCCTGGCATCCCGCACACGAATCCGAGGTAGCTCGATCCCATGAAGAAGGTTCTATCGGTACTGATTTGCATGGCCCTGGGCACCGCCCACGCGGCGGCGACCGCGCAGGCGCCTGCCGGAAGCGGCGAGCTGCCGCTGGCCGGCGTCTACGGCGGCGCGCTGAAGGACCCGGTCATCGCCGGGGACTATGTGTATGTGCCCAGCGGGCGCATCGTCAGCGCCTGGAACTACGCCGATCCGGCCGCCCCGGTACTGGTGTCGAGCACCCGGCTGACGCCGGCCAGCGGCACCCTGCGCGGGCTGACGCGCTGGGGCGACTACCTCTACGCCAGCTGGCAGGCCGGTGACGACAGCGCCGGCGTGGCGGTGTACTCGCTGCGCGATCCGGCGCGTCCGGAACTGGTCAACGAGTTCAGCGACTACGCGTCTCCGGCCTACAAGAACCTGTGGACCCTGGCGGCCGCGAACGGCTACCTGTACCTGTTCGATGCCGAGAACGGCATCTACTTCGGCGACCTGGCGGCCGACGCGCTGCACCCGACCTTCACGCGGCTGCTGCGCACGCCGGTACCGTACGAGCGCAGCCAGGTCGACGGCGACCGCATCTACATCAGCGGCACGACGTTCTCGTCGGAGCCGGTCCATGTGTGCTCGACCCTCGACGTCGCCACGCCGTCCGCGCCGGTCTTCCTGGACACCCACTGCGGCCACGGCGACCAGATCGAGAACTTCCGCAGCCGCATCCAGGCGCCGTACGCGGCGACCTTCGGGCTGAAGTTCAGCCTGTACGATCCGGCCACGCCGGCCGGCGGCGGGCCGATCGGCAGCATCGACACGCTGCCGGCGACCGACGGCTTCCTGGCCGGCAACTACGCCTACAGCCTGGGCTTCGACGGGATCGACATCCACGACATCAGCAACCCGGCCGCCCCGACGACGGTGGGTTCCTCGCCGGTCAGGGCGCTCGGCGCCGATGCGGTCACCCCGCTGGCCGACGGCGCGCTGGTGCTGACCAGTACCGACCGCTTCATCCGCCTGGACGTGGCCACCGATCCCCTCGACCCGATCGAGACCAGCGTGGTCACGCCGCCCGGCGGCGCGGCCGCGCGCGACATCGCGCTGGTGAACGGCAAGGCGCTGATCCTGCAGGAGAACTACGGAATCACCAAGGTCGACCCGGTGAGCTTCGAAACGCTGTCGCGGTTCGATGCCGCGCTGCCCGAGGCGCTCAACCAGCGCGACTTCGAGCAGTTCGCGGTCGACGGCCAGCGCGCCTACCTCGTTGCCTGGGGCTATGGCCTCATCGTCGCGGACCTCTCGTTCGACCGGCCGTTCGAACTGGGACGGCTGGAGTTCCCGTACGCCTCGGCGGTGGCCGCCAGCGGCAACTACGCGTACCTGGGCACGTCCACCAACGGTGGCTTCCTGCAGGTCGTGGACGTGTCGGTGCCGGAGAAGCCGGTGCTGCGCGGCAGCCTGGCGGTGCCGACGATCAACCGCCTGCAGGTGCACGGCAACTACGTCTATGCCGCCGACGAGCTGTCCGGTATCCACGTCTTCGACGTCAGCGATCCGGACGCGCCGACCCAGGTGCAGCTGTGGAACGATGGCTGCGCCGATCTCGGTGGCTACACCGCCCGCGACATCGCACTCAACGAGACCGGCACGCTGGCCGCCGTCGGCTGCCCGACCGGCCTGCACCTGCTCGACCTCAGCCGTCCGGCCAGCCCGACGCGAGTCGGCGGCTATGCGGCCGAATGGGCCAACGCGCGCGTGGACATCCGTGGTGACCGTGCCTGGTACGCCGACGCCAACGGCCTCCGGGCGTTCGACATCACCACGCCGAGCGCCCCGGCGCTGGTCGGCGAGACCAGCCTGGTCGGCTTCGCGCCGCGCCGGCTGCGCGCCACCGGCGACGGCCGCGTGGTCGCGTTCGGCACCACCACCGGCATGCACGTGTTCGGCCAGATCGAGCCGACCGAGCCACCGGCCGACCGGCTGTTCGCCGACGGCTTCGATGTGGCGCCGCCGGCCGGTGCCGTCAGCACCTACGACGACCTGGTCGAAGGCACGCAGGGCACGAGCTTCCGCTACAACGGCGTGACCTATCGCGAAGTCAACGAAGTCCACGGCTACTGGCCCGGCCCGGAGCACGAGCCGTTCACGCCCGGCTCGTGGCTGGACGGCGGCCTCGGCAACGAGTTCCTGATCGAGGACTCGAGCTACCTGTTCAACGACTTCCCGGCGTTCGGCAGCTCGCCGAACATGATGACGTTCGGTGCGGGTGAGCTGGTCATCGCAGGCGGCAACCTCAACATCGGTCCGCTGGCCAGCGCGTGGCTCGATCTGGACGAGGTCGCCTCGTCGGCGAGCATGCAGCTGGCCTACTACGAGAACGGCCCCTGGGGCGGCATCAGCATCCATCTCGACGCGTACAAGGACGGCGTCAAGGTCGGCGGCACGCAGCTGTCGATCACCAGCACCGATCCGAACGGCCGCGACAACGTGACCACCAATTCGCTGTCGGTCACCGGCGTGGAGTTCGATTCGCTCCACCTGTACTCGCAGCTCGACGGCGAGTACACGGCACCGCGCGTGATGGTCGACGACCTGCGGCTGACCGCGCCCGTTCGCTGAGCGCCGGGGCCGTCCCGCGCGTCGTCGCCCCGATGACGGCGCGCGTGGCCCCCGGCGGCGTCCGCGCGTGCATTCGCCGCGCGGGCGCCGCCGTCCCGCACCTCCCATCTGGAGATCTCATGTCTGTTTCCTTCCCGTATGGCCGCCGCGGCGGCGCGGCAGCGCTTCTCGTCGGCCTTGCGTCGGCTTCGACGGTGGCCTTCGCCCAAAGCGATCCGGTCGTCATGTTCGACGGTTTCGACGGCTGTGCACCGGTGCAGAGCACGATCGGACCCGAAGGCGGCGAATTGCGCCTGTGCGGCGCGCAGCTGACGGTACCGCCCGGTTCGGTCGGCGCACCGACCACGTTCGGCATCGAACGACTCGAGTCCGCCCCGCCGGCGCCGTTCGACATGGAGCCGGCGGGCCCGGCGTTCCGTTTCACGCCCGACACCCTAGCGCTGAACCCGCCGGCGATCGTGCGCGTGCCGCGCGTGGACGGTCGTCGCGGCGGCCTGGCGGTGGACGTCCCGTCCGAAGGCGGCTTCCTGCTGATCGAGGCCTGCGGTCAGAGCCAGGGCGGCCTGCTGCAGTACTTCGGCGGGCTCGGCACGTTCGGCGCGTTCCGCTTCGTCGGGCCGCTGCCCGATTCCACGCAGGGTCTCGGCGACGGCACGATCACGGCGGTCGCGGACGGCATCGACACGGCCTACGACATCGACACGCCCGGCAACAACTATGCGATCTACCAGGACCGTCCCGACGGCGGCCGGCAGATCCTCGTCACCGCGATGAACGATCTGCCCAACGGCCAATTCGAGTACCTGCGTCTGGATCTGGCCGTCAACGCCGCGACCGGGCAGGGCAGCATCGTCCAGATCTCCCTGCTGGGCCCGGTCAACGGCAGCTACATCCTCGGCCTGCTCGGCCAGGCGTCGATCAGCTTCGGCGATCTGAGCGACGGACGCGTTCGCGCGGACATCGAGGCGAACCTGGTGTCGGGGCCGCAGAACATCGCGTTCCGGGCGCAGATCGACGTCGGCGTCGAACGCTACATCTTCCCGCCGTCGCTGAGCTGTCCGGAGTCGCCACCGGGCCTGCAGTAATCCGCAGCCCGGGTCGGAGCGCCTCGCCGCCGCTACGGGCGAGGCGCCCGGCTTCGGGGCGGGATCCGCCACGGGACGCACGGGCGCGCGCGATTGCATAGACTGTGCGCAGCCGCCCCCGGGAGATCCCATGCGCCGCACCGTATTCTTCGTGTCCGATGGCACCGGCATCACCGCCGAAACCATCGGGCACAGCGTGCTGACCCAGTTCGAGAACGTCCAGTTCGATACCTACCGGCTGCCCTTCGTCGACGATATCGACAAGGCCAGGCTGGCGACCGACCGCATCAATCGCGCCTATGCGACGAGCGGGTTGCGGCCGATCGTCGTCAATACCGTCATCGATCCGGACTTGAGCGCCCTGCTCGGCGAAAGCGGCGCACTGATGCTCGACGTGTTCGCGCCGTTCATCGGCCCGCTGGAAGCGGAGCTGGGTACGCCGCGCTCGCCGCGCGTCAACCGCGCGCACGGCCTGACCGACTTCGCCGAGTACGAGGCGCGCATCAACGCGACCAACTACGCGCTGACCCACGACGACGGCATCGACGTCAAGTACGACGATGCCGAAGTGATCCTGGTCGGCGTGTCGCGCGTCGGCAAGACCCCGACCTGCCTCTACATGGCGCTGCACTACGGCGTGAAGGCGGCGAACTACCCGCTGACCGAGGACGACCTGGAGAAGATCGAGCTGCCGGCCCGGCTGCGGCCGTTCCGCGACCGCCTCTACGGCCTGACGATCGACGCCACGCGCCTGGCCCAGGTGCGCGAGGCGCGCCGGCCGGGCAGCCGCTACGCCAAGCTCGAGCAGTGCCGCTACGAGCTGGACCTGGCCGACAAGCTGTTCCGCCGTGAAGGCCTGCCGGTGCAGAACACCACGGCGACCTCGATCGAGGAGATGGCGAGCAAGATCCTGTCGCGGCTCGGCATCGAGAAGCACCTGTTCTGACGCGGGCGGCGCGCGAACGGCGTGCGAGCGCTCATTCTAGCCGGGAATCGGCCGGCGCAGCAGACTGCCCTCGGCCGGCCATGGCCACTATGATCGGCCGATGTCCGCCGTCATCGAATCGATCCCGACCGTCCTGCCCAGCCGGTTCGCGTACCTGATGGGCCTGTACGCCGAGAACTACCATCGGCTCGTGCGCCTGTTCGCGCCGCTGCGGCTGGACGAGGGCATCTACGCGTCGAGCGTCGACGACGGCCTGGACCTGCGCCTGGACGTCCTGGAGCGACATCGCTACACGGTCGACCTGCGGCTGACCTACTGCTTCGTCGACGACCATACCGGCGGGCTGGCGCCGTCCGCGCACCTTCGCATGTACGCCGACGCCCACGTGGCCGAAGTCCTGCACTGCCATACGGACCGGCGGCTGAACCGCATCATCGGCCCGCTGCCGCCGGCGCGCTCGGAGTTCCAGCAACGCCTGCGCATGAGTTCGTTCCTCAACCGCTGGCTGGAATACCTGGCCGAGCAGGGGCATTCGATCGGCACGCTCGAACCGGCGACGGCACCGGCCTGAGACGGTTTCAGGCCGACGCGGCCCGCCGGTAGTCGACGAAGGCTTCCAGGCGCTCGAGCGCATCGTCGACCGCGATCAGGTCCATGACACCGGTATGCTCCAGCTTGGTGCCCCACGGCAGCGCCTCGGCCGGCTTGCCGCGGAACTTGCGCGCCGCGGCATCGTAGCGGTCGACGCACCAGCGCCGGTCCGAGTACGGTCCCGAGCGGTTTGGATTGCTGGCGGCGTGCAAGCCGAGCACCGGCGTGCCGACGGCGTTGGCCATGTGCATGGGGCCGGAGTCCGGGGCCAGGACCAGCGTGGCACGCCGCAGCAGCGCCAGCAGCTGCTTGAGCGTGTCCTTGCCGATCAGGTCGATCGGCCGGGTCCGCATGGCCGAGAGAATCGCATCGCCGAAGCTGCGCTCGTAGGCGCTGGGACCGCCGCACAGCGCGACGCGCCAGCCGAGCTGCGCGGCGGCATGGTCCATGACCGCGGCATAGCGCTCCGGGCGCCAGTTGCGCACGCGGTGGCTGGAGCAGGGGCTGACCAGCAGGATCGGCTGGTCGCCGGGAAGATGCCGCTCGGCGAATGCGCTCGCTTCGGCGGGAACCGGCAGGTCCCAGCGGACCTCGGTCTGCCGCAGGCCGAGCGGTTCGAGGAAGCTGCCCATCGCGTCGAGCACGTGTTCGCCGGTGCGCGCGGCGATCCGGCGATTGATGGTAAGGCCGTGCAGGTCCTTGGCACGCGCGCGGTCGTAGCCGATGCGTACCGGCGCGGCGACCAGCAGGCTCAGCAGATTCGCACGCAGCGCCACCTGCAGATGCAGCAGTGCGTCGAAACGGCGTCCGGCCAGCGCGCGGCGGACGGCGCGGAAACCGGCCAGGCCGGCGCCCTTGTCGAACGTCACGAACTCGACGCCGGGCAGGTCGCCGACCACGCGTTGCTCCAGCTTGCCGACGAGCCAGGTCAGCTCCGTCGCCGGCCAGTGCTGCTGGACCGTGCGGACCAGCGGCACGACGTGCGTCACGTCGCCGATCGCCGACGTGCGCAGGATGCAGAGACGGGCGGGCGGCGCCGCGGGTGACACCTGGGACATGCGCTAGACTGGCGTTTGCGAGATGTTGATGTGCCGCGAAAGCGCCCGCACCTTGGCAGAGCCATGATCGATGCGCAAGTCCACCCGATCCCCGGCGGGGCGATCCTCTACGACGCTGCCTTGGGCCTCCGCCCGGACGCGGCGTGGTTCGATCCTGCAGGGGCCGATGCTGCCGGAACCGCGGCGCCCGCCGGCGGCCGGGGGCGCGTGAGCGTCATCCAGACGCCGGCCGGCAGCGGCATCCTGCGTCACTACCGCCGCGGCGGGCTGGCGGCGCGCTTCAGCGCGGATCGCTATCTGTGGCTGGGTGCGGAGCGCACGCGTGCATTCCGCGAATTCCGGCTGCTGGCCCGGCTGGTCGCCGCGGGGTTGCCGGTACCGCCGCCGCTGGCCGCGCGCGTCGTCCGCGACGGCCTGCGCTACCGCGCCGACATCATCACCCGGCGCATCGCCGATGCACGCACGCTGGCCGAGCGGGCTGCCGCCGGCGAGGTCGGCGAGCCGCAGGCCGTGCGCGTCGGGCGCGCGATCGCCCGCCTGCATCGCATCGGCTGCTGGCATGCGGACCTGAACGCCCACAACATCCTGTTCGATGCGGCCGACACGGTCTGGCTGATCGATTTCGACCGCAGCCGCCTGCGCCCGTCGGCGCTGGGTTGGCAGCAGCAGAACCTGGCCCGCCTGCGCCGCTCGTTCGAGAAACTCGGCGTACCGCGCCGCCTGAACGGCTTCGAGGCCGGCTTCTGGCATCCGCTGCTGGCGGCCTATCACGCCGAGCTCTCGGCGCAGCCGCCGGTGCAGGCCGCCTGATGGCGTTGTCGCTCCGTTTCCTAGGCGTCGGCAGTGCCCAGGCGGTGGAACTGGGTTCGGCGTCCGCCGTCGTCGAACGCGACGGCATGCCGGTGCTGCTGATCGATTGCGGGCCGGAAGCGCTGACCGCCTACCTCGAGCGCTACGGCAGCGTGCCGCCGGCGATCTACATCACGCATGCGCACATGGACCATGTCGGCGGCCTGGAGCGGGTGTTCTATCGCAGCTACTTCGACGACACCCTGCGCGGACGCGTGAAGATCTATGCGCAGGCGGCCCTGGTGCCGGTGCTCCAGTCGCGCGTGGCCGACTATCCGGAGGTGCTGGCCGAAGGCGGCGCCAACTTCTGGGACGGCTTCCACCTGGTTCCGGTCTCGCGCCGGTTCTGGCATGCCGGCTTGTGCTTCGAGGTCTTCCCGACCCGCCACCATGCGCCGGACACCTCGTTCGGCCTGGCCCTGCGCGGCAGCTTCGTCTGGACCGGCGATACGCGGCCGATCCCGGAGATGCTCGCCCACCACGCGGCGCACGGCGAGCGCGTCGCGCATGACTGCGGCGTCGTCGGCAACCCGTCGCACACCGGCCTGGACGACCTGCGGCGCGAGTACACGGACGAGTTGCGCGCGCGGCTGGTGCTCTATCACTACGGATCGGTGGAGGACGCCGCCGTCCTGGCTGCCGAGGGCTATCATGTGGCACATCGCGGCGAGGTCCTGGCGCTGCGCGAGCCCGACCCCTCGGTGTGCGTGGGAGCGTCATGATGTCCCGTCCGATACCCCTCAAGCTGCTCGATACGGGACCGCGCGACCGCCTGGATCGCCCCCTGCACGACCTGCGCATATCGGTGCTGGACCGCTGCAACTTCCGCTGCCCGTACTGCATGCCGGAAGAAGACTATCCGCGCGACCACCGCTTCCTCGGCAAGGCCGAGCGGTTGCGGTTCGAGGAAATCACGCGCCTGGCCGGGCTGTTCGCGGGCCTGGGCGTGCGCAAGCTGCGCCTGACCGGCGGCGAGCCGCTGCTGCGCCGCGACCTTCCGGCCCTGGTCGGCATGCTGGCCGCCCTGCCGGGCATCGAGGACATCGCGCTCACCACCAACGGCAGCCTGCTGGCATCGCGTGTCCAGGCGCTGCGCGACGCCGGACTCGGACGGATCACGCTCAGTCTGGACACGGTCGATCCGGAGACCTTCCGCCAGATGTCGGGCGGACAGGGGGATCTGGCGGTCGTGCTCGATGCGATCGCGGCGGCCGAACGCGCGGGCTACACGCAGATGAAGATCAACTGCGTCGTCATGCGCGGCGTCAACGACCACCAGGTTCCCGCGCTGGTCGAGCGCTTCCGCGGCAGCGGCCATGTCGTGCGCTTCATCGAATACATGGACGTGGGCACCTGCAACGGCTGGAAGCTGGACCGTGTGGTGCCCAGTGCCGAGCTGCGCGATCGCATTGCCGCGCGCTGGCCCCTGGTCGCACTGCCGGCCAACTACAACGGCGAGGTCGCCTCGCGCTACCGGTTTGCCGACGGGGCCGGCGAGATCGGCTTCATCAGCTCGGTCAGCGAACCGTTCTGCGGCGATTGCTCGCGGGCACGCCTGTCGGCCGACGGCCGCCTCTATACCTGCCTGTTCGGCCGCAGCGGCCACGACCTGCGCGGCGCGCTGCGTGCCGGCGCCGACGATGCCGAGCTGTCTCGCCTGATCCGCGCCGTCTGGTGTGCGCGCGGCGATCGCTACAGCGAACTGCGCGGCCTCCGGACGCCGCAGCCGGGCGAACGCGTCGAGATGTACGAGATCGGAGGCTGACGCGTGGGCGGATTCACGCACATCGACGCCGAAGGGCGTCCGGCCATGGTCGACGTCGGCGACAAGCCGTCGACGCGGCGCTCGGCGACCGCCGAGGCCTGCGTGCGCTTTCCGCCCGAGGTCGCCGACGAGCTGCACCGTAGCGGCCTGCGCTCGGCCAAGGGGCCGGTCATCGACACCGCGATCATCGCCGGCACCATGGCGGTCAAGCGCACGCATGAGCTGATCCCGTTCTGTCACCCGCTGCCGGTCGAGCGCTGCCGGATCACCGCGGACTTCATCGACCCGACCCGGCTGCTGATCCGCTGCGAGGTCGCCGTGGACCACAAGACCGGCGTCGAGATGGAAGCACTCACCGGCGCCACCGTCGCGGCATTGACGGTCTACGACATGTGCAAGGCGCTCAGCCATGCGATCGTGATCGGCGAGGTGCGGCTGGTCGGCAAGACCGGCGGCAAGCGCGAGGTGGGACCAGGAAGCGACACGCCATGAACTACCGTCTGCTCTATTTCGCCAGCCTGGCCGATGCGGCCGGCTGCGCCGAGGAAAGCGTTGCCAGCGACACGCATGACCCTCGCGCGCTCTACGCCGAGCTGCGCGCGCGCCACGGCTTCGTGTTCGATGCCACGCGCCTGCGCGTCGCCATCAACGGCGCATTCGGCGGCTGGAACGACACGCTGGCGGACGGCGACGAGATCGCCTTCATCCCGCCGGTGTCCGGCGGATGAAGGTCTTCACGCTCGATACGGCGCGGATCGATCCGCAGGTGCAGCGCCGGCACCTGGACCACCCTTCGGCCGGTGCCTGCGTGAGCTTCGAAGGCTGGGTCCGCGACCACAACGACGGCAAGGCGGTCCTGCGCCTGGACTACCAGGCCTATGGCGCACTGGCCGAGCACGAAGGGCAGGCGGTCCTCGCCGAGGCGATGCGGCGCTTCCCGATCCGCGCCGCGCGCTGCGTGCACCGGGTAGGGCCGCTGGAGATCGGCGACCTCGCGGTCTGGGTCGGCGTCAGCGCCGATCATCGGGGTGCCGCCTTCGAGGCGTGCCACTGGATCATCGACGAGGTCAAGCGCCGGGTGCCGATCTGGAAGAACGAGCACTACGCCGACGGCCAGTCGGGATGGCTGCACCCCGACGGATCGGCCGTGGCGACGGCCGGCGCCGGCTGAAGCCAGGGACGCGCGACCGTCAGGCCGTGCTCAGGACCCGGCAGACGGGATCACGCCGCAGGCGATGCGCGCGCCGGAGTTGCCGGAGGGCTGGGTGGCGTAGTCGTCCGCAGACGCGTGAACGATGATCGCCTTGCCGCGGATGTCGTTCGGACCGCCCAGCGAAACGCCGTCGACCGTCGTATCGACCTGGGCGACACCACGGGCATCCGATTTCAGGTTGTGGATGTCGCCCGCATGGTGCGCACCGATGGCCGGGTTGCCGTGGGGATCGCCGCCGGGATTGAAATGCTCGCCGGCGCTGCTGGCATCGGCCGTCCCGCAGTCGCCGTGCTCATGGATGTGGAAGCCGTGCTCGGTGCCGGGCTCGAGGCCATCGATCGTTCCGGTGATGCGGACTCCGTCCGCCGACGTGACCAGCGTCAATTCGCCCTTTGCGCGGTTTCCGGCGGTCGGCGCCAGGACGACGCGCGATTCCCCGGAGGCGGTGCTGCCGGGCCCGCCAGGGGCCTGGCCCTGTGGCGAGCAGGCGGTCATTGCGAGGGCGGTTCCCAGGGCCAGGGAACCCAGGCTGATGGTCGTGCGCATGGCGTCACCTCGATCGCTGCGGAAACGGTTTTTCAGTGTCCACGCAACGTCGATACCGGCGCTGAACTTGGCGGCGGGCAGGCACGGGGCGGGTAGGGCGGCCGCCTGCTGCTTCGCATGGCTTCCGCGCGAAGGTCCACAGTCCAGCAGGCCTGCAGCGCGCCCTTGAATGGCACGGCACGCTCTTTCTCTTTGCGCGCCGACGGTTCTCGTTCAGGCGTCGGGCAAGTACAGCCGGCCGAAGCGTTTGACGGCCAGCTGCGGAGCCAGGCTCCGAAGTCGAGAAACCCCGCCCGGGCCGCGGCCGTGACACGCGAATGCACCACTAATCGCGCGCCGGCATTCACCTTGCTGGATGCCCGTGCAATGCCCATCGGTATGGAAGCGTCGCAGCATCCGGCATTCAGGGCCGGTGCCATGCCCGGGTGCTCAGCTGGGCACCCGCTTTCGAGAGGAACCTCCCATGAAGACTTCCATGCTCATCACCTGTGCGCTGCTCGCCTGCTCATCGTTCGCCGCCGTGGCGGCGACACCGGTGGAGCGCTCGGCGGCAGCCGCGGCACAGCAGGAGAAGGAAAAAGCCAAGCAGGACCCCTATGCCGTGCAGGGTTCCGGCCCGCACAAGTTCGACCAGCTCAAGGGTCACGAAAAAGGCTACCTGACGCTGAAAGACGTGGAAGCCAACAGCTGGCTCGCCGGCAGTTTCGCCAAGTGCGATCAGGACAAGGACGGCCGGCTGACCGAGAAGGAATACGACGCCTGCCAGCCCAGGCCTTGAATCGGGCCGTCGGCGGCTGGCGCGCGGGTTACTTGATCGAAGTGGCACACGCAGCCGGCCAGCCGCAGGACGGTGCCTCGGCTCGCCGAGGAACCGACCAGGTGACAGGCGCTTTCGCGGCTAGGCTCGCCTGAGGTTTCTCGCCAGGGCGAGCCATTCGCTGCCCGACACGATCCGCATTTCGGTCCGCAGCATGTCGAGCGCCAGTCGTTCCAGGGCTCGCAGCACGATGTGGGCGTCGCGGACGGCGGTCGATTCGCCGTGCGAGCCGTCCACCGCCAGCTCGTACCAGACGTAGCCCTTCGGCGAGCGTTCGCAGGGCGCCAGCCGGAAGCGGGGCCCCTCCCGGGGAGCGAGTTCGGCCAGGTTGTCGTGCGCCTCGTCGACCTCGACGATGGCCATGAAACGCCAGTGTGGCGTGGCATCGGAAGTTGTCATGTCGGTCTTCCGCAGCACGGGTTGTCGAAGGAGTAGTGCAGCTGCCGACGACCGGAAAGAGCCAGTGCGTCAGTGCCGGCAGAATTACGCGATCACGTCCGAATAGCTTGCGCTGGCCCTGCGTAAATTTCCGTTACGCTTTTTGCGCCGCTCTTCTGATCTGCGGCGCCGTTCACGCAATTGCCTGCGGGGCCATGCGGCGGACTACTCGATCGTGCCTTCGGGGTAGCTTCGATAAAGCCAGTGCGGATAACGCGGATTGGGTGCATGGGTCTTGCGCCAGCGGGAGAACAGGTACTGGCCGAGGTCATGCTCCCGATGCTTCGTCAGATTCAGCGCCCACATGGCGTGCCGATGGGCGATCGTCTGCGGAATGTAATGCGGATGCACGTCCGAGGTGAAATCGGCATCGCACGTGAAACCGCAGTGCCGCATCAGCATGTGCAGCTCGTGGCGGGCGTACTCGCGGTTGTGACGCCCGTGTGGCCCGTAGCCGGAATACTGGTCGTAGACGTTGCGGCCTTCGAGCAGCGCAACGGCCGACTCGTAGCGAGCGACATTCGGTGTGGTCAGCACCATCGTCCCGCCCGGCTTGAGCTTGCGCCACAGCTCGGTCACCGCGTGGTACGGGTGCAGGATGAAGTGCTCGAGCACCTCACAGAAGAGGATCACCGCATAGCGCTCGTCCTCCACCGGTAGCGGCGTTTCCTCGAGATTGACGTTCATGAAGTCGACGTCGATTCCATGGGTGCCGCCGTTGCTGCCGTTCCACCGGACGCGTTGGAGACCCCGTGCGCCGAGGGGGTGGAAATAGTTGACGTAGTCGAACTTCAGATTCGGTCGATGCTGGTTCAACAGCACCGACATGAAATAGGGATTCGCGCCGATTTCCAGTGCCGTACCGTGGATGTCCGCTGGCACCAGCGCCAGCGTATAGAGAAAACGATCGAGATCGGCGTTGAGATAGCCTTCGAGCTCTGTCGAAGGTGGAACGTCGTCGATCGAAATGGTCGCCAGTTCGGCGAGTATCGCGGCCCGTGTCTCGCCGGTCGGGATTTCGAGGCCACGAAACCTGAAATCGAGCGGGCGGCGCCTGGAAAGCTCCCAAAGCAATCCTCTGAGACGCACCATGGGGGCACCTTCAGCGAAGTCGGCTGGATACTAGCATCGATTCCGGTATCGGATAATTAAGGCGGTATTGCGCGGCGATGAACCGAGGATCGTGGATCTGCGGCTCGCCTCGTCTGCCGAGCCGGGTCCACGTTGAGCGGTGCCCTCCTGGGCCGCAGGTCACGCATGCGGTCCGGGGGCAGTCGCGTTCCGGCGCGCCGCAGGCCTCCGGCATGCGCGCTGATCCAGGCCGGACTCGGCCATGGGCTCGAACGTCTCGGTGATCGCCGTCTCCGGCGGACAGGCGACCCGATGGGGCGCCGGCATGCCGGGCAGCACTCGTGGCGCAGGCCCCGGTCCAGTCACGCAGCGGAAGCCCAAGTCGATGTCGATCGGATACCTGGCCGTCACCCGGCGGGCGACGCCAAGGGAAGCCTGATCCGGACCGAGGTTCCGCCCGCGGGCGGGCATTCGATGCCGATCTCGCCGCCCGCTCCCATCACGATGTCGCGCACCACGGAAAGCCCCAGCCCGGTGCCTTCTCCGCTGGATTTCGTCGTAAAGAAAGGCGTGAATATGCGTGTCCTCACCGGCTCGGGAATCCCCGGGCCGTCGTCGCTGAGGGTCAGCATGAGCGAGCCGGTCGTGTCTTCCCGCGAAGCGGCGAGTCGGAACGTTCCGTTTTCAGGGAGCGCATCCCTGGAATTTCCGGCGATGTTGAGAATCGTCAGCTCGAAGTTGCCCCTGTCCATATGGACGGGGAGAGGAACCTCCGGCCGTTCCAGCTGCAAGTGGATCCCTGGGCCGAGCAGTTGGCGGAGCATCGGCCGCAGCTCTTGCAGGGCGGCGCCGGCATCGAATGTCTCCGGATGGGAGATATCCAGGCGGCTGAAGTTCAGCAGCTTTCTGCTGACGGCCATGGCGCGGCGCGCTGCCAGTTCCACGCCTTCCAGAGCCGATACGAGCGCCGGTTCGCCGCCGCTGGCGGCGAGCCGGTTTCGTTGCTGGGCGTATCCCAGGATGACCGCGAGAACGTTGTTGAAGTCGTGTGCGAGGCCGCTGGCCAGCCTTCCGGCCAGGTCCATTTTCTGCGAATGGATCAGTTGCTCACGCGTGCGCTCGCGCTCGGCGGTTTCCTTCTGCAGGTGCGCATAGGTTTGCTCCAGCGCCTGCCCCCGCTGCTCGGACTCCTCCAGGCTGTTGCGCAGCGCAGCCACGGTGCGATCCAGAACCAGCGCGATGATCAGCCAGACCCCGGCGATGGAGACGGCCTTGCCGATCGTGGCGGATGGCGCGGCGGGCCCGGTGCGGACCATGTCCAGTGCCACGCAGGCAAGCAGCATCATCGCCAGCGATCCCAGCATGATCCACAGGGTGCGCCGGCCCATCACCAGGCCGGCAAGCGACAGCAGCACCAACGGAATCGGATCCAGACCAATACGTGACAGTCCGACGCTGGCATAGGCGATGCCGACGCAAACGCACGCAACGGAGAGGAACAGCGCCACGCCCAGACGAAAGCGGTCTGTACGGATGAGCCACAGGGCGATCCACGCCGAGGCGACGAGCAGGGCATCGGTGGCGAGGTCCGCGGATAGCTGCAGGATTCCCGGGTGCGGGACCTGCCCCGAACGGATCGCGTAAAGGAAGATGGACTTGTTGATCGGAACGAAGATGCCGAAGAACAGCAGGAGCACCTGGAGGAACGGCGCGTTGCGCCGATCGACCGGGTTCGCTGCCGGAACGCTTCTCAGCCAGCGCGTCAAAGGATTCACGGCGAGTCGTCCGTTGCGCTTGCGGGGCCTTCGGCGGGCGCAACCCAGGTCATGCGTTCACTGATGGACGATGCTCGCGGCGATTCCTGCATCTGTCTGCTCTTGTTTGAAGAGTGAGTGATTGTATGCGACGCGAACGGAGCCGATGCCTGCGATGACCGCTGCGATCGGCGCATCACCAGGGCGGCGTTTCGCCATCCTCCTTGTCGACTGCGTTGGACACCGTGCCGTCTTGTCGCTGGAATCCTCGTCTCGGAGATCCGATCACGCAGGTGCGTCCGAACGGGTCTTGCGTGATCGAACGGCCGCTTCTGCGCCGGCACCGAGCCGGACGAGTACGCGCAGCCGCTGGCCCGCCGGCAGATGCGATAGTTGCCCGGTACGGATGCAGCGAAATCCACGCTGGAACCTGCAAGCTGCGGGCGCTCTTGCGCTGACCGGCGGACGCTGCGTGCGCAGCAGATGCGCCGCATTTTGCAGACAGGGAGCAAACACGAAAAAGCCGGCGCTAGGCCGGCTTCGTCGTTTTGCCTGTTTGGTCGGGGAGACAGGATTTGAACCTGCGACTTCTACGTCCCGAACGTAGCGCTCTACCAGGCTGAGCTACACCCCGAGGACACCTGCCCGTTGAGCAGGGGCGCGAATGTTAACGACTGTCGCAGGGGCGTGCAAGCCTTCCCGGCCGATCCGGATCGGGTGGAAGGGTGCCGCCGGGAGGTACCGAACGCCGGCGGCGGTGCATCTGGTAGTCTTTCCGGCTGCATACGGCGGTGCGGCCCGGCCTGCGTCCGCCAGACCCCGAGGAATCCGATGGCCTTGACCCAAGCCCGCACGCCGCCCGGCGTGCTCGAACTGCTGCCGCTCGACCAGATCGCCTTCCAGGGCATGCTCGACACGATCCGGCGCAACTACGAACTGTTCGGCTTCCTGCCGGTGGAGACGCCGGTCATGGAGTATGCCGATGTGCTCCTGACCAAGTCGGGCGGCGAGACCGAGCGCCAGGTCTACTTCGTGCAGTCCACCGGCGCGCTGGAGAAGGCCGAGCGGCCGGACCTGGCCCTGCGCTTCGACCTGACCGTCCCGCTGGCGCGCTACGTGGCCGAGCACGAGCACGACCTGAACTTCCCGTTCCGCCGCTATCAGATGCAGCGTGTCTACCGCGGCGAGCGCGCGCAGCGCGGGCGTTTCCGCGAGTTCTACCAGTGCGACGTCGACGTCATCGGCAAGGACGCGCTGTCGGTGCGCTACGACGCGGAGATCCCGGCGGTGATCTACAGCGTCTTCCGCGATCTGGCGATCGGGCCGTTCACGATCCAGCTCAACAACCGGCGGCTGATGCGCGGCTGGTTCGAGGGCCTGGGCATCGCCGACGGCGAGCGCCAGATGCTGGTGCTGCGCGAGGTCGACAAGCTCGACAAGCGCGGCCCGGACTACGTGCGCCAGACCCTGACCGGCGACGGGTTCGGCCTGTCCGCCGAGACGGCCGGGCGCATCCTGGATTTCGTCCAGGTGCGCTCGACTTCGCTCGCCGATGCCCATGCGCAGCTCGATGCGCTCGGCAGCGGCAGCGAGACCTTCGAGCAGGGCCGCCGCGAGCTGCGCGAGGTGCTGGACCTGATCGCGGCATTCGGCGTGCCGCAGACGCATTTCGCGCTGAACCTGTCGATTGCGCGGGGCCTGGACTACTACACCGGCACGGTCTACGAGACCACGCTCAACGACCATCCCCAGATCGGCTCCATCTGCTCCGGCGGCCGCTACGAGAACCTGGCCGGCAACTACACCAAGTCGCACCTGCCGGGCGTCGGCATCTCGATCGGCCTGACGCGCCTGTACTGGCAGCTGCGCGAGGCCGGCCTGGTCGGCACGGCGACCAGTTCGGTGCAGGCGCTGGTCACGCAGATGGACCCGGCCCGCCTGGCCGACTATCTCGCGCTGGCCGGCGAGCTGCGCGACGCCGGGGTCGCCACCGAGGTCGTGATGGACCCGTCCAAGCTCGGCAAGCAGTTCAAGTACGCCGACCGCGCCGGCATCCGTTTCGTGCTCGTGCTCGGCGAGGACGAGATCGCCAAGGGTGTCGTGACCGTGAAGGACCTGCGCCGCGAGGACCAGTTCGAGGTGGCACGTGCCGACCTGGCGGCGACGCTGCAGGTCGAGCTGGCGCAGGCTGCGGCGGTGCGCTGAGCGTCGCTTGACCGCCTGATCGGGCATCCACAGCGACCGGCGGGGCCGGTCGCGTCGGCGTGCGACGCCTGTCCGCAGGCGGCGCGATCGGCGAGAATGCCGGTTTCCTCCAGAGCCCCGATCCGATGCCAGCTTCCCCGATTCGTCTCGATGGCACTTGCATGACGCGTGCGGACCTGGTCGCCATCGCGCGCGGCCGTTGTGTCGTCCTCGACGAGGTGCAGCTCACGCGGGTCCGGCGTGCGGCGGAGTTCCTGGCCGACAAGGTCCATTGCGGCGAGCCGGTCTACGGCGTCACCACCGGCTTCGGCAGCAATGCCGACAAGCTGCTGGGCGCGCACCGGCTGCGCGACGAGCTGCCCGGCGGCAACCCGGAGCGGCAGAAAGGTACGCTGCTGGAAGAGCTCCAGCACAACCTCATCGTCACGCACGCGGTCTGCGTCGGCAAGCCGCTGGCCGTGGAGGTCGTCCGCGCCATGCTGGCGATCCGCGTCAATACGCTGATGCGCGGCCATTCGGGCATCCGCGTGGACACCTTGCAGGCGCTGGCGGAGCTGCTCAATCGCGGTGTGGTACCGGTGGTTCCGCAGAAGGGCTCCGTCGGCGCCAGTGGCGACCTGGCGCCGCTGTCGCACCTGGCAATCGTCCTGCTCGGCGGCGGCGAGGCCTTCGTCGACGGCGAGCGCATGCCGGGTGCACAGGCGCTGGCGCGCGTCGGGCTGGTACCGCAGCGCCTCTCGTTCAAGGAAGGGCTGGCGCTCAACAACGGCACCGCGCAGATGCTGGCCACGGCGGTGCTGGCGCTCGATCGCATCGAGACTTTGCTGGCGACCGCGGACCTGGCGGCGGCGATGACGCTGGACGCGTTCGCCGGCCGCAGCGGCGCGCTGCGGCCGGAAGTGCATGCGCTGCGTCCGCACCCGGGCCAGGTCGAAACGGCCCGCCGCCTGCGCACGCTGATCGAAGGCTCGACGCTGGTCGACATCCCCTATCACCTGGTCCCGCGCTTCCGCACCTGGGCCGCCGACGCCTGGCGCGAGCCCGAGGACCAGGCCCGGCGCTTCGACATCGCCTGGGACTGGGTGCCGAGCAGCCAGCGGCACGGACGCGAGGCGTTCTACACGCGCTTCATGCCCTTCCGCGGCGGCAAGAAGCACCAGCCACAGGACGCCTACTGCCTGCGCTGCATGCCGCAGGTGCACGGCGCGGTGCGCGACGCCTGGATGCAGGCCAGCCGCATCATCGACATCGAACTCAATGCCGTCACCGACAATCCGCTGATCTTCCCGGATGCCGACGACCCGGTGTTCGCCGAGGGCAAGGCGGCGGGGCGCCCGCAGCACATCGAGGACCAGGTGGTATCGGCCGGCCACTTCCACGGCATGCCGCTGGCGTTGGCGATGAGCTACGTCAAGGCGGCGCTGCCGGTGCTCGCCTCGATTTCCGAGCGGCGCCTGGCCAAGCTGGTCGATCCGGCCACCAACGACGGCCTGCCGGCGTTCCTGATCGGCAACGAGGATGCGACCGACTCGGGTTTCATGATCGTCCAGTACACGGCCGCGGCCCTGGTCAACGACCTGGCGACCCGTGCGCATCCGGCCAGCGTCTATTCGGTGCCGACCAGCGCCAACGCCGAAGACCACGTGTCGATGGGCACCAACGAGGCGCGCCACGTGCTGGAGATGACCGAGGACCTGGGCCACGTGCTCGCGCTGGAGCTCTATACGGCGGCGCAGGCGCTGGAGTACCGGCAGGACATGCTCAATGCCGCACGCGGCCTGGCGCAACGCGGCGGCTGGGAGGCATTGGCCGCCAAGGTGGCCAACGCCCCCCGCGAGGGCGAGGCGGGGCGTGCCATGTTCGAGGCAGAAGTGAAGGCGCTCCGCGATGCGCTGGCCGCCAGCAGCGACTTCCATGCCGGAACGCAGGTTCGCGCCGCGCTCGCGAAGATCCGCGAGCGGATCGACTTCATGCAGCGCGACCGTGCGATGGACGGCGACGTGAGCCGGATCTGCGAACTGGTGGCCGAAGGTGGCCTGGTCGACCGCGGCCGGCTCGTATGAACGGCCGCGGCGTCCGGGCGTCACGGGACGGCGCGACGCGGCATGCCCGCTGCAGGACCGTGCCGCCACGGTGAGTGCGCGATGAGCACCCGCCGATCGGCGCCGTCCGCACGTCCGGCCTCGGGTGGCAGCCGATGCTCGATCCGGCTTCGCCGTAGCCCCCGCGCTTGCCACGGGCAGGGCGGAAAAGAATGGCCGCGGTAGCGCCACCAGCGGAGGGCGAAGCGTCGAATCGCCGCCCTGCGATCACCGCTGGAGCAGGGCGGCGGCTGCCGCCCTGTGGGTCATTGCGTCTCGAAGTCGTCGGCGAACAGCGTGTCGTCGGCGAGGATCTCGACGAAGACCGCATCGGGCGTGCCGATCGTGCCGCCGTTGCGCGCGTTCTTGCCCTGCACCCAGACCAGGTGCTTGCCTGGCGCGAGGCCCGCAGTCGGAATCGTCACCTCGACGGCTTCGGTCATCGCATTGAAGCTGCCATCGCTGGCCGTCATCGGCAGGCCGGCCGCGTCGGGATGCCAGGGCGGCAGGTCGACATAGGCCAGCGCGCCGGTGATCGCATACGTGGTCTCGTTGCCGTTGTCGTGGTTGTAGCGCGTGTCGTCGATCGTGGCACGCAGCGTCACCGCGCTCCCGGCCGGGACGCGTGCCGTGTCGGCCGTGATGCCGCGGGCGTCGGGCCCCTGAGGCCACTGGTACGGCCGCCGGGCGGCACGCGCGGCATAGAGCAGGGCGGACAGGTTGTGCGGCAGCGTGGCGGTCTCGAACTCGCTGCAGTCCTCGAAGAAATCGACGCCGAGCTCGATCGTGTAGGCGGCGGCGCCGACGTAGCCGTAGATCGTGTCGACGGTCGAGCCACGGGTCGGATAGAGACCAATCGAGGGCATCGGCCAGTAGTCGTTGAACCAGGCCAGGCGGCGGCCGAGCCGGCGCAGCGACGGGCCGTTCGGCGCTTCGGTGGACACGTCGCCCCACGGCCACAGCACCAGTTGCGAATAGCTGTGGACATCGAAGAACAACCCCGAATAGTCCTCCGGGGCCGGTGACGAGAGACTCTCGGCACGGCGGTCGGGCAGGGCACCGCCGCTGCAGTTGCCGCTGCCGTCGCAGGTGCCGACCGTATAGGCCAGCAGGTTGCGGGTTTCCGGCTCGGAGCCGGCCGCCGGCCCGCGGAAGGTCTGCTCGCAGGCCTGCGTGCTGGAGCCGCCGCTGCCGCTCCAGTGGAACGGGAAGTTGCGGTTGAGGTCCACGCCCGGCTGGCTGAAGCTGGTCGGTGTTCCCGGGCAGAAGGCATCGTCGACGTTGGTGTTCTTGCGCCAGCCGATGCCGGTCTCGGCGCGCTTGCGCCCATCCGGGTTGGCGTGGACGATGAAGCGGAAATCGACATGGTCCACGAGCCAGGTGCTCAGCGGATCGACGCCGTAGCCGGCGACCAGGCCTTCGGCCATGCGATTGAGCAGTTCCGCCGGCGTGTACTCGCGTGCGTGGATCGAGCCGTACATGACCATGCGGGGCCGGTCCGGATCCTGCGCGACCGTCGCCAGATTGGTGATGCGCAGCGCGCGCATCTCGTAGCCGGCGGCCGGGTTCTTCTCCTTCTCCCAGGTCGGCCCGATGTCCTGGAGGCTGGCCAGGTCCGGATGCGCGGCGACCAGCGCGTCGAGCGAATCGCGAGCCTCCTCGACTGTCCGGTAGCAGGCGAAGCCGGGAATGCTCTGCGGCACGTCGGCCGGCGCGTAGAACGCGCGCAGCTTCGCGGAGGAGACCATGTCGATCCGCACGTCCAGCCCGGCCTGCTCGAGCAGGCGGATGCCGTTCTCGTCGGTGTCGACGCGGACGACGCCGCGCGCCTCGTCGATCTGCAGGTGCTGGAACGACGCGCCGAGGCGGTCGATCGCTGCACGGTCACTGAAGTACGCTTCGACGAACCAGTCTTCGGCGGCGGCAGGATTGCCGTGCAAACCCAGCAGCACGCAGGCCGCTGCCCAGTATCTGATCATCGTGGTACCCGGTGGCCGTTGCATTCCACAGCATCGTACGGCCTTGGGGCCCGGTCAACTGGACAGCCGGGGGGACCGCGTGCAGGGGCGCGCGGCGATCCGGCCCGGCAACCTGATAGGCTGCCGCCACCAGCACGGTGCGGGAGGGCGCGACATGCGGTTTCGTATGGGCTTGGTGGCGATCGTGATGTTGGGTATCGGCGGGCTTGCCGTGGCCGATGGCGAGCCGACGGTCGAGCAGCGGCTCAAGGCGCTCGAGCAACGGGTGATCGAGCTGGAGCGCCGGCTCGACGCGGCTCCGGCAGCTCCGGCAGCCCCGGTGGCGGCGCCGGCCCCCACGGCTCCGCCGGCGGCGGCCGCATCCCGGCCACCGGCCGCCGCGCCGGTCGCGCCACCGGCGCCGGCCGATTGGCAGGCCCTGCGCAAGGGCATGACCTGGAGCCAGGTGTCGGCGGTGCTCGGCAAGCCCGGCAAGAAGCGGATCGGCGTGATGTCCGAGATCTGGTTCTATCCGGATGCCGATGGCGGCAGCGTCGAATTCGATCGCGACGGCCGCGTCTCGGGCTGGAACGCGCCGGGACGCTAGGCGCTGCGGGCGGCAGGCCGCCGCCCGCAGCGCCTAGTCGTGGTCGCGGACGGCGATCCTCGCCGGTCCGGCTGCGGTGCGCGAGGGATCGAAGCGGACGGGTGGCCCGGCGACCAGTTGGCTGCGCCAGCGCTCCAGATGGGCTTCGATGGACGGCGAGCCTGCGATCTGGGGCTCCGATCCGGTTTCGATGCCTTCGTCCCGCTCGCGTGTCTCGACCGCACGGCGGGCCAGCTCGAACGCCTCGGTCAATGACGTGGTCTGGTTGAGGGCCTCGTCGAGGAAGGCGCGGCCGAAGTAGGTGATGTCGGCATCCGCGCCGCAGCCGAACGAGGTGCGATCGGCCCGCGCGGACGCCATGACCAGGGTCGAATCGCTGCGCAGCGCCTCGACGAAACCGCCCGAGTAGCAGGCCGACACGACCAGCACCTTCCATGGAATGGCCGGCTCGGTCGCCAGTGCGTCGGCCAGGTCGGCCGGCGTGATCGCGTCGAGCGGCAGCGGCGGCAGATCCACCTGCAGCTGATGGTCTGCGCTGCCGTGGCTGGTCAGGAACACCAGCACGATGTCCTCGGCGGGGTCCATCCTGGCGGCGATTCCGTCCAGCGCCCAGATCAGGTTGCCCAGCGTCGCCAGCGGCCGCGTCTGGACCGTGTCCGGAGCGTTGGCCAGGACCAGGACGCGGCCCTCGGCGCCGAACCGCTCGGAGAACAGGCGCTCGGCATGCTCGACCTCGTTGCGGAAGACCCGTTCGGTTCCGTCGCCGGCGAACGCCACGACGTAGAGATCGATCGTGCCGGGGCGCTGCGGGGCGATCCGCCCCAGGGCTTCGTCGACCAGCCGCGCCTGATCGTAGAAGACGCGTTCGGCGCTGACCTGCAGCAGGCCGGTCCCGTCCTCGCCGTCCGGCTGGGCGTACCACAGCGGTGGGGCGGGCAGGTACCACCCGGCGGCCACCAGAAGAAAACAGCCGGCGACCGCCGCCGCCAGCGCATGCAGCCGCCGGTCGCCGCCCAGGTGCCTGGCCAGTGCATAGAGCGCAGCCGCCGTCCACGCGATGAACAGCCACGCCGCCGCGGCGAAGACCCAGGTCCGGCCCGGCCCGGTCAGGCTGGCGGCCAGCCACGACAGCGGCCGGTATGCCAGTTCCAACGCCAGATCCGCGGCCAGGACGATCGCCGCGACGCCCCAGACGATCGCCGGGCGCCGTGCCTGCCACGCGAGCAGCCAGGCGGCCGCCAGCACCAGCACGACGCCGGCGAGCAAGGGCGCAACCCCGTAGGAACTGAACATGCGCGGCGCCGGCGTCTCCAGCGCCGCGAGGCCCGCCAGGGCCAGCACGTACAGCAACGCCGCCGCCAGGAAGGTTCCGGCACCGGCCGCGGCCAGGTTGCCGCGCGGCCGGCGCAGCAAGGCAACGCGTATGCCCTGTACCAGGCTGGCGCCGAGCGCATTCACCCCAGGACGATCGCGTCGAAGTCGGTCACGCACGGATGCGGGGCTTCGGCCGGGCAGGCCATCGGCGGCCGTGCCAGCAGCGTGGTCTGGAAACCCGCAGCGCGTGCGGCATCCAGTTCCTCGACGACATCCGACAGGAACAGGATGTGCTGGGGCTGCTCACCGATCGCCTCGGCGATGCGCGCATAGGATGTCGACAGCCGCTTCGGGCCCGTCTCGGTGTCGAACCAGCCGGCGAACAGCGGTGCCAGGTCGCCGGCCTCGCTATGGCCGAAGAACAGCTGCTGGGCGGGTACCGAGCCGGACGAATAGACGTAGAGGCGGATGCCGTCCGCACGCCACTGGCGCAATCGCGCGGCCACCTCCGGATAGACGTGCGCGCGGAATTCGCCGGCCACGTAGCCTTCCTGCCAGATCAGCCCTTGCAGCGCCTTCAGCGCCGTGGACTTGCGGTCCACGTCGATCCAGTGCTGCAGCAGGTCGATGAGCTCCTGCTGCGACGCCGAGACCAGCTCGGCTTCCTTGGCGGCTTCGTGCAGCCAGTGCTGGACGTCGGCATGGTCGGCGTGGGTACTGATGAAGGCGGGCAGCCGCGTGCGTGCATACGGAAACAGGACGTCCTTGACGAAGTCGATCGAGCTGGTGGTGCCTTCGATGTCGGTGAGAATGGCGCGGATTTCGGACATGGCCGGTCCTGAAGGGGGGAGTCTCCGAAGCGTAGCAGGCGCGGTGAACGGCTGTCCGCGCGAACGTGTCGTTCGTCCTCGGAGACGGAGCGGTGGTCTTGCCAGCGTCACGCACGATGGCTAAGGTCGCGGCCCCCTGAAAAACCGGAGTCACCATGAAGCTCAATCCCGTCGCCGCCGTCGCGGCATTCGCTCTCGTCGCGGTCCCGGTCGCGCAAGCCGGCCAGGCGGACATCTGCTACGGCCCGAGCCTGCCTTCGATTCCGATGCCGCCGCCGGCGGACAACACGACCGTCTTCAACTGCCCGCAGGCCGGCAGCCGCACCGTGCCGGAACTGGCCAATCTCGGCTGGCAGGTCGTGCAGATGACGCCGGTCACCACGCCGGGCGGCGATCCGACGTTCCCGAACGTCACCGCGCAGCTGATCATCCAGAAGCCGTGAACCGGGCCGCCTCGTTCATCGCGCGCCGTGCGGGCCTCGTGCTGGCCGGCCTGCTGGCGGCCGCCGGCGTGCAGGCAGCGGCGCGCACCGACATCTGCTACAGCGCGCAGACGCCGCCCGGCGCCGCGCCGCCGACCAATGCGACGGTGTTCGCCTGTCCGCAGGCCGGCAACCGGACGGTGCCCGAACTGGCCGCGGCCGGCTGGCGCGTCGTGCGCATGGCACCGGTCGTGGCCGACGGTGGCGCTGCCGTGCGCCAGCAGCTGCTGGTCCGCGACGACACGCTGTTCGTCAGCGGTTTCGAACCGACCTGAAGTGAATGACGGCCCGCCGGACGGCGGGCCGTCGGCGCCCGGCCGTCCGCTTCAGGCCGCTGCCGGCGGGCGCGGCGTCATGCGCGGGAAGCGCTGGGCGATGTCGTCGCCGGTGAAGTTGGCGATCCAGCCTTCCTTGTTGGTGAACAGGCGGATCGCGACGAAGTAGGGGGATTCGCTCATGTCGAACCAGTGCCGCGTCCCGTCCGGCACGCCGATCAGGTCGCCGGCCTCGCAGAGCACGTCGTAGACCTTGCCGTCCAGGTGCAGCGTGAACTGGCCGGCGCCGGCCACGAAGAACCGCACCTCGTCTTCGCTGTGGGTGTGCTCGTTGAGGAACTTCTGGCGCAGGGCGGCGCGATCGGGATGTTCGGGCGTCAGGCTGATGACGTCGACCGACTGGTAGCCGTTCTCGTTCTTCAGGCGCTCGATGTCGGCGCTGTAGGCGGCGATGACCTCGTCCTGGCTGGCGCCCGGCGCGATCGGCCGCGAGGCTTCCCAGCGCTCGAAGCGCACGCCGACGGCACCCAGCTCGCGTGCGATCTGGGCATGGTCGCCGATCGTGGCGAGCGGCGCGCCGCCGTCGCCCTCGTCGAAGATGCGCAACTGGCTCATCGGGACAATCTCCTCAGGTCAAGTTCGCAAGCGAGCAGGAACTCGAAGGCCTCCAGATGGCGGCGGGTCTCGGCCATGTCAACGCCCCAGGTATAGATGCCGTGGCCGTCGATCAGGTAGCCGTACAGCGGCGTGCCGGCGTCGAGCCAGGCGTCGACGCGACCGACCAGCTCGTCCATCGCCTGGGTGTTCGGAAACACCGGCAGGTCCAGTACGCTTTCGTGCGTCGTGTAGCCGGCGATCGCCTTCTGCAGCTCCCAGCCCTCGAACCGCACCCGTCCCTCGCCCGCATACAGCCGGGAGGCGACGCTCTGCACACGCGAGTGCGTGTGCAGGACCGCGCCGGCGGTCGGGAAACGCCGGTAGATCTGCGTATGCAGGGCGGTTTCGGCCGAGGGGCGGTGTGCCGTGGCCACCGGCCGGCCGTCGAGATCGACGACCATGACGTCGCCGGTGTCGAGCCGGCCCTTGTCGCGACCCGAGACGGTGACCGCCGCGTGGCGGTCGTCGAGGCGCATCGAGAAGTTGCTGCTGGTGGCGGGCGTCCAGCCGAGTGCGGCCAGGTCGCGGCCGGCGCTGGCGATCTGGCGGGCGCACCGCTCCAGGGCGGCGCTGTCGTAGGGAAGTGCGGTCACGGCAAACGGATGGCCAAATTCGGGTGGGTGCACTATACCGGACGGTCGTTGCCGTCGCGTTTCGGCCGGTGGACCGGCAAGGGCGCGTACGCGCGATCACGGCGGCCGGCGACATGAGCGGTGCTTGTTTGGATATGCCGTATCGCCGGATGAGACGCGATCCTGCGAAGATGACGCCCCGATGACGGTGCAGGGTGGCAATGACGATGGATAGCGCAGTGGCGGCGTACCTCGCGCTCGCGGCGATCGCGGGGCTGGCGCTCGGGAGCGGCCTGGTCTTCGCGCTGTCGCGCGGCTGGCTGCGCGACAGCCACGCCGAGGGTGCCCGCAGCCGCGAGACCGAGCTCGTCGCCCTGGCCGGCCAGCGCACGGCCCTGGAGGACCGCGTCCACGAGCTGGCCCAGCGCCTGGAGCAGACCCGGCGCGAGGCCGGCGAGGTCGAGCAGCGGCTGCACCTGTCCACCGCCCAGGGCGCCGCGCACCGCGCCCAGGCCGAGCAGCTCGCGCGCCAGTCGGCGGAGCTGCGCCGCGATCTGGAGCAGGTCGGTTCACGGCTGGCGCAGACCTCGGTGGAGCTCGCCGAGACGCGGACCGCCGCCGGCCAGCAGGCGCGCCAGGCCGATGAGAAGCTGGCCCTGCTCGACCAGGCCGAGCAGCGCCTGCGCGAGGCGTTCCAGAACCTGGCCCAGCAGATCCTCGACGCCAAGGCCGAGCGTTTCCGCGAGCAGAACGCCGAGCACTTGGGCGGGCTGCTCGATCCGCTCAAGCTGCAGCTGCGCGAATTCCGCGAGGCCGTGACCCAGACCCATGCCAGCGAGCAGCGCGAGCGCGGCATGCTGACGCAGGAGATCCGTACGCTCAAGGATCTCAACCAGCGCATCAGTCAGGACGCGGTGAACCTCACGCGCGCCTTGCGCGGCGACAACCGGGCCCAGGGCGCCTGGGGCGAGCTGGTGCTCGAGCGCCTGCTGGAAACCGCCGGCCTGCAGGCCGGGCGCGAGTACGAGACCCAGGCCAGCTTCCAGTCCGAGCTGGGCGGGCGCCAGCGTCCGGACGTGATCGTGCGGCTGCCGGACGAAAAGGACATCGTGATCGATTCGAAGGTCTCGCTGCTGGCCTGGGAACGCTTCGTCGCCGCGCCGGACGATGCCGGGCGCCAGCAGGCGCTGCGCGAGCACGTGGCCTCGCTGCGCCGTCACGTGGACGGCCTGTCGGCCAAGGACTACAGCGCGATCGCCGGCCTGCGCACGCTGGACTTCGTGCTGCTGTTCGTGCCGATCGAGGGGGCCTTCATCGAGGCCGTGCGTACCGACGACGCGCTCTACGGCTACGCGCTGGCGAAGAACATCTCGCTGGTCAGCCCGAGTACGCTGCTGGCGACGCTGCGCACGGTACGCCACCTGTGGCGGATCCAGCAGCGCAACGACAATGCTACCGAGATGGCACGCCGCGCGGCGTTGCTGCACGACAACCTCGCGACCCTGGTCACTGAGCTGGAGGACGCCTCCAACCAGCTCGACAAGGCCCGCAGGGCCCAGGCGTCGGCGCTGCGGCGGCTGACCGAGGGCGGCAAGGGCTCGGTGATCCTGCAGGTGCAGAGCCTGGCCGACATGGGCGCGCCGGTGAAGAAGGCGCTGTCGCAGGCGCTGCGCGATTCAGCCGGCGGCGGCGACCCGGCGGGCGATGCCGAGTCCGAGGCGCCCGAGCGGCCTGCCGCTTCCCAGGCGCCGGACGCGCAGCCGCCGGACGGTACGGCCGCCCCGGGCGGTCAGCGGGACCGGAGCGAGATCCGGTAGCCGATCCAGGCCAGGGCCACCAGTACCAGGGCCCCGACCAGCATGCGCCCGGGCGAGGACAGCAGCAGCAAGGCGCAGGCGAGCAGGGCGCCGGCGCCGAGCAGGCGGTCGCTGGGTGCCGGGCGTCGCTCCGGTGTCCCCAGCAGCAGGCTGAGGCCCGCTGCGACGTAGGCCATCGTCACCAGCAGCACGGCCATCTCGATGATCGTCTGGAACTGGCCGCCGACGGTCGGCGCCAGGGTCAGGAAGGCGATCGCCGTCATCGCCAGCGCGATCAGCGTCAGGCCCCAGGCGGCCGCCCCGTTGGGGCGCAGGCGGCCGAACACGGCCGGCAGGTAGCCGCGCTGGGCGGCACGCGCCCCCGATTCACCGGTGACCAGCATCCAGCCGCCGAGCGTGCCGGTCGCCTTCAGCGCCGCGGCCGCCGCGATGATCGGGATCGCCCACGGCCCGAAGATGCGGCCCGCCACGACGGCGAACGGTGCGCTCGATGCGGCCAGCTCGGCGCTCGGTACGATGCCCATCACCAGCACCGAGGACGCCAGGTAGACGACGCCGGCGACTAGGATGCCGGTGATCGTCGCCAGCGGCACGTTGCGCTGCGGATCGCGCACCACGCCGGCGACCATCGCACCGGTTTCCAGTCCCACGAAGGCCCAGAAGATCGGTGCCAGCGAGCTGAACACGACCGCGGCGTCGGAACGGCCCGACACGTTCCAGCCGGTCTCGTAGAGGGCCGGATCGAACTGCGTCCAGCCGCCGAGCAGGATCACCGCGACCGGCGTCAGGCCGACGACGACGCACAGCGACTGGAAGCGCGCCACCTGCTTGGGACCGAGCAGGTTGATCGCGTACATCAGCCAGATCAGCGTGACCTGGCCGGCGACCTGGACCGCGGGCTCGTTGCCGGCCAGCGGCAGCAGGGTCACCAGGTAGCCGAAGGCGGCGACCGCGATGGCGTTGTTGCCGATCCACGAGGACAGCCAGTAGAGCGTCGTCGCCAGGAAGCCCATATCGCGCCCGAGCGCCGGGCGGACGTAGTCGGCCGGGCATTCGAGGTTGGGGTAGTCGCGCGCCAGCCGCGCGAAGGCGCTGCCGAGGATCACCGCCAGCACGGTGCCCAGCAGCCAGCTCAGCGCGGTCACGCCGCCGACCTGGGCCAGCGAGGCCGGAAGCAGGAAGAAACCCGAGCCGATCATGTTGTTGGCGACGACGAAGGTCGCCAGCACCGGGCCGATCTTGCGGCTGCTGGAAGTCATCGTTGAACGTTCCCCTTGCGCCTGCTGGCGTTCCGGAACGACGAAGCCGGCACGGTGCCGGCTTCGTCCTGTCGTGTCAGGCGCCGTTGCGCAGCTTGCTGTGCCGGTAGCCGTAGCCGAAGTAGATCACGAAGCCGACGATGGTCCAGCCGACCATCAGCGGCCAGTGCTCGCGGAACGGCTGCCAGAACAGGTACAGGCAGGCGACGACGCCGAGCGGGCAGACCGCGGTCGCCAGCGGCACGCGGAACGGGCGCGGCAGCGAGGGCTGGGTCCGCCGCAGCACCAGCACGCCGGCCGAGACCGTCGCGAAGGCGAGCAGGGTGCCCATCGAGACCAGCTCGCCGAGCAGGCCGATCGGCAGAAAGCCGGCCAGCAGGCAGGCGACCACGCCGACGATCACCGTGCCGACGTGTGGCGTCTGGTGCTTGGGGTGTACGCGCTTGAAGATCGCCGGCAGCAGGCCGTCCTGCGCCATCGCGTAGAAGATGCGCGGCTGGCCCATCAGCATGACCAGGATCACCGAGCTGAGGCCGGCGATCGCGCCGATCTCGACGACGTGCTTGAGCCAGAGCAGGGACGGGTAGGCTTCCAGCGCCGTGGCGACCGGCTTGGGCGTGCCGAGCTGCGTGTACGGCAGCAGGCCGGTCAGTACGGCGGAGACGATGATGTAGATGATCGTGCAGATCAGCAGCGAGCCGAGAATGCCGATCGGCATGTCGCGCTGCGGGTTCTTCGCTTCGCCGGCCGCCGTGGAGACCGCGTCGAAGCCGATGTAGGCGAAGAACACCACCGCCGCACCGCGCACGATGCCGTCGAAGCCGTAGCGGCCGGGGCCCTGGTTCTCGGGAACGAACGGCACCCAGTTGTCCGGGTTGACGAACTGCAGGCTGAAGGCGACGAACAGCAGGATCACGACGACCTTGATCGCGACGATGATCGAGTTGACGAAGGCCGACTGGGTGATGCCGACGTAGCACAGCCAGCTGATCGCCGCGACGATCGCGACCGCGGGCAGGTTGAACAGGCCGCCGGTGTAGACGATGCTGCCGTCGACGACGTTGAGCGGCGCCGTGGAGAGCGAGGCCGGCAGGCCGATGCCGAGGCTGGTCAGCAGGCTGTTGAAGTAGCCCGACCAGCCGACCGCGACGGTCGAGGCGGCGAACAGGTACTCCAGCACCAGGTTCCAGCCGATGAACCAGGCGACGAACTCGCCGAGCGTGGCGTACGCATAGGAGTAGGCGCTGCCCGAGACCGGCAGCATCGAGGCGAACTCCGCGTAGCACAGGCCCGCCAGGCCGCAGGCGATGCCCGCCAGCACGAAGCTCAGCACGATCGCCGGACCGGCGTGTTCCGCGGCGGCGTGGCCCGTCAGCACGAAGATGCCGGCGCCGATCACGGCGCCGATGCCGAGCATCGTCAGCTGGCGGGCGGTCAGGGTTCGCTTGAGGGTGGCCTCTCCTTGCAGGCTGCCTTCGACCGGTTCCCCGGCGTCCACGTGCGGCGCAGCCTGCACCGGCTTGGTGATGAAAAGGCCTTTCGACATGTAGCTTTCCCCCTCGAGGACGCAGAATTGGGCCGGCAACAGGGCGAGCGATGGGCACCGGGGCCGGCGGCGGCGCTGCAACCTTGCCAAAGCACATTGCCGAGCACAAGGCTGACCGCAACGTACCGGCACGGTGACGCGCGTGGCCGGGGGAAGAAACCCGGCGCGAAGCCTGCGATGATGCGCGGCCGCCGGTCTACCCGGCCGCCATTCCCCGTTCTCCGACGAACCCTTGCATGAACACCGAAGACGAGCCCCTGCTGCGGGCACTGGACGCCCATGTCCGGAACGGCGGCGACCGGACCGCCGCCGAGGACTTTCGCCGGTTCCTGCTGGCGGGCGGGGCCTGCTTCGAGCGCTCGAACCCGGACGGCCATTTCACCGGCTCGGCCTGGCTGGTCAGCGGCGACGGCCACCGCGTACTGCTGACCCACCATCGCAAGCTCGGACGCTGGCTGCAGCTGGGCGGCCACGCCGACGGCGAGCGCGACCTGGCCAGCGTCGCGCTGCGCGAAGCGGAGGAGGAGTCGGGCCTGCCGGACCTTCGGGTGGAGCCGGCGATCTTCGACCTGGACCGCCATTGGATCCCCGCGCGCGGGGCCGAGCCGGGGCACTGGCACTACGACGTGCGCTTCGTCGTGCACGCGACCGGCACGGAGGCGTTCGCGGTCAGCCCCGAATCGCTGGCCCTGGCCTGGCGCGAGGTGGATGCGCTCGCCGGCGACCCCGGGACCGACGCCTCGCTGGCGCGGATGGCGCGCCGCTGGCTGGCGCAGCGGCGCGCCAGCGGGTGAGTGCGGCCCGTCAGGCGCGTCCGGAGAACTCGCCCGTCACGGTGTTGACGTAGACCTTCTCGCCGGTGGTGATGTACTCGGGCACCTGTACTTCCAGGCCGGTCGACAGCGTCGCCGGCTTCGCCCGCTTGGTCGCGCTGGCGCCCTTGAGCTCCGGTGCGGTGTCCACGACTTCCAGGACGACGGTCTGCGGCAGCTGCAGGGCGACCGGCGCGTCGTCGATCAGTTGCACGAAGCAGCCCTCGATGCCGTCGACGATGTAGCCGGCCGCGTCCCCGACCGTTTCCGGGCCCAGCGTGTACTGCGTGTAGTCCTCGCTGTCCATGAACACGAAGGCATCCCCGTCCTTGTAGGAATAGCTGACCGCCCGGCGCGTCAGTTCGGTTTCCTTGAGGTCGTCGTCGGCGCGCAGCGAGATGTCGAGTTTCTGGGCGCCGGGAACGCTGTACATGACGAAGCGGTAGGTGACGTTGCCGCCGCGCCCTTGCGGTGCGCTGCGCTCGATGTCGCGGATCTGCCAGACCCTGCCGTCGTGCTCGACGACGTTGCCGCGCTTGATTTCGTAGGCTTTCATGGAAGGCTCGGAACGGTTGGAAAAGAGGTCACTTCGGCGCCAGGCGGACGGCACCGTCCAGGCGGATCGTCTCGCCGTTGATGTAGCGGTTGCCGAGCAGGTAGGCGACCAGGTCGGCGTACTCGTCGGGCTTGCCGAGCCGCTGCGGGAACGGGATCGACGCACTCAGCGACTCCTGCACCTGGGGCGGCATGCCGTCGACCATCGGCGTCCAGAAGATGCCGGGCGCGATCGTCACGACGCGGATGCCGAAGCGCGCCAGCTCGCGCGCCATCGGCAGCGTCATGCCGACCACGCCGCCCTTCGATGCGGAATAGGCCGCCTGGCCGATCTGGCCGTCGAAGGCCGCGACGGACGCGGTGTTGACGATGACGCCGCGCTCGCCGTCCTCGCCGGCACCGTTGTGCTGCATCAGGTCCGCGCAGGCCTTGGCCACGTTGAACGAGCCGACCAGGTTGACCATCACGGTGGACTGGAACTGCTTGAGCGGCATCGGCGCGTCCTTGCCGAGGACGCGGCCGGCGCCGAGGATGCCGGCGCAGTTGACGGCGACGTTGAGGCCGCCGAGAAAGGCGTGGGCGGCGGCGACGCTGGCGGTGACGGCGGCCTCGTCGGAAACGTCGGTCCGGAAGTAGTTGGCCTTGTCGCTGCCGAGCGCGGCGACGGCCTCGCCGCCCTTGTCGTCGTTGAGGTCGAACAGGGCGACCTTGCCGCCGCGGGCGACCAGGTGCTGTGCCGTGGCGAAACCCAGACCGGATACGCCGCCGGTGATGACGGCCCTGACCTGATCGAGCTGCATGGAAACCTCCTAGAGCGTGCTATGGGCTACCGCGCGGCGGGCCGCGCAAAGGCGCGCATTGTAGCGGCGCGGCCCGTCACGTGCAGTGCGCGCATGCGGCCCGCCGGGCCGCGGAGCCGGCTTCACGAAAGCCCCGGCGCGTCGCCGCGCGGCCGGTCAGGTCACCGCGCGGCGGAAGTCCAGGTCGTAGCGCGTGCCCCCGGTCAGCGCGTGCAGGCGCATGTTGGTGATCCGGATCGGGGCACCGTCGCTGACCGCGGCGGCGTTGGAGTCTTCCATCTCGGCGGGGTCGAGGATCGTGATGCCACCCACGCCGATCACGTCGAGCACGTTGTCGGGCCCGATCACGGCCGCCGTGCAGCCGTCGATCCCCAGGCCGAGCGCGAACGGATTGAGCGAAAGAGCCGTCAGCAGGCGGCCGAGGCGGTCGCTGGCCGAGCCGCCCGGATCGACGACCACGCGATTGGTCAGCCCCAGGCCGGGCGCCAGCGACACGCCGCCCTGGCGCGGCGTGGCGCCTTCGGCGCCGTGCATCAGCATGTGCTCGGAAAGGATCGCCGCGGAAGCACCGATCGCCCCGACGGCGACGCCGTCCGCGCTGCGCCGGCGCAGGCTGCGTGCGAGCTGGGTGCCGCCGATCAGCGTCGTCAGCCGCAGCGGCGCATGCGGGCCGATCACGATCAGGTCGGCATGGTCCATCGCGTCGAGCAGGCGCGGATTCATCGCGTCCGCCCGCGCCCGCAGCGAGTGGATGCGCACCTCGCCCGCGCCGGCCGCCAGCAGGGCCGGCTCCAGCCAGTGGTCGTCGTCGGACGCCGTGTCCGGCGCGGTCAGCAGGGCGATGCGCGGATGCACGCCGACGAACGAGAGCAGGCGCGTCAGCAGCCCGGCGGAGCGCTCGTCGCCGGCCAGTTCGCCGCAGGCGATGATCAGGCCGCGGGTGCGGTCGGGGGCGATATGCGCGGGCATCGAAGGGATCCGCAGGGCGTAGGGGGAGGCGAGTATAGGGCCTGGCGTCGCGCCGGCTCAGCCGTCGGGCCGGCTCGCGCGCGCCACCTTGCTCGAGGTCTCGCGCTGGAGCTGGCGCGACAGCCACAGGCCGGTATCGATCAGGAGGTCGAGGTCGATGCCGGTGGTGATGCCGAGGCCTTCGAGCATGTAGACGACGTCCTCGCTGGCGACATTGCCGGTCGCGCCGTTGGCGTACGGGCAGCCGCCGGTGCCGGACACCGCGCTGTCGACCACGGCGACGCCCTCTTCGAGGCAGGCCAGGATGTTGGCCAGCGCCTGGCCGCGCGTGTCGTGGAAATGCACGGCCAGCGCCTCGATCGGAACCTCGGCCGCGACCGCGTGCAGCATCGCGCGGGCCTTGGCCGGCGTGCCGATGCCGATCGTGTCGCCCAGCGAGATCTCGTAGCAGCCCAGCTCGTACAGGCGGCGGGCCACGCGGACCACGTCGGCCACCGGCACCTCGCCCTGGTAGGGGCAGCCGAGTACGGTCGACACGTAGCCGCGGACCTGCACGCCGTCGGCGGCCGCGCGCTCGAGCACCGGCACGAAACGCTCGATCGACGCGTCGATCGAGGCATTGATGTTGCGCTGGTTGAAGGCTTCGGACGCCGCGGTGAACACCGCGACCTCGTCGGCACCGACCTCGCGGGCGCGGTCGTAGCCCTTCTCGTTCGGCACCAGCACCGGATAGCGGATGCCCGGCCGGCGGTCGATGCCGGCGAACACCTCGGCGGCGTCGGCCAGCTGCGGGATCCACTTGGGACTGACGAAGCTGGTCGCCTCGATCGAGCGCAGGCCGGTCCTGGAAAGGCGGTCGATCAGCGCGATCTTCGTCGCCGCGGGAATGATGGTCTTCTCGTTCTGCAGGCCGTCGCGTGGGCCGACCTCGACGATGCGGACGTGGCTGGGCAGGGTCATGGCGGGTTTCTCACTCGAACCGGACCAGGACGGCGTCGGCTTCGACGAAGTCGCCGGCGGCCGCCTGTACCGCGGATATCGTGCCGGCGCGCGGCGCGCGCAAGGTCAGCTCCATCTTCATCGCCTCCATGACCAGCAGCTCGTCGCCTTCCTCCACCTTCGTGCCGACGCTGGCCCGCACGCCGACGATGCGGCCGGGCATCGGGGCCAGCACGCGATCGGTGACGGCCGCCGCGCTCGCCGCATAGGCGAACGCCGGTGCATGGTCGAAGTGGACCCGGCGTTCGCCGTCGTGCACGGCCAGGCGACGGCCGGCGGACAGGACGCGGTGCCGGCGCATGACGCCGTCGTAGCGCGCGCTGAGCAGGCCGTCGGCCAGCCGGGCGCCCGCCACCTCGACCACGGCGCCGGCCGCCTCGATCCGGTAGCGGCCGCCGGCACCGTGCGCGACCAGCTCGTGCCGGTGGCCGTCGCGCAGCAACGCGACGATGCGCTTGCCGGGATGGCCGAGCCGCCAGCCGTCGGCACGGCTCCACGGGGAATGCGGGTCCGTGCCTTCGGCGCCGCGCGCGACCGCCTGCTGTTCCTCCTCCAGCAGGGTGGCGACCGCGGCCACCAGCAGCGCCGGCGCATCGGTGGCCGGATCGACGTCGACGAACGCATCGAGATGGCGGTCGAGGTAGCCGGTGTCGATCGTGCCGTCCACGACGACGGGATGGCGCACCAGGCGTTCGAGGAAGGCGACGTTCGACTTGGGGCCGGCGATGTCGACCTCGGCCAGCGCATCGCGCATGCGCTGCAGCGCGCCGGGACGGTCGGTGTCCCAGACGATCAGCTTGGCGATCATCGGGTCGTAGAAGATGGTGACCGTGTCGCCTTCGACGACGCCCGAGTCGATGCGCACGTGCGGCGAGGGCGGCGGCAGCCGCAGGCGCTCGAGCGTGCCGGACCCCGGCAGGAAGCCCTGGGCCGGATCCTCCGCGTACAGGCGCAGCTCGATCGCGTGGCCGTTCGGCACCACCGGTCCGTCGCGCAGCGCCGCCGGCAGGGCCTCGCCGGCGGCCACCCGCAGCTGCAGCTCCACCAGGTCCAGGCCGGTGACCAGCTCGGTGACCGGATGCTCGACCTGGAGCCGCGTATTGATCTCCATGAAGTAGAAGCCGCCGTCCTGGCCGACGATGAACTCCACCGTCCCGGCGTTGACGTAGTCGAGCGCGCGGGCGGCCGCGACGGCGGCCTCGCCCATGCGCGTGCGCAATTCCGGCGAGACGAACGGCGAGGGCGTTTCCTCCAGCACCTTCTGGTAGCGCCGCTGCGCCGAGCACTCGCGTTCGTTGAGGTGCACGACCGTACCGTGCGTGTCGCCGAACACCTGGAACTCGATGTGGCGTGGCCGCTCGACGTAGCGTTCAAGCAGCACGCGGTCGCGGCCGAAGGCGTTCTTCGCTTCGCGCTGGCACGACGCCAGGTTCTCGGCGAAGGTCGCGGCGTCGCGCACGATGCGCATGCCCTTGCCGCCGCCGCCATAGGCCGCCTTGATCATCAGCGGGAAGCCGATGCGCTCGGCCTCGCGCGCGAGCAGGGCCGGATCCTGGTCCTCGCCGGTGTAGCCGGGCACTACCGGCACGCCGTGGGCGCTCATCAGCTCCTTGGCGCCGGCCTTGGAGCCCATCTTGCGCATCGAGGGGCCGGAGGGGCCGACGAAGCGGATGCCGGCCGCCTCGACGGCATCGGCGAAATCGGCGTTCTCCGACAGGAAGCCGTAGCCGGGATGGATCGCCTGGGCGCCGGCTCGCCGCGCCACCTCGATGATCGCATCGCCGCGCAGGTACGACTCGGCCGGCCGTGGCCCCCCGATCGGATAGGCGGCATCGGCCAGCCGCACGTGCTGCGCATCGGCATCGGCCTCGGAGTACACGGCGATGGTGCGGATACCCAGGCGCCGGCAGGTGCGGATCACGCGGCAGGCGATCTCGCCGCGATTGGCAATCAGGAGCGATTCGAACATGGTCGGGGAATCCTTCATTCCGCTGCGTGGCAGACCGCTTCGACGTTGTGGCCGTCCGGGTCGAGCACGAAGGCACCGTAGTAGTGCGGGTGATAGTGCGGCCGCAGCCCGGGCGCGCCGTTGTCGACGCCGCCGGCGGCCAGCGCGGCGCGGTGGAACGCGTCGACAGCGGCGCGGTCGGTCGTCGCGAACGCGACGTGCACGGGGCCGCGTGTTGCGTCGGCACCGTCGCCGATCCAGAAATACGGCTTGCCGGCCTGACCGAAGCCGGCATGGTTGCCGGCGCCGGTCTGCGCCGCATCGACCTGCATGACCAGGCCGATGCCGAGCGGCGCCAGCGCGCGCTGGTAGAACGCGAGGCTGCGCGTGAAGTCCGAAACCGAGAAGCCGACGTGATCGAGCATCGTCACTCCCGGCCGGCCCAGGCCGGGGCACGCTTGTCGAGGAACGCGGTCAGGCCCTCCTGGCCCTCGGCCGAGACGCGCAGCCGGGCGATCAGCGCGGCGTTCTCGCGATCGGCCTGCTCGGCGCCGTCACGCGTGATGCCGGCCACCCGCAGCGCCAGCCGCTTGGCTTCGTCCTGGGCGATCGGGCCGCACTTGCCGAGCATGTGCAACAGGCGCTCCACGGTGGCGTCGAGCGCCTCGGCGGCGACGCACTCGTGCAGCAGGCCGATCCGTGCGGCCTCGGCGGCGTCGAACACCTCGGCGCTGGCGAAATAGCGCCGCGCCTGGCGAACGCCGATGGCGGCCGATACGTACGGAGAAATGACCGCCGGAACCAGCCCGAGTTTGGCTTCGGACAGCGAGAACTTGGCCGATTCGACACCGACCGCGATGTCGCAGCAGGCGACCAGCCCGACGCCGCCGCCGTAGGCCGAGCCGTTGACGCGCGCGATCGTCGGCTTGGACAGGAAGTTGAGCGTGCGCATCAGCTGCGCCAGGCGCAGCGAATCGGCACGGTTCTCGGCCTCGTCGGCGGCCGCCATGCTGCGCATCCAGTTGAGGTCGGCGCCGGCGGAAAAGGTAGCGCCGGCACCGGTCACCACCACCGCGCGTACGGCCGGGTCGGCATCGAGCGACTTGAGCGCGGCGGTCAGCTCGGCGATCAGCGCGGCATCGAACGCGTTGTGCACGCCGGGGCGGTCGAGGACGAGGTAGGCGGCCGAACCGCGTCGATCGATCTGTATCGCTGCCGGCATGGCGGATCCGAACGGGGGAAAGGCATCATGATAGCCGCGCCGCGCGCGGGTTTGCGCCGCCGCCTCGGCGCCTGGCGGTGCCGGCTCGGGCCAGTGGCCACCGTGCCGTCCGCGAAGCGGTTTCGCCCTGCGAATGCCTATCGTTTACAATCGGCCGGCTTCGCGCGTGCCGTCGCCTCGCGCATGTCCCAACCGGCCGAGGATACCCATGCGAATGCTGTTTCGCCTATCGCCGGCGCTGTGCCTGGCGGCCCTGACCGTCGCACTGCCGCCGCTCGCCGCGGAACCCGCCGCCGCGCCGGCCCCGTCGAGCGAGGCGGTAGTCGCCACGTATGCGGCGATCGCGCTGGCCGGCTACGAGGATGCGCTCAAGGACGCGCGCACGCTGTCCAAGGCGATCGACACCCTGGCCAAAACACCCGATGCCAGGACCCTGGCCGCCGCGCGCAAGGCCTGGATCGACGCGCGCGTGCCGTACATGCAGACCGAGGTGCTGCGCTTCGGCAATCCGGTCGTCGATGCCTGGGAAGGACGCGTCAACGCCTGGCCGCTCGACGAGGGCCTGATCGACTATGTCGATGCCGCCTACGGCAGCGAGTCGGACGCCAATGCCTGGTACGCGGCCAACATCATCGCCAATCCGCGCCCGCGCATCGGCGGCCGCGAGATCGACGCCAGGAAAATCACACCGGCCCTGCTGGCCGACACCCTGCACGAGATCGGCGGCATCGAGGCCAACGTGGCCTCCGGCTACCACGCGATCGAGTTCCTGCTCTGGGGGCAGGACCTCAACGGTACCGGTGCCGGCGCCGGCGATCGTCCCGCCACCGACTTCGACCCGAAGCGCTGCACCGGCGGCCATTGCCAGCGGCGCGTCGACTACCTCAAGGCCGCCATGGCGCTGCTGCTTGAGGACCTCGCCGAGGCGGTCGCGGACTGGAAGACGGGCGGTGCCGCGCGAGCCCACGCGACCCAGGCCGGCCTGGCCTCGATGCTGACCGGCATGGGCAGCCTCTCCTACGGCGAGCTGGCCGGCGAGCGGATGAAGCTCGGCCTGATCCTGCACGACCCGGAAGAGGAACACGACTGCTTCTCCGACAACACCCACAACTCGCATTTCTACAACCAGGTCGGCATCCGCAACGTCTACCTCGGCCGCTACCGGCGGCCCGACGGCAAGACCGTGCAGGGGCCGTCGCTGTCGGACCTGGTCAAGGCCAAGGACCCGGCGCTCGACGCGGAAATGCGGGCACGGCTCGACGCCACCATCACGGCGATGACGGCCCTGGTCCGGCGTGCCGAAAGCCGCGAGCGCTACGACCAGATGCTCGGCGAGGGCAATGCCGAGGGCAACGCCGTGATCCAGACGGCGATCGACCGCCTGATCGACCAGACCCGCTCGATCGAGCGGGTCGTCACCGCGCTCGGCATCGGCCGCATCGACATCGAAGGCTCGGACAGCCTCGACCGGCCGGCGGCGGTCTTCGAATAGGCATGGCACGGTCGCCCCTGGTCGCTGCCGGCAGGGCACGATGGCGGCGCCGGACGGCAGCCTGCCTGCTGCTGCCGGTGCTGGCCGCGGCCGGCGCCTCGGCGCCGCCCGCCCGCAGCGACCTGTCGCCGGCCGACCGCGAGCGCGTCCGGGCCATCGTCGCGCCCGCCACCGACTTCTCCGTGCCGGAAGCCTTCGAGTCGCTGCCCGCCGGTGCGGCGACGGTGCGCGACAAGCCGCTGACCCGCGACATCTTCTCGTTTCCGTCGGCCAATCTCGATTTCGCCGGACGCCAGCGGTTCGCGATCGGCAATGGCCTGTTCCGCAAGGACTGGGTATCCGCGCCGTCCTCGACCCAGGCCTCGGACGGGCTCGGTCCGCTGTTCAATGCGCGCTCGTGCCAGGGCTGTCATCTGAAGGACGGCCGGGGTGTCGTGCCGGTGCCCGGCGAACCGGCTGTCTCGCTGTTCCTGCGGCTTTCGATACCGCCGCGGACCGTCGAGGAGAAGCGCCGCATCGCCGAGCGGCAGGCCGCGGTGATCGCCGAGCCGACCTACGGCACGCAACTGCAGAACTTCGCCGTGCCGGGTCTCGCCGCCGAGGGCCAGCTGCGGATCGACTGGAGCGAGCAGCCGGTCGCCCTGGCCGGCGGGGAAACGGTCGTCCTGCGACGGCCCAGCTACCGGATCGTGGACCTCGGCTACGGGCCGCTGCACGAGCAGGCGCTGCTGTCGCCACGCCTGGCGCCGCCGATGATCGGGCTCGGCCTGGTCGAGGCGATCCACGAGGACGACATCCTTGCCCATGCCGCACGGCGCGGCGATCCCGACGGCGTCGTCGGCAAGGTGGGCCGCGTGCGCGATGCCGGTAGCGGCCGGCTCGTGCTGGGGCGGTTCGGCTGGAAGGGCGGCCAGCCCGACGTCCGGCAGCAGGCCGCGCATGCGTTCTCCGGCGACATGGGGCTTTCCACGCCGCTGCTGCCCGACCATTGGGGCGACTGCAGCGCCGGCCAGAGCGCCTGCCGGTCGCTGCCGCACGGTGCGCAACCGGCGTTCGGGCCGCACGAGATATCCGGCGAGCTGCTCGACTTCGTGGCGTTCTATTCCTCCCACCTGGCGGTGCCGGCGCGCCGCGCGCCGGACGATGCGCGCGTGCTGGCCGGCAAGCGGCTGTTCTACGAGGCACGCTGCACCGCCTGTCACGTACCCAAGTTCGTGACCCGCCGTGACGCGCCCGCTGCGGAGCACCGCTTCCAGCTGATCTGGCCGTACAGCGACTTCCTGCTGCACGACATGGGCGAGGGCCTGGCCGACGGGCGCCCGGAAGGCGACGCCGGCGGCCGCGAGTGGCGCACGCCGCCGCTGTGGGGGATCGGCCTGGCGACCACGGTGGAGCCGCGGGCGACCTTCCTGCACGATGGCCGCGCCCGCAGCGTGCTCGAGGCGATCCTCTGGCACGGGGGCGAGGCCCAGGCGGCGCGTGACCGTGTCGTCGGCCTGAGCCCGGCACAGCGTGCCGACCTGATCCGTTTCGTGGAGTCGCTATGAAGAGCGCCTGGAGCCTCCTGCTCGTCGTACTCGCGGTGCTGCCGGCCGGCACCGTGCGCGCCGCATCGCCGCCGGCGGATCTGGGCCAGCGCTGGATCGACGGCTACGTGCGTCCGCAGGCCGCCGCCCTGGTGCAGGCGGCCGGTGCCGTCGACACGGCGCTGAGCGCCTACTGTGCCGCCCCGGGCGACGCCGCCGCGTACGAGGCCGTTCGCACGCGCGTGGGCGCGCTGGCGCAGGCCTGGGGGCGGATCGAGTTCCTGCGCTTCGGGCCCTTGGTCGAGGCCAACCGGTTCGAGCGGTTCGCGTTCTTTCCCGATCCGCGCGGCCTGGTCCAGAAGCAGGTCGGCGCACTGCTGGCCGCCGCCGACACTGCGGTGCTGGAGGAGGGCGCGCTCGCGGCGCGCAGCGTCGCGGTGCAGGGCCTGCCTGCCCTGGACCATGCCTTGTTCGCCACCGATGCCGCCGACGTCATCGGCCGCGACGACGCCGCCGGGCGCTATCGCTGCGCCTATGCCCGGGCGGTCGCACGGACGCTCGGTCGGACCGCCGGCGAGATCGCACATGGCTGGAGCACGGAGGGAACGTTCGCGCGCGAGTTCGCACGGCCGGCGGCCGGCAACCGCCTGTATCGCACGCCGGCGGAGGTGGCTGCCGAAGGCGTCAAGGCGCTCTCCGGCGGCATCCAGTTCGTACGCGACATCAAGCTGGCACCGGCCCTGGGCACCGGTCCGGACAGCGCCCGTGGCCAGCGCCTGCCGCTGTGGCGCAGCGGGGCCACGGCGCGCCTGCTGAGCGGCACGGTGACCGGCATGCGCGATTTCCTCGATGCCGGAAGGCTCGGCGAAACGCTCGCAGCGGACGCGCGCTGGGTGTCGGCGGCCTTCCATGACGAGGCGACCCGCATCGCCCAGGGGCTGGACGCCGTGCCCCTGCCGCTGGATCGGGCGCTCACCGAGCCGGAGGCACGCGCCGCGATCGAGCTGGCGATGCTCCAGCTCAAGAACCTCCAGGACATCAATGACGCGTTCCTGGCGCCGGCACTCGGCGTCAACATCGGCTTCAACGCGTTCGATGGCGATTGACCGGCGCGGTTTCCTCGGGCTGGTCGCGGCCGCGCCGATGCTGGCGCTGGCCGCCGCGCCCGAGCCCCGCTTCCTGGCGGCACGCCGGCGCAACGACCGCTACGAAGCGGTCATCGTCGATGCACACGGGCAGGACCTGCGGACCGTGGCGCTGCCGGACCGCGGTCACAGCTTCGCGATCGACGCCGCACGCGGCCGTGCGGTCGCCTTCGGCCGCCAGCCCGGCTTCTTCGCGCTCGCTTTCGGCCTGGAGACCGGCGCCGCTGAACCGCTGCCGCTGCCGGAAGGCCGTCATTTCTTCGGGCATGGGACGTTTTCGGCCGATGGCGCCTTGCTCTACGCCACCGAGAACGCCTACGAGGAAGGGCGTGCCGTCGTCGGCGTGTACGACGCCAGCCGCGGCGGCCGCTGGCGCCGTATCGGCGAGTTCGACTGCGCCGGCATCGGTGCGCACGAGGTGGTGCTGATGCCCGATCGCCGCACGCTGTGCGTAGCCAACGGCGGCATCCTGACGCATCCGGACTACGGCAAGCGCGAACTCAACCTCGACACGATGGCGCCGTCACTGGCCTACGTCGACGTGCGCGACGGCCGCGTACTGGAAACGGCGGCATTGGAACCCGCGCTGTACCAGCTTTCGATCCGCCACCTCGCCCTCGATGCCGGCGGCGCGGTGTGGTTCGGCTGCCAGTACTCCGGGCCGGCGCAGGATCGTCCGCCCCTGGTCGGCTGCCACCGGCGCGGCAGCGCGCCGCGCCTGTACGCCGGTCCCGACGACGTACTCGCCGGGCTGCGCAACTACGTCGGATCGGTCGCTGCCGACGCCGGCGGCCGCGTGATCGCGACGTCGAGTCCGGTCGGCGGCCTGGTCGCATACTGGGATTCGGCGAGCGGCCGCTGCCTGGGGACGACCCCGATCGCCGACGGCTGTGGCGTCGCCGCCGCCGGGCCCGGCCGCTTCCTCGTCAGCGACGGCCATGGTGCGATCAGCGAGACGATGACCACCGGCGTCCCGCGGCAGGTCCGTGGCGCATCGTCGACCCTGGCCTGGGACAACCACCTGCGTCGCACCGGTTGAGCGACTAGGAGGTGTCATCCGTCAATGCCCTCCTGCGGTCCCCTCAAGATCGTGTACCTGTCCAGGCGTAAGGTGAAAGCCCGTCGGATTGCCCAGGGCATCGACCGTGGCGTGGATCGTGGTGCTCGGCCCGCCGCGGCAGCGCCCGATGGCCAGCCCCCTTTTCGCACCGGCACTGCGCTGGTGGACTCGCACGATGGTGGCGTCGATCATGGCGTATTCGTTGCCCGCATCCTGCGCCAGGGCCTTGAACACGCGCTTCCATGCACCGGTCTTGCTCCAGCGCGCGTGACGCCGATGCACCACGCGAAAGTCGCCAAGGTGCGCAGGCAGGCCGCGCCAGGAGATGCCAGCGCGGTAGCGGTAGGTCCGTTGTTGCAGGGGTCGGCTGGCAGAAATCGGGATGCCACCCATCCTCATCGAGTTACGCTGGCTTCTTGGCGTGTTCGGAGCGAAGCGTCGCCAGATCGAACAAGAGCATCCATTCGTTGCCGTCGTGCAACGCAGCGCCGTAGTCGCCGGACAATAGCATCACGCCATCGTTGACGGAGAGGTTGCCGCTGGAGTTGCTGATCGCAATGGGCACGTCGGCTTTGACGATCTTGCCGGCGCGCAACTGCCACAGGCCGTAGTCGCTGGTCGCCCAAAGCGTATCGGCGAACCAGACCATGTCCATGAATGGCAGGCTCAGACTGTCTTCGTGGAAGAGTTCCCAGCGATCATCGCGGCCACGCCAGACGTTGCCGGATTGGGCACCGATGTAGACATAGCCATCGCTGCCACAGCACACGGATTCCAGGTACATGTTGGAGGGGAAGTCCACGCGGCGCCATGTTTTGCCGTTCCAGTGCCAGACGTTACCTCGGTCACCCGCGCAATAAATGTCATCGATCGAAAACGCGTCGAAGTCATTGAAGCCGCAAACTCGATTGTCGACTTCCTTTCTTGACGGTAGTGGCGGGTTTCCACCGACAGCCAACCAGCTTTCCGCTCCATCACGATGGCATAGGCTGCGCAGGCCTCCGCAAGCATAAAGGCGGCCGAACAGAGTCTTTAGCCGCGTTATGGCGCCTCTGGACGCTTCCAGTTTTCCATTTGGAACATCTTTCTCCAAGCGATTCTCACCCCCGCCAATGACGTAAACATGGCCGGCGAGGTCAACCCCGACGAATCGGGAATCCGGCTCAAGCGAGGCTCCGGCTTTCATGAGGGACATCCCCGTCATGCGTGTCCAGCCCCAGGCATCCTCCGGCTCGTCTAGAAAGCACGAGACGATGCTGGTGGCTCTTTCGTGGGTTGGTGGCGCAGGCTTTGAGTCGTCGTAAGTCGAAAGAAGTGTCCAGTAGAGAGTATTCCTATCCCGGACCACGCAATCGATGATGTGATAGCCGTGGAAATATTCCGCGTACTCGGTTTGCGACAAGATCATCGGTTGGCCTATCGGCTCTTAACAAAGAAATTTTCTTGGTCCTTCGGAATCAATCTGGGTCGGCAACCCAGTCGCGCCCGCACCCGGCGCGAACAGTTTGACGACCGGAGCGGGATCGAAGTCCGGGATTTCGATGGATTCCTGGCCGTTGGCGAGCAGCACACGCTGTGCGCTGTCCATGGTCGCCTGGTGCTGGCCCGGCACGGGTGTGCTGGCGTGGGATGCGGAGTTGCTGCGCCGAGTGACATCAACTCGTCATCCAGATCGCAAGCTTGTCGTCGATCGGGACTGGAGCGGCCTGGGTGAGGGCATGCTGCATGTCTTGAACGGGATCTTCAAAGCCGTGGCAGTCTCGATTCCGGTCACGCAGGTGGGTGGAGGTATTGATTGATGACACACCCTGGTGTCGTCCATGCCGCGCAGGCCGTGCGCGACGTGGAAGGACCGGTTTCTTCAGCCGCAGCGGACCATCGTCGCCAGCAGGCGCTCCAGGGCATCCCCGGGAGACCGGCAGTAGCCGGTATGGACCGGGGAGGTCTGGATCACCGCGCTGCGCGGCGCGACCAGCCAGTGGAACCGCTCGCGCTGGGTCAGCCGGCCGATCGGTCCGGCGGCCTCGCCGCCGAGGCAGATCAGCGGGATGCTGCGCAGATGATCGCGGATCGGGTCGATGTCGGTCCGCGGATCGAGCGCCCGCACGCGCGCCTCGTCCAGTTCGATGCGCGCCTGCAGGAACTTCGCCGCACCGCAGGACACGATCACGCCGGCGTTGACGAACTCCCCGCGCTCGGGCCGCGGCACGACCCGAACGAGGGCATAGTCATAGAGCTGCCGATCGTGCACGGATCGCTTCCTCCACGAAGGCATGCGGCTGCTCGCGGCGGCGCAGCAGGTAGTCGGCATAGGCCCGGCGGTGCGCCTCGGGATCGGCGAACGGCGTGTCGCCGCAGAGCCAGGATTCGGGAATCCAGGTGACCAGGTCCTCGATCAGCGCGGGCGTGATGCGACCCGTCATCTCGGCGTCGACCGCGGCGATGTCCGAGGCATACGGCAGCAGTACATGGTCGCGGATCGGCACGAACGGCTGCCGGCTGCGCCCCTGCGGATCGTCCCAGGCGTGGTGGAAGTACAGCGCCGCACCGTGGTCGATCAGCCACAGCCGGCGATGCCAGACCAACAGGTTGGTGTTGCGCGGGGTGCGGTCCACGTTGGTCGTGAAGGCGTCGAACCAGACGATGCGCGAAGCGAGATCGGCCGACGGCTGCCACGCCACCGGATCGAACGCCACGGCGCCCGGCAGGTAGTCGAGCGCGAGATTGAGGCCGGCGCTGGCGCGGATCAGATCCTGGATCTCGGGGTCCGGCTCGGTACGCGCCAGTTCCGGGTCCAGATCGACCAGGACGATCTCCGGTACCGGCAGGCCGCAGGCGCGGGCCATCTCGCCGGCCAGCAGTTCGGCAATCAGCGCCTTCGGGCCCTGGCCGGCGCCGCGGAACTTGAGAACGTAGAGCCCGAGGTCGTCCGCCTCGACCACGGCCGGCAGCGAGCCGCCTTCGCGCAGCGGCGTGACGTACCGGGTCACGGTGACGGTGCGCAGGCTCATGCGACGTACCCGTTGGCGGGCCGGCGACCGGCGGCCGGGTGGGGCAGGGCGACCGCCATTCTTCCCGGCACAGTCCTCATGGCGCCTCCGAATGAAAAAACGGCACCGATCGTACCGCCGATCGGTGCCGTTCCGGTATCGGCGGTGCGCCACCTGCGTGGCGCACCGCAAGGGGCCGTTACTTGGCTTCCTTTTCCATCAGCTTGTCGACGAGGTTCGCCGGCACTTCCTCGTAATGGTCGAACGTCATCGAGAAGTTGCCGCGGCCGCTGGTCGCCGAACGCAGGAAGTTGATGTAGCCGAACATTTCCGCGAGCGGCACGAAGCCCTTCACGAACGCCTGCGGACCGCGCTGGCCCTGTTCGCTGACCGAGCCACGCCGGCGGTTCATGTCGCCGATGATGTCGCCGAGGTAATCGGCCTCGGTGACCACTTCCAGGCTCATCACCGGCTCGAGCAGCTTCGGCCGGGACATCTTCTGCGCTTCGCGGAAGCAGGCACGGCCGGCGATCTCGAATGCCAGCGCCGAGGAGTCGACGTCGTGGTACTTGCCGTCGATCAGGCGCGCCTTGAAGTCGACGACCTCGTAGCCGGCGATCTGGCCTTCGCGCGACTCGACCTCGATCGCGTGCTCCACGGCCGGGATGTACTCGCGCGGCACGCGGCCGCCGACGACCTCGTCGGAAAAGACGACGCCCGAACCCGGCTCACCCGGCTCGAAGATCATCTTCACCTCGGCGAACTGGCCCGAGCCGCCGGACTGCTTCTTGTGCGTGTAGGTGTGCTCGACGACACCGCCGAACGCCTCGCGGAAGCTGACCTTGGGCTTGCCCATGTTCGCCTCGACACCGAGCTCGGTGCGCATGCGGTCGATGGTGATCTCCAGGTGCAGCTCGCCCATGCCCTTCAGCACGGTCTGCCCGGTTTCCTGGTCGACTTCGAGCTTCAGCGACGGGTCGGCCTTGACCATCTTGTAGAGGGCGGTCGACATCTTGTCGACGTCGTTGCGCGACTTCGGCTCGACCGAGACGCTGATCACCGGGTCCGGGAAGCGCATGCGCTCCAGCAGCACCGGCGAGCCCGGATCGGTCAGCGTGTCGCCGGTCTCGGTTTCCTTCAGCGAGACGAACGCGCAGATGTCGCCGGCGCGCACCTCGTCGATTTCCTTGGTCGAGTTCGCCTGCACTTCGACGATGCGGCCGATGCGCTCCTTCTTGCCGCGGGTGGCGTTGAGCAGCGTGTCGCCCTTCTTGATGACGCCCGAGTAGATGCGGGTGAAGGTCAGCGTGCCGAACTGGTCGTTGATGACCTTGAACGCCAGCGCGCGCGCCGGTGCATCGTCGGTCACCTGCTGCTCGCCGACGATGTTGCCGTCCTCGTCGACCATCGAGATGCCGCCGTTCTCGCCCGGGTACGGCAGGTAGTCCACGACGCCGTCCAGCAGGTGCTGCACGCCCTTGTTGCGGTACGACGAACCGCAGAACACCGGCACCAGCTTGCCGGCGACGCAGCCCTTGCGGATGCAGGCCTTGAGCGTTTCCAGCGCCGGCGCCTCGCCGGTGGACAGGTAGGCTTCCATCGCGTCATCGTCCATCTCGACGGCGGCCTCGATGCTCGCCTCGCGCAGGGACAACAGGTTGGCGACCCACTCCTTGTCGGCGGCCGTGGTGAACGCCTGCACCTTCGGATGGCTGGCGACCTGGTCGAGCGGGATCGTCTCCCACTTGCTGTCCTTGTCGTCACCCAGCCAGATGTAGCCGACGTTGGCGACCAGATCGGCGATGCCGATGAAGTCGTCGTGGCTGCCGAGCGGAACCTCGCAGATGACCACGTTCGCGCCGAGACGGTTGCGGATGCCGTCGACGGCATTCTTGAAGCTCGCGCCGATGCGGTCCATCTTGTTGACGTAGCACATGCGCGGCACATTGTACTGGTCGGCCAGGCGCCAGTTGGTTTCGGTCTGCGGCTCCACGCCGGCAACGCCGTCGAAGACGACGACCGCGCCGTCGAGCACGCGCAGCGAGCGGTTCACCTCGATCGTGAAGTCGACGTGCCCCGGCGTGTCGATGACGTTGATCTGATGGCCCTTCCACTCCGCGGAGACCGCGGCCGACTGGATCGTGATGCCGCGCTTGCGCTCCTGCTCCATGTAGTCCGTCGTGGTCGAGCCCTTGCCGTCCTTGGTGTCGTGGACGTCGACGATCTGATGCTTCTTGCCCGTGTAGTACAGGATGCGCTCGGTCGTGGTCGTCTTGCCCGCGTCGATGTGTGCAATGATTCCGATGTTGCGGTAGAGCTTGAGCTCTTTCTGCCTGGCCATGCTGTGGTTCCTGAACCTTGGGAATGAGGTTTCGCCGTAACGGGCCCGGCGCGAAGCCGGGCCCGTTACGGTCATCGTTTTTTGAACGCGGTCCCGATCGGGGCGCAGTCATTCGCGCCGCCGCGGTTGGCTTTCGGGTGGAGACGGAGCCGGTCCGTACCCGATCCTGCCGCCGGCGGGGCGGCCGCCGCGAAGGATCCGGGCTGCGGGAGCGGGCGCGCGATTCTACACGACCGGCGCGGCTGGCGGGCGCTTCCTGGCCGGCGGCGGCGATCGGCAGGGGACGGAAGCGGCCGTGCGGCGGCGAGTCGGCAGGCTCGGCGACGCATGGCATGCTGTCGGTCCCCGGCCCGCAACCGCGCTGTTCTCGGAGGTCCTTGCATGCTTTTCCTGGCTTCCCGATCGCCGCGGCGCAGCGCGTTGCTGGTGCAGCTCGGCCTGCGCTTCGAGGTGCTGGATCTGGCGATCGAAGAGATTCGCCGTGCCGGCGAGCCGGCGCCGGACTATGTCAGCCGGGTGGCCCGGGAAAAGGCCGGCGCCGGGCTGCTGCAGGTGGCCGGCGTGGCGAACGCCCGGGTGATCGGCGCCGATACCGAGGTCGTGCTCGACGGCGAGGTCTTCGGCAAGCCTGCCGATGCCGAGGCGGCCGCCCGGATGCTGCGCCGCCTGTCGGGGCGCACCCATCAGGTGCTGTCGGACGTGTGGTGTGTCGGCTCGGCCGGCGAGGCGCACGCTTCGTGCGTGTCGGAGGTGACGTTTTCGCCGCTTTCCGACCCGGAGATCGCCGCGTACGTCGCGACCGGGGAGCCGTTCGGGAAGGCCGGCGGGTACGCGATCCAGGGCCGCGCTGCCGCATTCGTCCGGCACCTGTCCGGCAGCTACTCGGGCGTCATGGGCCTTCCGCTGTTCGAGACCGCCGCGCTGCTGCGCCAGACCGGCGATCTGTAGCGGATCTCGCGTCGCGGCCTCGGCCGTGCCCGCGAAACGGGTTTGCTTCTTGGCCGGCGCGGCGCGCGGTTGATGATTGTGCGGGGTGAGCCGGGCGCGCGCCGGCGGAAACGTGCCGGCAGGCGCGCCAGCGGCGGCGCAGAACCGTCGCTCGACGCGGACGCCGCCGGCCGGTAACGTGGGAGGTCACTGGGGAAGAGGTGGCATCCATGCGCATAACGGCTCTGTACGCGGCACTCGGCGCGTTGCTGATCGTCGTCCTGGCGGTCCGGGTCATGCTGCAACGACGCACGGCGAGGGTGGGCATCCACGACGGCGGCGACCACCAGCTCGCCAAGCGCATCCGCGCCCACGCCAATGCGGTCGAGTACCTGCCGATCGCCCTGCTGCTGATGCTGCTGCTCGAGGCGAACCAGACCCAGCCACCGGTGCTCCATGCGATCGGCATCGCGCTGATCGCCGGGCGCATACTGCACGCCTGGGGCCTGTCGCGCACCTCCGCGGTCAGCTTCGGACGCGCAGCGGGCATCGCGCTGACCCTGCTGGCGATCGTCGCCTCGGCCGCCTTGCTGCTCTGGCAGTACCTGCTGTTCTGATCCGCGCCGCGCGGGCGGCAGCCCGCGCTCAGCCGGCCCCGAACAGCGCCTCGCCGTGATCGAGGAGGTACAGGCCGGCGAACATCTTCGGGTCGATCGAGTAGCCGGCGCGAATCTTCTCGACCAGCCAGCCGGCCGCCTGATCGCGCGGGACCTCGTGGACCTGGATGTCCTCGGTTTCGTCGCCGCCGCCACTGGCGGTGCGGACAAGGTCATAGGCCCGCACGAACGCGAGGATTTCGTTGCTCATGCCCGAGGACGTCGGGCCGGCCATCAGGAACTCGATGCGCCGGGCGACATAGCCGGTTTCCTCGAACAGCTCGCGATCGGCGGCATCGACCGCGCTCTCGCCGACCTGGTCCGCCATGTCGCCGACCAGGCCGGCCGGCATTTCGATCGTCATCGACTGGAGCGCCGGCCGGTATTGCTCGACGAACAGCAGGCAGTCCTCCGGCGTGACGGCGATGATCATGACGCCGCCGCCCGGATTCGTGCGCTCGGCGTACTCCCAGCGCCCCCGCCGCATCAATCGGAGCCACTTGCCGTCGTAGAGGGTTTCGGTGTCGCTCATGGGGGCGATGTAGAATGGGGATTGCCTATTCTACGGGCCCGGCAGGCCGGGCCAAGCGTCCACCCCGAAACTTTCCAGGCCCGGCACGGTCTCGTGCCGGCTCCGAAGGAACCTATCGCCTCATGAAGATCAGACCCCTGCTGTTGTGCTGCCTGGTCGTGGCGCTTTGCGCGCCCGCGGCCATGGCCCAGGTGGCGCTCCCCGCCAAACCGGCCAACCAGAAACAAAAGGAATTGGATCCGGCCACGCTGACCGAAGCGCAGATCAAGCAGGTCCAGTTGCCGGCCGTGCTCGGGCAGCTCGCCTCGATCTACCAGGAGAAGGAGGACATGCGCCGCCTCACCTGGACGCTGGAACGGCTTGGCCAGCTTCGCCCCAGCTCCGGCGAGGTCAAGCTGGCGCTGGCGGCCGCCTACGCCAACCTCGACGACAAGAGCCGCGCCTACGACGTGCTGCTGAAGATGCAGCAGCAGGGCTTCGGCTACAACCTGGCGGACGATCCGCGCTTCAAGAAGGTTTCCGACACGCAGGTGTGGACCTACGCGGTCGAGAACCTGCGCGCGAATCTCAAGCCGTTCGGCGAAGGCAAGGTCGCCTTCGACCTGCCCAAGGGCGACTACCTGTTCGAGTCGATCGGCTGGGATCCCAAGCGCAAGCAGTTCCTGGTCGGCAGCGTCCGCGAGGGCAAGGTCTACCTGGTCGACAAGGCCGGCAAGCTGACCGACTTCATCGCGCCGAATGCGCAGAACGGCCTGTGGGGCGTGCACGCGCTGGCCGTCGACGCCGAACGGGACGCGCTCTACGTCGCGAGCACGGCGTCGATCTACTACAAGGGTTTCTCGGCCGAGACGAACGGACAGGCCGGCCTCTTCAAGTTCAAGCTGTCGACCGGCGCGTTCGTCGAGAAGTACCTGCTGCCGGACGCCGGTGCACCGCATACGCTGTCCTCGGTGGTGGTCAGCCGCAAGGGCCAGGTGTTCGCCACCGACGGCGTCAAGAACCTGCTCTATCGACTGGAAGGCAAGAACGTCAAGCCGTTGATGAACAACCCGCGGCTGACCAGCCTTCGCGGTGTCGCCGTGAGCGACGACGGCAAGCTGCTCTACTTCGCCGACTTCACGCACGGCATCGCCGGGCTGGACCTGACCACGGGCAAGGGCTTCGATCTCCACTACAACGCGGCAGCCCTGGTGCTGAGCGGCATCGAAGGCCTCTACTGGTACGACAACACGCTGATCGCGGTCGAACCGGGCATGTCGCCCAAGCGGGTGCTGCGCATGCACCTGACGCCGGACGGACGCGCCCTCACGAAGGTGATGCCGCTGGACGCGGCCAAGCCGGAATTCGGCTTCCCGACGGTCGGCACGGTGGCCGACGGCGGGTTCTACTTCATCGCCGACAGCCGGCGTGCGCACTACGACAGCTACGGCGTGGCAAAGGACGACGGCGCACTTGCACCGGTGAGGATCTATCGCAGCGACGCCCGCTTCGCCTGGGACCAGAAAGGCATCGACGTCGCCGTCGGCAAGGAAATCCCTCCCGGTGGCAACGCATTGGATGGCGACGACCTACGGTTCACTCCGGCTCGCCCGTTTTCCGACAAGCCGCAGGAGCAGACGGAGCTGGAGAAGGCGCTCGACAAGAAGGGTGGCGGCTGACGCCCCCTTTCCCAGGCGGGCTGCAGGTGCAGCCCGCTTCAGCTGCTGACGGCGGTGCTCGTGCCACCGAGCGCGCGGATGCGGGTCCGCGTCATCGGCCCCAGGCGCAACCGCTCGCACAAGGCTTCGACGTCGTCGAACGACGGCGGCCGATGCCGATAGTCTTCGCTCGCCTCGGGCACCGGCGCGTCCAGGACGATGCCGGTGAGCTGGCGCGAAAGCCGCGCCTGTCCGGCGTGCTCGCGCAGCCGGCGGGCGACCGTCGCCGCGCCGCGCAACCGCAGGAAGGCCACTTCTTCGGCCCGTGCCAGCAGCGCGTCGAGGGTGCCGAAGTGATGCAGCAGGCTCGCGGCGGTCTTCGCACCGATGCCCGGCACCCCGGGTATGTTGTCGATCGCATCGCCGGTCAACGCCAGGTAGTCGGCGACCTGGTCGGGACGCACGCCCAGGCGCGCGCGGATGCCGGACTCGTCCCAGCGCAAGTCCCGGGAAAAGTCCCACTGGCTGGCGCGCAGCGACACCAGCTGGCCGAAATCCTTGTCGGCCGAGACGATCACCACGTCCAGGTCGTGCGCATGCAGCCGGGTCGTGGCGCTCCCGATCAGGTCGTCGGCCTCGTAGCGATGATCCGACAGCACGGCCAGCCCCAGCGCGCGGGCCACGTCCTTGCAGTGACGGAACTGCCGCTCCAGCTCCTCCGGAGGCAGTGCGCGATTGGCCTTGTAGAGCGGGTAGAGCGTATTGCGGAACGAATGCGTGAGCGACTCGTCGAAGGCGGCCGCCACATGCGAGGGACGCACGCGCTCGAGCAGGTCCAGCAGGAACCGCGTGAAGCCGTGCACGGCATTGAGCGGGTGCCCGTCGGCGTCGAGGGTGTCCGGCGGCAGCGCATGCCAGGCGCGGAAGACGTACAGGCTCGCGTCGATCAGATGGGCAGCACGCGTCACCACGGCATCATCCGTTCCACTCGCCCAGCAGGTCGGCCAGGGCCGGACGCGGATGCTCCGAGGCCGGGATGCGGATATTGCCGATATGGACGAATCCGATGACCTCCTCGTCCCCGGCGAGGCCGAGCAGGGCGGCGACGTCGCGGTCATAGGCCGGCCAGCCGGTCAGCCATTGCGCGCCGTAGCCCAGTGCCTGGGCGCCGAGCAGCAGGTTGTAGGCCACGCAGCCGGCCGTCAGGCGCTGCTCGATCTCGGGCACCTTGTGCCCCGCGAGCACGCGGGCGACGACGGTGACGACCACCGGCGCGAAAGCGAAGCGCTCCCTGTCCTTGGCCAGCACGCCGGCGGGCACGTCCGGCTCCTTGCGTGCATGAATCTCGGCCAGCCGCTCGCCGAGCCGGCGGCCCTGATCACCGCGGATCAGCAGCAGGCGGAACGGGTTGAGACGGCCGTGATCGGGGACGCGTATCGCCGCCTCAAGCAGGGTGCGAAGCTGCGCCTCGTCGGGGCCGGGGCCGGTGAGCTGGCGGGACGGGACGGAGAGTCGGGCGGTGATCGGTTGCAGGAGGGACATGGACCCGTGGCGTCGTGCGTGGAAAGCGCAGCAGTGTAGCAATTCACCTGCTGCTTACATCGGCCGGCAGTTCGGCTAGGATGCCGGTCTCTCGAACAGCGCGGGGAGAGAACATGCCGGTTGCCGTTGTCGTACTGCGCGAAACCGCGGCGGGCGAGCGTCGCGTCGCCCTGACGCCGGACGTGGTGAAGAAGCTGAAGGCCCGAGGCGCCGATGTCCTCGCCGAGGCCGGAGCCGGGGAATCGGCCTACTTTTCCGACGCCGCGCTCGACGCGACGCAGGTGCTGGACCGCGCCGGAGCATTGGCGCGTGCGGACGTCCTGCTTCGGGTCCAGCCTCCCGACCCGGACGAGATCGCAGGCCTCAAGGCGGGTGCGGTGGTCATCGCGCACCTGCAGCCGCATCGGGATCCGGAGCGGGTCAAGGCGCTGCGCGATCGCAAGATCACGGCCTTCGCGATGGAACTGCTGCCGCGCACGACGCGCGCCCAGGCGATGGACGTGCTGTCCTCGCAGGCGGCCGTCGCCGGCTACAAGGCGGTACTGATCGCCGCCGAGGCCGCACCGAAGTTCTTCCCGATGCTGACCACCGCCGCCGGCACGATCCGGCCGAGCAAGGTGCTGGTCGTCGGCGCCGGCGTCGCCGGCCTGCAGGCGATCGCGACCGCGCGCCGCCTCGGCGCGCAGGTGGAAGGATTCGACGTCCGCCCCGAGACCCGCGAGCAGATCGAGTCGCTCGGCGCGAAATTCCTCGATCTGGGCGTCAGCGCGGCCGGCAGCGGCGGCTATGCGCGCGAGCTGACCGCCGAAGAGCGCGAGCGACAGCAGCAGGCGCTGGCCGACCATCTCAAGGGCATCGATGTCGTGGTCACCACGGCGGCCGTGCCGGGACGGCAGGCGCCACGCATCGTCAGCGCGGCAATGGTGGCCGGCATGAAAGCGGGCGCCGTCATCGTCGACATCGCGGCCGAATCCGGCGGCAACTGCGAGTTGACCGAGGCCGGCCGCACCGTCGTGTCACCCAACGGCGTCAGCATCATCGGCACGGTCAACCTGCCGGCTTCCGCCCCGATCCACGCCAGCGAGATGTACGCACGCAACCTCTACAACTTCCTCGAGCTGTCCCTGAACGACGGAGCGCTGACGCTGAACTGGGACGACGAGCTGATCGCCAAGACCTGCCTCACCCACGATGGCCGCATCCTGCACGAGCCGACGCGCCAGCTGATCGAAGGAGCCCAGTCATGATCGACGGTTTTCTTGCGCTGTACATCTTCATGCTGGCCGCATTCACCGGCAAGGAGATCATCTCGCGGGTGCCGGTGATCCTGCACACGCCGCTGATGTCGGGCTCGAACTTCGTCCACGGCATCGTGCTGGTCGGCGCGATGATCGCGCTGGCGCATGCCGACACGCCGTTGGCCAAGTTCATCGGCTTTCTCGGCGTGGCGCTGGGCGCCGGCAACGCCGCCGGTGGCTATGTCGTCACCGAACGCATGCTCGAGATGTTCAAGTCGAGCAAGGACAAGCAGGACTAAGCGATCCGGCGCCGCGACCGCGGTTCGCGCGGCGACGCGTTCCCACAGGCACGAGAGGGGTTCATGGATACACAAACCGCATGGGTCTGGCTCGCCAAGGCCTCCTACTTCCTGGCCGCGGTGATGTTCATCCTCGGCATCAAGCGCATGTCCTCGCCGGTGACGGCGCGGCGCGGCATCGTGCAGGCGGGCATCGGCATGGTGATCGCGACGCTGGCCACGTTCGCGATCACCGGCGGCCACAACCTCTGGCTGATCGTCGGCGGCATCGTCGTCGGCGTGGTGCCGACCTGGCTCTGGGGCCGCCGCGTGGCGATGACCGACATGCCGCAGATGGTCGCCCTGTTCAACGGCATGGGCGGCGGCTCGGCGGCGGCGATCGGCGCCGGCGAGCTGCTGAAGTTCTCGCAGCCCGGCGCCGCGGTGCCGCCGGTGGCGACGCTGGCGCTGGCGGTGCTGGGCGCGCTGATCGGATCGGTCTCGATGACCGGCTCGATCATCGCCTGGGCCAAGCTCGACGGCCGCATGGACAAGCGCTTCACGTTCTCCGGCCAGCAGTTCGTGAATTTCGCGGTGCTCGTGGCCGCCGCGCTGGCGGGCCTGGCGCTGGTGCTGTGGCGGCTGGACGCCTCGCTGGTGGTCGTGTTCTTCGTGCTGGCGCTGGCCTTCGGCGTACTGATGACCTTGCCGATCGGCGGCGCCGACATGCCGGTGGTGATCTCGCTCTACAACGCCTTGACCGGACTGGCGGTCGCGTTCGAGGGCTACGTGATGCAGAACGAGGCTCTGATCATCGCCGGAACCGTGGTCGGCGCAGCCGGCACGTTCCTCACCCAGCTGATGGCCAAGGCGATGAACCGGCCGCTCAGCAACGTGCTGTTCTCCAACTTCGGCGGCGGCGGCGCGGGCGCTTCGGAGATCGCCGGGTCGCAGAAGCCGATCGAGGCCAGCGATGCGGCCTCGCTGCTCTACATGGCCGAGAAGGTCATCATCGTGCCGGGCTACGGCATGGCGGTCGCGCAGGCGCAGCACAAGATCTGGGAGCTGTCGCAGCTGCTGATCAAGTCGGGCAAGGATGTCCGTTTCGCGATCCACCCGGTGGCCGGCCGCATGCCGGGACACATGAACGTGCTGCTCGCCGAAGCGGGCGTGCCGTACGACCTGATCGCCGACATGGACGACATCAATCCGGAGTTCAAGACCTGCGACGTGGCGATCGTCATCGGCGCCAACGACGTCGTGAATCCGGCGGCCAAGACCGACAAGACCTCGCCGATCTTCGGTATGCCGATCCTGGACGTCGTCGATTCGCGGCAGGTCATCGTCATCAAGCGCGGCAAGGGCACCGGTTTCGCCGGCATCGAGAACGCGCTGTTCTACGCCGACAACACCCGCCTGCTGTACGCCGACGGCAAAGAAGCGGCGAACCGGCTGATCAGTGAACTCAAGAGCATCGAGGGCGGCGGCCACTAGCTCCGGCGGGCAGATGCCCGCGCGACAGGCGGCGGCGACCGACCGCCTGGTCGCGCTCGACGCGCTGCGGGCGATCGCGGCGCTGCTGGTGGTCTGGATGCACGTCTCGGAGAGCTTCTACGGCCTGAGTCCGCAGACCGAAGCGAGCCGCTGGCTCTACGACGCGGCCCGCCTGCTCGATGCCGGCCGCGTGGGCGTGGTCGCGTTCTTCGTCATCAGCGGTTTCGTCATCCCGTTCAGCGTGCACCCGGAGCGGCCGCGGGCCGGCTGGGACTTCGCGATCCGGCGCGTCTTCAGGATCTACCCGGCGTATTGGCTCTCGGTCGCCGCCGGCGCCTACGCCTGCCACTGGCTGTGGGGCCGGGAGTTCACGGCCGGCGAGTTCCTCGTCAACCTCACGCTGCTGCAGGACCTGATCGGGGTCCGGTCCGCGCAGGGCCTGTACTGGACGCTGGGCGTGGAGCTGGCGTTCTATGCGGTGTGCCTGGTCCTTGTGCTGACCGGCAGCATTCGCAACTACCGGCGCATCGCGCTTTTCTCCGCGACCCTGACGCTGGTCGTCGCCGCATCGCTGGTGTTCCGCGCAATGGGACGCCCGGCGCCGGGGTTCGACGTCCTGCCCTGGTTCGTGTACCTGGCGATCATGTCGATGGGCACGCTGTTGCGCGCCTGGTACGACGGCGAGCTGCGCGCGCCCGCCGTGCGCGCCTGCCTGTGGGGACTGCTGGCGTTCTACCTGGCCGGGCTGCCTCTGCTCTCGACGCTGGCGGCGAAACTGCCGTGGCAGCTGACGGTGCCGTACTCGATCGGGGTCGCGGTTTTCGTGCTCGGCATGACCGTCGTGCGCATCACGCATCCGGTCATGGCGTGGCTCGGCCGGATCAGCTATTCGATCTACCTGTTCCACGCCGTGGTGTTCTACCCCATGCTCTGGCTCCTGCTGCGCATTCCGGTCGAAGCCTGGTGGCGAACACGGCATCTGGCGTTCTACCTGGCCCTCAATGTCATCCTGACCGTCGCCGTCGCGGCGTTCGTCCACGCCTTCGTCGAAAAACCGGGCATTCGCCTGGGACGCCGTGCGGCGGGGGTGTTCGCGCGGCAACGCACGGTCGCGCGAGACGCCTGAGCGGCGCTAGCGCCCGCGCAGCACCAGCAAGGCCGCTGCGACCACCGAGCCGAGCATCATCGCCAGATCCCAGCCGTCGATCCGGCTTTGCATGACCGCGGTCGCCATGCCCGGGCCGATCTGCGCGAGCGCCGTACGCATCGGCAAGCCGAGCATCGAGGCGATGTGTGCAGTCGCCAGCAGGTACTGCGCATAGAAGCAGGCCGCCGCGGTGAAGCCGGCGGCCAGCAGGGCGCCACCGGCGTTTTGCGCGAAACCGTGGTTGCGCAACACCCAGGCCACGACCAGGGCGATCGGAAGCGCCAGTACGGTCAGGTTTCGAGCGACGTACAGCGACAGCACGCACCACACCGCACCGGCGGCCAGCGCACACATCGCGGCGGTTGCCAGGCCGAGCCAGCGCTGGCGCCGGACGTGGAAGGCATCAGTGCCCACGGCAGCAGGCGGGCAGGGTCGGGCAGGGCACGGGGGACGGGGGGCGAATGCGGGAACGGGCGCCGATCATAGCGCAGCACGATCGATCGCCACACGGCGACGCGCATCGCAGCGACGGACCCGGCGTCCGGATTGGTACCATGCAGCTCGCGTTCTGGGCGACGCTGGGAGGTCCGGTCGTGCACATCGAGCTGGACGGGCAGGGGCCGCGCTACGGCCAGCTGATCCGTGCGTTCAAGGACGCGATCCTGACCGGACGCCTGCCGGCGGGCGCGCGCCTGCCGGCCAGCCGCAGTCTGGCGTCGGAGCTGGAACTGTCGCGCAACACCGTCCTTGCCGCCTACGAGCAACTGCAGGCCGAGGGGTTCCTGGTCGGGCGCGTCGGGTCGGGCAGCTATGTCGCCCCGATCGCGCTCGGCAAATCCGCTTCCCGCAGGATCGCCGCGCAACCGGTGGCTCCGCTGTCGGCATTCGCGCGGCGCGCGCTGGCCGCCAGCGAGGGCGCATTCCAGGGCGCACGCGCGCCGATGCGCTTGCGCTACAACCTCCAGTACGGCCTGCCGCTCGCCAATCCGGCCCTGGCCAGCGCCTGGCGGCGCGAGGTCAGCCGGGCGGCGGAGGAGGCCGATCCGGACTACCCCGACCCGCAGGGCTTGCCGGCCTTGCGCGAGCAGATCTGCGACTACCTCGCCCGCCGCCGCGGCGTGCAGGCCGAGCCGGACGATGTCCTGGTCGTGTCCGGCACCCAGCAGGCGTTCGCGCTGGCGGCGCGCGTGCTGCTGACGTCCGGCGACGGGGTGGCGCTGGAGGACCCGCACTACCGCGGCGCGCGCCAGGTGTTCCTGGCCCAGGGCGCGCGCGTGCACGGCTGCCGGGTCGACGCCGAAGGTCTGGTGCCGCAGGCGCTGCCGGCCCGCGCGCGCCTGGCCGTCGTCACGCCGTCGCACCAGTTCCCGACCGGGGCCTTGCTGCCGCTGGCGCGCCGCATGGCCCTGCTCGAATGGGCGGCCACACGGCGTGCCTGGCTGGTGGAGGACGACTACGACGGCGAGTTCAGGTATGCCGGCCGGCCGTTGGCCGCCCTGAAGTCGCTCGATCGCGACGATCGCGTGATCTACATCGGCAGCTTTTCCAAGGCGCTGTTCCCGGCGCTGCGCCTGGGCTACATGGTCATTCCGAATGCCCTGCGACGACCGCTGGTCGCGGCCAAGTGGCTGGAAGACCGCGGTTGCAGCGCGCTGGAACAGGCGGCACTGGCGCGCTTCATCGCGGGCGGCGGCTTCGAGCGCCACCTGCGCCGCGCGGCGACGGCGTTGCGCCTGCGCCGCACGGCGATGCTGAACGGCCTGGCCCGCCATGCGGCCGGAGCCACCGAGGTCGCCGACTCGAGCGCCGGCATGCACGTGACCGCCTGGCTGCACGGCGTCAGTCATGCCGACAGCGAGCGCCTGGTCGCGCATGCGCGGTCACGCGGGCTGGGCCTGTACACACTGGCACCCTACTGCCTGCGGCCGCCGCCGCGCCCCGGGCTGCTGCTCGGCTATGCCGGCCTTTCGCCGGGCGATGTCGAAGCGGCGATGCGCCTGCTCGGGCGCTGCCTGCGCGAACTCGGCCTGGGCGGTACGCCGGCCCTGGCGCCGTCCGGTTGAACGGCAGCGGATCGCCCTGATATCGCAAGACAGCCGGGCTCCAGCGCCGGGCCGCGACATCGCAGGCGCCCTGCGAGCACCGCTCAGCCCGAACGCCGTCGCGGCATAATGGGCGACTTTCCACGACCGGCCGACTCGACGCATTCCATGTACGGTTACAGCCAGACATCCGAGCCGGTGCGGCTCGAGCGCGATTGCGAGGCCGTCATGGTCCCGCAGGGCGACGTCGTCACCTTGCCGGCGGGGCAGGCGGGCTACATCACCCAGGCGCTGGGCGGGAGCTTCACGGTCTACGTGGACGGCAACCTCTTCCGGATCAAAGGGTCCGATGCCGACGCGCTCGGCAAGGCGGCGCCGCCACCGCTGGAACTGCCGGTGGACGCGGACGACGAAGCGGTCGAGCGGCTGGTCTGGGACCAGCTCAGGACCTGTTTCGATCCCGAGATCCCGGTCAACATCGTCGAGCTGGGCCTGGTCTACGACTGCGTGCTCGAGCACCGCGAGGACGGCATGCGCACGGTCGAGGTCCGCATGACGCTGACGGCGCCCGGCTGCGGCATGGGCGACATCCTGGTCGACGACGTGCGCACCAAGCTGGAACTGATCCCGACCATCGCCGAGGCCGATGTCGAGCTGGTCTTCGATCCGCCGTGGAACCAGGGCATGATGTCGGAAATCGCCCGACTCGAGACCGGCATGTTCTGAGCCGGGGCGGCGTCCGGCAGCCATGGGGAGGTCGAGGATGAAGAAGATCAAGGGGTGGGCCGTCGCGCTCGGGATGCTGGTCCTGACGCTGGCCTTCGACCTGGTGGTCTGGGGCGCCGTGCCGTCGCTGCCGCACGTCGGCGAGCACATCGCGGCGTCGGCGCGCCGGGAGGCGCCGCTCGCGGCCACCTACATCTTTCTGGGACGGCCCATCGACGATGCCGTGCCGACCCTGCGTGGCTACGGCGCCGGCTGGCTGGAACAAGCCTGGAGCGAGGGCTTCGCGCGGATCGCCGAGGACGGCCGGGTGGCGATGGACCTCGTCACCGGCTCGACCTGGAACGCCGCGCACCGCTGGATCAAGCTGGCGTACTGGGCGCCGCCGGTCCTGCTGCCGGTGTTCCTCGTACTGTGGGCGCGGCGGCCGCGCCAGATCCGCATGATGGGCGCGCGACGCTGAGCGTGCCGCCCCGGACCGGCCGACGGCGCGCCGGAAGCGGATGGATCACCCTTCGGTGTTGACCAGCGTGCCGATCTGCGCGCCTTCCATGATGCGCATCAGGTTGCCTGCCACGCCCATGTCGTAGATGCGCAGCGGCATCCGGTGGTCGCGGCACAGCGCGATCGCGCTGGTGTCCATCACCCGCAGGTCGCGGTGGATGACTTCCTCGTAGGACAGGTGATCGTAGCGCTTGGCGGTCGGATCCTTGGCCGGGTCGGCCGTATAGACGCCGTCCACCTTGGTCGCCTTGAGCAGCAGGTCGGCGCCGACCTCCACCGCCCTCAGCGCGGCGGCCGAGTCGGTGGTGAAGAACGGATTGCCGGTGCCGGCGGCGAACAGGACGATGCGGCCCTTCTCGAGGTGCCGGACCGCGCGGCGGCGAATGAAGTCCTCGCAGACCTCGTTGATCTTGATTGCGCTCATCGTGCGCGCGAACCCGCCGGCCTTCTCGATCGCGTCCTGCATGGCCAGTGCGTTCATGACGGTGGCCAGCATGCCCATGTGGTCGCCGGTCACGCGGTCCATGCCGGCCGCCGCGAGGCCCTCGCCGCGGAAGATGTTGCCGCCGCCGATCACGACGCCGACCTGCACACCGGCCTTCTGGACCTCGATGATCTCGCGCGCCAGGCGCTGGATCACCTTCGGGTCGATGCCGTAGTCGGCTTCACCCATCAGTGCCTCGCCGGAGAGCTTGAGCAGAATGCGACGGTACGCGATCGAGCGGGTCATCAGGTTCTCCGAGGCGGGCAAAACAGCCGGATTTTACCCGAAGCGTCCATATGAAAATCATGTGACGGCCCTTGCCGGGCCGAATGCACGTGCGGCAGATGCGCACAACGAAAAAAGGCCGCGGTTTCCCGCGGCCTTTCGGGGTGGCGAACCACCGTCCTGTTCAGGCCAGTCCGGCCTGCTTCATGACTTCGGCGGCGTAGTCTTCCACGACCTTCTCGATACCCTCGCCGACGACCAGGCGGTGCATCGAAACGACTTCCGCGCCTTCCTTCTTGAGGACGGCGCCGACGGTCTCGTTGCTGTCCAGCACGTAGGGCTGGCCGGTGAGCGTGACGTCGTTGATGATCTTGTTGATCTTTCCGCTGATGATCTTCTCGAGGATCTCGGCCGGCTTGGCCTTGTCCTTCTCGGACATCTTGGCCAGCTCGATCTCCTTCTCCTTGGCGATGAAGTCGGCCGGGACGTCCTTCTCGGCGATGTACGGGGGATTCATCGCGGCGACGTGCATCGCGATGCCGCGTGCCAGCTCGGCGGAACCCCCCTTGACCTCGACCAGGACGCCGATGCGCCCGCCATGCACGTAGGCACCGACCGCGTGGGCGCTGTCGAGGCTGACGAGACGGCGCACCTGGACGTTCTCGCCGACCTTGGCGATCAGCGCCGAGCGCGCTTCCTCGACCGTGCCGCCGCCCGGATAGGTAGCGGCCTTGAGTGCGGCCACGTCGGCCACGCCGGCACCGGCGACCGCCGCCTTGGCGACGTTCTCGACGAAGCCGAGGAAGTTCTCGTCCTTCGCCACGAAGTCGGTCTCGCTGTTGATCTCGACCAGCGCCGAGCGCGAGCCTTCCTGGCCCAGGACGATGCGGCCCTCGGCGGCCACGCGGTCGGCCTTCTTGTCGGCCTTGGCGAGCCCGGCCTTGCGCAGCCACTCGATGGCGGCTTCGATGTCGCCGTTGTTCTGGGTGAGCGCCTTCTTGCACTCCATCATGCCGGCGCCGGAACGCTCACGCAGTTCCTTGACCAGCTGTGCGGTGATTTCCATCGGAAAACCTCGATTGCTTGCGACGCGGCGGCGACCCGCCGCGTGGAATGTAGAGATGTCGGTGACGACGGCCGTGCCGGCGCGTCGCCCGCCTCGCGGGAGAGGAACCGGCAAGCGCGACAGGCTAGCGCCGCACGCTTGCCGGCATGTGTCACTCGCTCCGGTCGGCGCCGCCGCGCGGGGCGTCGCCACGCTTGCCGGCCGGTGCGCCACGGCGGTTCGGCGGTGCCTTGCGCGGTGCCGGCTTGTTGCGGCGGTTGTCGCGGTCGGCGGCGTCCTTCTTCGTGACAGGGTTGCCGTCGGCGTCCAGCTCGACGAACTCGTCCTTCTCGCTGGCCGCGATCTGCGGGGCGGCCGCCTTGCCTTCCAGGACCGCGTCGGCGACGGCGCGCGCATAGAGTTGCACCGCGCGGATCGCGTCGTCGTTGCCGGGGATCGCGTAGTCGACCAGGCTCGGGTCGTAGTTGGTGTCGACCACCGCCACGACCGGGATGCCGAGCTTCTTGGCTTCGAGCACGGCGATGTTCTCGTGGCCGATGTCGATCACGAACAGCGCGTCGGGCAGGCGGCCCATGTCCTTGATGCCGCCCAGCGACTTCTCGAGCTTCTCGCGCTCGCGCTGGAGGCTCAGGATCTCGTGCTTGACCAGGCGGTCGAAGGTGCCGTCCGTCGCGCCGGCCTCCAGCTCCTTGAGCCGGGCCACGGACTGCTTGACGGTACGGAAGTTGGTCAGCATGCCGCCGAGCCAGCGGGCAGCGATGTACGGCATGCCGCAGCGGGCGGCTTCTTCCTTGACCGCGTCGCGCGCCGAGCGCTTGGTGCCGACGAACAGGATCGTGCCGCGCTTCTGCGCCAGGCCCGACACGAAGTTCATCGCGTCGTTGAACAGCGGCAGGGTCTTCTCGAGGTTGATGATGTGGATCTTGCCGCGCGCGCCGAAGATGTAGTCGGCCATGCGGGGATTCCAGTAACGCGTCTGGTGACCGAAGTGCACGCCAGCTTCCAGCATCTGGCGCATCGTGACCTGAGGCATTTGATTGACTCCAATCGTGCGTGGGCGACCGTGCCGGTATGATTGCGGCTCGGTACTGCCCGGGGTTGAACCTCCACGTATCCCCGCCTGCGACCCGAGGCCTGTTCGGCCCGGGCACCCCGAAAGCGGTGACGATACGTGTGCGGATTTGGCGGGTTCGCCATCTATGGCCTTGCCGGATTGCCCGGCGGGCCATATTTCCGTAGCGTCGCCAGCAACTTGCGATAACGGCGCCACGA